>NZ_JBPPND010000019.1:0-69413 GCF_051306395.1 Methyloceanibacter sp.
CGGTTTCATCGAGTACAACGGCGACCTAAAAGTGCACAATTCGCTGTTAAATGTGGTTTTGCATGACGCGCCCGGACTGAGGCGAGAACCGGAGGATGCGTGATCCAAGTCAGCGGGGGGACCGTGTGAACGCGCGCCTTCAGCGTGACCGGCTGGGCCGCCGACTGACCAAGCTAAAGCGGAATTAGATTTTTTCCTCGGCGCACTAGCTGCCGCTACCAATCCATGCCCGTCACAAGCCGGCTGATTGTTCATACGGGGCCTCCTCACCCTCCATTCGGGCCAAGGAAAACCTAAACACAGCATCGGGCGCACCGTGTCCTGTTTTATACAGACTCGCCTGTGCTGAGTGCTCCACGCTACCCGTCGGAGGCGTTCAGTCTGGCTCGTCCATCCTTAAATGGCCGGCTTCTGGAGAGCGCAGATCTGTTCACGGGAGTATTTCAAATGCTGGCAACCCACTTCAGGCAACAGTTTACCGACATTAGCGATGCCTGCGCACTCGCCCAAGGCATCGTCGACACAGTCCACGAGCCGGTGCTCGTGCTCGACAAAGCATTGCGTGTTATCGCCGCGAGCCGCTCCTTCTATTCGGCTTTCAACGTTCGCCCCGAAGAGACTCAAGGCCAGCACCTTTACACATTGGGCAATGGACAATGGGACGTTCCGCAGCTTCGCATGCTGCTGGAAAAGGTCATACCGGAGCACCGGGTGATTGATGGCTTTGACGTGGAGCATAACTTTCCCCACCTCGGATTTCGCACGATGCGCGTCAATGCGTGCCAATTGTTTTACGAGGGAGGTGCCGACACGACCATTCTGCTAGGCATTGAGGATGTCACCGATAGGCGAAAGCTGGAGGATGAAAAGGACGACTTGCTACGACAGAAGGACGCGCTGCTGCAACAGCAGGAGGTGCTGCTCCAGGAATTGGAGCACCGCGTTGCCAATAGCCTGCAAATCATTGCCAGCATCATACTCATGAAAGCGCGGACAGTGACGTCGGAAGACACGCGTCATCATCTCCAAGACGCTCACCAGCGCGTTTTGTCAATTGCCACTGTGCAGCGACAGCTCCATGCATCCGGGGCCGGTGGACCTATCGAAATTGGGCCTTATCTCTCGAAGTTGTGCGAGACCCTTGCCACTTCCATGATTGGTGAGAGCCAACCTATCTCGCTAAAAGTCGTTGCCCAAGAAGGCTATGCCACGTCCCGTCAGGCCGAGAGTCTCGGCTTAATGGTGACTGAGCTCGTCATGAATGCTGTGAAGCATGCATTCCCCAACGAGAAGGTCGAAGGCCACATCACCGTCGCGTATGAGGTAGCCGGAACGAATTGGAAGCTTTCGGTCGCTGACGATGGGGTTGGCAAGCCAGAAGGCGTTTTTGCTCAAGCAAAAACTGGGCTTGGCACGGGCATTATCAAGGCGATCGCGCAACAACTCGGCGCCGATGTCGAAACTTTGGCCGGCCCTGATGGAACGACAGTGGCTATCACTCGCGCTACGTTTGAGACGGTGGCGATCCGAGCCGCGTGAGGGCCGCGCCAGCAGGCGCGGCATCCTCGACTTCCGCTTCGCATGCGGGGGGTCGAGGCCTTTTCGAGGAACCGGGAGTTCCCCACGACGTTAACTCTAAGCAGGCCCGATTGGCCTCGAGTAGGCCGTGACCGTCGGCCAGCCCCTAACTTTTCAACGACAGGTCCTCCCGACCCAATGACAGTCAGAGCCATCCTTTTTGCCGCGGCGATCAGCCTGCCGACTGCCGCAATGAGCGCGGACCCCCCATCTCTTGCGGGCGACGCGTTGTGTACTGCCATTAGTGGCAAGACTGTCTATCTCAAGATTTCAGGCTTCGAGCTGCCCATCCGCTACGCGGCCGGCGGACGCATGAGCGGCAAGATGGGCAGGATGGCTGCGGAGTTTTCCAGAGGCGATGGCTCCTCCGATTATGGCCGCTGGTGGATTGAGGCTAATAGGCTCTGCCAGCGCTGGTCGAGCTGGATGGAAGGGAAGTCCTACTGCTACAAGTTCACCCTCAACGGCAAGTCCGTCCGCTGGGTGCGTAGCGACGGACGCTCGGGCACGGCGCGCATCGGCGGCTGAGCTGCACGCCCCCGGTCCGCTTCCGCGCCCGGCAGCGCGCCGCATGAATGGCTCATCCACCACGGTTACGCTCCCCAAGCCGCGATGCTTCAGTGATCGGACCCCACCAAGGGTTGAGCCCGACGCCCCTTGGAACGAACACAGCGGTACTTTGTTAAGATTAAGACGGGTGGCCCACCGAGATCGAGGCGGCCATGAAGCGACTTCTGCTCTCAGTTGGATTGCTGGGTACAGCCCTTATTCAACCAGTACCGTCGGGCGCAAGCTCGCAGCGCGACGAGCCGGACATCATAGACATGTCCTATGCTTCGCCTGATGCGTGGCATGCTCTCCCGCCGCAATTCCACATTCATGAGAAGCCGCCTCTACCTGCGCTTGAGCCGAATGAAGTTGATCTCCCGTCATCACGCACCAAGCTAGCGGTCCTTAATTAGGGTTGGCCAGGTGAAGCTCAACTCTTGGGTCAACCTGCGCCCAGAGCGGAAACGGCAAACGGCCCCAGGAAAAACCCTGAGGCCGCTTCTTCTACTTGCCGTTACGCTACGCGGCATCACTTAGCGGTTAGAGTTTTGCAGGCGGGCTCATTTCCTTGGTGGTCGAGGCGTCGGCGCTCTGCACCCAGCCCTTGCCGCAAGCAGTCTTGAACTCGGCGTCGGAGATCTTTCCGTCCTCGTCCGTATCGACCATCTGGAAATTCACGATATACGGCAGCGCCATGTCGCCGGATAACGTGTCACCGTCCGGGGAGGCCACTGTCCACAGGCTCTGGCATGCGGCGTCATCCAAGACCGCGCTCGGGCGACCCGAACTGTCACCGGACTGAGAACCTTCAGGAACCGGCGCACCGGCTCCAGCAAAGGCATAACTGGCACTAAAGAGAACCGCCACGGCGGTAAGGGTTGCGAATTTCATTGTACGTCCTCCTATGCTCGTTGACTGACTCGTGCGCGAACATTCGCGCAGTGAGGACTGCCCGGCAGGTCTCAAGAGCAGGTCTCAAGAGAGGGGAAACATCATCAAGGAGGGTGTCGTTCTACAAGGAGGGTGTCGTTCTAACAGACACATCATCGAGGACGGTGTCGTCGGACCCGGTCATCAAGCTAACTGCCTCGCAGGCAATTAGTTCCCATCGGCTTTGGTTTCAGCACCGCGATCGCGCAACCTTCGGGAGGCGGAGATCTCGTTGCGTGACACCCTCAGTAAGCGCTTTTTGATTTGAGTGGGAGTGCACCCGGAATGAGCGAAGCTGAGAAGCCGGAGCGCTAATTTTGTACGCATTCCGTCGGATCGCATCAACTCAGCGGAAAGGCCGTCGTCAATCAGATCCACCGTTACCTCTTCAAGGATCTGGGTGAAACTCGACAACGCTTCAGGGCCGAAGGCAATGCTCGCTCTGTCGACTGACACGCTGTGACCCACGATTGAAGGCTAACGCTGTTAGAACCAGCGTCCGCGGCCATACCAGCCGCCGCCAAAAATGATCAGGACGAGAATGAGGATGATGAGAAGTGTCGTCGTGTCCATGTCGGTCTCCTGGGGTGAATAAGAGAAGCCCGGGTTAGGCCGGGCTTCTCTATTAGTCAGGGCATCGGGGCTGACGGGGGGAATCGCTCCAATGCCACTAAATCGCTCCAATGCCACTAAAAGGAGAACCCGCCGGCACGAACTTAGTTCCGGTTGCCGCGCGGCAGCTGGCGCGTCCATCCTGCATTGATGGACTTCGCGA
The DNA here is from genome assembly GCF_051306395.1 of Methyloceanibacter sp. Classification (GTDB taxonomy): domain Bacteria; phylum Pseudomonadota; class Alphaproteobacteria; order Rhizobiales; family Methyloligellaceae; genus Methyloceanibacter. The sequence goes on from NZ_JBPPND010000019.1 coordinate 3,833, forward strand.
CGACGTGGTCTTACCGGCCAAGAACCGGCAACTTCAATGGCCGCGTCGACCGGCCCAATGAAGGCATAGCCTTCGGTCCCTTCATTCGGGGGAGACGGAGCTACCATCATTCCGCCTCATTTTGGCGGTGTGCCTTGGTCTGAGGGAAATCCAGCTTGAGTTTTAGAGAGCCCAAGGAACTCGAAGCCGTGGGAGATGCGCTGTGCGACGACCTTTAACCGTCATTGCTGGTCTTGGCGCTGTTTGGCTCGGCGCTCTGATCTTAGCAACTCCAGAGGCAGGGGCCTCGCTCGCCCAACCCAACAGTCTCTCCACGAAGCGGCTCAAGGCCATTCCGCCGGAAATCAGGCCAGTGGGTCGACCGCGTGCCATCCCTGCGACGATCAAGAGGGAAAGGCCAGGTGAGGGGCCCGTTGGCCCTCCGGTCAGGAGAGGCAAGGGCTTAGCCCAACCTGCACCGCAGAGTGAGGACGATACTGTCCAGAGCGCAAGTCGCTGAGCCCGTCACCTTAACCGAATTCCTAGGCCCGTCCGGAGGACGGGCCTAGGTGTTGTGGTTCAGTCGGGTCTAGTAATCTTGCGGTGCTTCGGGCGCCTCTGACGCTGCTGGGGGAGCCATTTCCGAGTCTTCGGTGGCGCTCACTGCGTCGGCTTGGATATCCTGAGCCACCCGCTGGCCGTTCTCGTCCTCAAGGGACAGCGTCACATTCTGACCCTCGGAAAACGCGTCCAGGGAAACTCCCTCGCCGAGCTGATAGGTCATGCCGTCGTCGAGCGTGATGGAGTTGGCTTGTTGATCGATACCTTGAATCTTGCCGGAGACGTCCTCGGCAAGGGCCGTGCCTGCAAAGCCAAACAAGGCGATGGCGGACAATGCGCTGATGGTGGTGATTTTCATGTTAGATCCTCCTTGGGGGGATAGAGGGTTCGAGTTCGCAGGCGTCTGCCTCCGACTCCCTTAATCAATGGAGGGGGAAGCACTTTGGTTCCCACTTGGGCCCTTTCGCGTGCCTGGATTTTTCTCGCCGCCTGGCAATCCGGGGAATACGCGCCTGCCCTGAAGTAGCTGTTCGTTGTGACTCGCCAACAGCCAGGGCGTGGGGAGTCAGCTATTGGCAGATACTGTCGATAAAGTCGGCGGCGGATCCGGCTTGGTCCTCCTCGCTGCTGCGAGGCTGAGGGGTTCTTTGCCTTTCATCAGCACCCGGTTGGGTGGTGGCGGGTCTACCGATGCTACGGGACGCCACCGGCAGCGGCTCTCACGCAGCTTACGCGACCGCGAGGCCTGGCGGGGGCCACGCCAGCCGCAAGGCCATCGTCTTGAGGTTCTGGACGATGGCCGCGAGGTGGAACTCGTCGCGTGCGCCGGAGAGGCCGCGTAGCCTCAGCCGCTCGAAGCCGTGGTGGGTCTTCAAGTGTGCAAAGCGCATCTCGACCCGCTTCCTCTCGTCACGCGACCTGGCAAACGCCTTAGCGAAGCGGTAGCGCAAAGGAGAACCTCTCCCTCCCCCTGAAAGGGGGAGGGAGAAGAGACGAGCCCGGCAATGACGAAAAGGAATAGGAAGAGGCACGCCAAAGGGCTGCACGTGGCCAGAGGAAGCATAGCCAGGCCCCTGAAATTCCGATACGCCTCTGCCGCGAACGGGGATCGCCGTTGAAAGACCACGAGGACGCATGATCAGGCGCATCGCCACTGTCGGCGGGCTCACGCTCGTCTCGCGCCTCACGGGCTTCATCCGCGACGTGGTCATGGCCGCTATTCTCGGCGCCGGGCCCATCGCCGACGCCTTCTTCGTGGCGTTTCGCCTGCCCAACCATTTCCGCGCGATCTTCGCCGAAGGCGCTTTCGCCGCCGCCTTCGTGCCGGCCTATGCGCGCACGCTGGAGGAGGCCGGCCTTCCCGCCGCCAAGCTGTTCGCCGATCAGATCGCGGCCGCCCTGGTCACCATCAATCTGGTGCTGCTCGCCATCGCGCTGTTGTTCACGCCGGAAGTCGTCGGCTTGCTCGCGCCGGGCCTCGCCGGCGATCCGGAGCGTTTCGACCTGGCGGTCGCGCTCACCCGCATCACTTTTCCTTATCTGGCGCTCGTGTCGCTCGAGACGCTGTTCGCCGGCATCCTCAACGCCAACAACCGGTTTGCGGCCGCGGCATCCGCGCCGGTGCTGCTCAACCTGTCGGTCATCGCCACGCTGCTGCTGGCGCCCTATTTCAGCGATGCCGGTCACGCCGCGGCTTGGGGGGTGCTCATCGCCGGCGTGGCGCAGGCGCTGCTGCTGGGCGCCGACGCCGAGGCCCATGGCTTCGGAATTCGCTTGCGCATGCCGAAGCTCGACGAGCCGACCCGGAAATTCTTGAAGGCGCTCGGCCCCGCCATCATCGGCGCCGGCGGCGTGCAGCTTGCGCTCTTCGCCGACACGGTGATCGCCACCTTCTTGCCCACCGGTGCGTTGTCGGCGCTCTACTATGCCGACCGCATCAACCAGCTTCCCATCGGCGTCGTCGGCATCGCCGTGGGCACCGTGCTGCTGCCGGAGATGTCGCGGCGCCTCGCGGCGGGCGATGTGACGGGCGCGGCCTCGGCGCAAGCCCGCGGCATCCAGCTCGCGCTGTTGCTCACAATCCCCTGCGCGGCGGCCGCCCTTGCCATTCCCGACCTCATCATGCGCGCGCTGTTCGCCCGTGGCGCCTTCACATCCGCCGACGCGCTCGCCGCCGGCTCGACGCTCGCCGCCTATTCGGTGGGGCTGCTGCCCTTCGTGCTGCTCAGGAGTTTCACCGCGCCCTTCTATGCGCGCCGCGATACGTGGACGCCGGTCAAGGCGGCGCTCCTGGCGGCCACCGTCAACATCGCCTTGAAGGTGGTGCTCATGGGCCCGCTGGCGCAGGTCGGCCTGGCGCTTGCCACCAGCATCGGCGCTTGGATCAATTTGAGCCTGCTCGCCTACTTTGCCCGCCGTCAGGGCTTCGCAGTGTCGGGCACGGCCATCGGCAGACCCGTCGCCAAGCTCCTCGCCATTGGTGTGGTGTTCGCCGGGGCGCTGTTCGCCGGGGCCTATGGGCTCCAGCAGGCGCTGTCCGGTCTTGCGCATTTCCGCGACGAGACCGCGTTGGCCCTGCTTGTGATCCTCGGCGCGGGCCTCTACTTCGTGCTGGTCTACCTGGTGCTCGGCCGGCGCTGGTTCACGGGCCTGTTGAAAGAGGTCTCCACGGCGGCGGACAGCCCCGCGCGGGTCGATCTCAAAGAGTCCGATCCCACGGACGATTCCGCCGCCCTGCCGGACTCCGAGCCGCCGCCGAAGGGCTAGCCGCTTGTGTCATTGCCCGGCTTGACCGGGCAATCCAGTAACCCATGCGGTCCGCGGGCAGGACGAACGCTAGGACTTCAACAAGTCAACCAGTTCCACGTCCCCCTCGTCGATCGCCGCCCCCAGGAAGATCGCGCCGACGCGCGCGAAGCGCTCGGGCGAATCCGTGGCGAAGAACCGGAGTCTCGGCCCGTCGCCCGCCCCGCCGGCCGCAAGTCCGCCCTCCGCAAGCGCCTCGGAGACGGCGGCGGCCGTGGTCTCCGCCGAGTCCACCAGCGCGACACCGCAGCCGATGGTCCTGCGGATGGCGTCGGCCAAGACGGGGAAATGCGTGCAGCCCAGCACCAGGGTGTCGGGCGCGTCCGCGCCTTCGAACAGCGGCTCGAGATAATGCGCGGCGGTCGCAAGGGTCGCCGGCGTGTCCGCCCAGCCTTCTTCGGCGAGCGCCACGAACACCTGGCAAGGCTGCTGGATCACCTCGGCGTCCGCCATGAGCTCTTTGATGGCCCGCGCATAGGCGCCGCCTTTGACCGTGCCTTCGGTGGCGAGCACGCCGATGCGCTTGTTCTTCGTCGCCGCGACTCCGGCGCGCGCACCCGGCTCGATCACCCCGATCACCGGCACCGGGTCCCAGGACTCTTGCAGGACATAGAGCGCGACCGCCGAGGCCGTGTTGCAGGCGATCACCACCATCTTCACGCCTTCGCCGAGCAGAAGTCGCGTGGCTTGCAGCGCGTAAGCTTGCACGGTCTCGGCGCTCTTGGTGCCATAGGGGAGGCGCGCGGTGTCGCCGAGATAGACGAAGCGCTCCTGCGGCAGCCTCGCGGCGAGTGCCCGCAACACCGTCAAACCGCCCATGCCGGAGTCGAAGACCCCGATCGGCCGGCTGTCACCGGCCATCGGGGGTCCCCGCGAAGGCCTCGAAATAGCGTTCGATGAAGCGGCGGTAGATGGCGGTGAGTTGCTCGAGATCGGCGACCTTGGCGTTCTCGTTCGCCTTGTGGATCGTCTCGGTGGTCAGCCCGAACTCGACCACCGGGCAATAGTCCTTGATAAACCGGGCATCCGAGGTGCCGCCGTCGGTCGAAAGCGTCGGCGTCTTGCCCGTGATCTCGTTCACCGCTTCGCTGAGGAGCGCATCGAGTTCCCCCGGCTCGGTGATGAACACGTCGCCCGGCGGATCGAAGTCGAGCGTGAACGTGAGCTCGGAGCCGGCCAGCGCCTGGGTGATCTCCTCTTGCAGTAGGGTATGCAAGCCGTCCGGCCGTTGCCGGTCGTTGAAGCGGATATTGAACTTCGCCTCGGCGCTCGCCGGGATCACGTTAGTGGCCGGGTTGTCCACGTCGATGCTGGTCACTTCGAGGTTCGATGGCGAGAAATGCGCGCTGCCGTAATCGAGCGGCGTGTCGTAGAGCTTGGCCAGAATCTCGATGATGCCTTTCACCGGATTGGCGGCGAGATGCGGATAGGCGACGTGACCCTGCTGGCCCGAGACTTTAAGCCGCCCGTTCAAGCTGCCGCGCCGCCCGATCTTGATGACCTCCCCGAGTTCGGTGGAGTTCGAGGGTTCGCCCACGATGCAGTGATCGGGCTTCAGCCCATTCTGCTCCATCCATTTCAGCACCTTCTTGGTGCCGTTGATGGAGGGGCCTTCCTCGTCGCCGGTGATGAGCAGGCTGACCGTGCCCTCAATCTCGCGGTTCTTGGCCTTGGCGTAGTCCATCGCCGCGGCCGCGAAACAGGCGATCGCGCCCTTCATGTCGGAGGCGCCGCGGCCGTACAGCACGCCATCGGCGATCTCCGCGGCAAACGGCGGGTGGCTCCAAAGCTGATCGTCCCCTGGCGGCACCACGTCGGTATGTCCGGCGAAGCACAGATGCGGCGGCCCGTCGCCCATCCGCGCCACGAGATTGTCGATGGTGGGCGTGCCCTCCTCGGCGAAGGTCAGCCGGTCGCAGACAAAGCGCGCCTTCTTCAGCGGCTCGATCAAAACATCGAGCGCGCCGGCGTCCTTCGGGGTGACGCTGGGGCAGCGGATCAAGCCTTGCGCGAGCGCGATCGCCTTCTCGCCGGGCGTGGACATGGATCGGTCCTGGGTTCTAGTGTGGCCGAGCGCCACCGTGTCTAGCTAATAGCCGCCAGCGGGTCGCCGCCAAAGTGATTTTGCCCCGGCGTGCCCTTGAGAATGCCGAGGTCGATGAGGAACCACAGGCCGACGCCGAGATTGACGAGGGTGCAGAGCCAGCCGATGGCGTTCGGCTCCTGCGGCGTACCCGTGAGGCCCCAAGTCACCAGCAGATTCGCTAGCAGTAAGGGCACCAGACCGTAAAGCGCGGTCTTTCCGGGCTTGTCCCGGTCCTGGAAGCGTTTCGCGCACAATGCGTAAGTCGGGTAGAACAGGGCGAGCGCCAGCAGCGTCAGCAAAAAGCCCCCGAAAAAGCCCGTGCCGAAAATCACTTCGATGATCAAACTAATGACCAGGCTGACGACCGCCAGAATGACCGCCCCGGCCCACCATTTGGCCCGGTTGATGCGGCCGTCGAACGACGTGAGAATATATTGCAAATCCATTGTTCCCCCCCCGGGCAGGCCTCGAGACTCAAGGTCTCCGGTTGTAAGGCCGAATGATGGGTTTGCGAAGAGGGACATGATCTCAAGTCCGTGAGCTAGCCGAGCTCGGCGTTGGCCTGAGGATCTCCCGAAGGAGCCAGGCCATAGGCATTCGGCCCCTGAGTTCCCTTGAGGAAGCCGAGCTCGACCACAATCCACAGAAAGATCAGGGCGATGACCTCTTAGTCTCGGAGAAGCTCGTTAATAGAGGTCTTGGACCGCGTCTGCTCGTCCACGGTCTTCACGATCACCGCGCAGTAGAGCGACGGTCCGGGCGAGCCATCCGGCAGGGACTTGCCGGGCATGGAGCCGGAAACCACCACGGAGAAGGGCGGAACGCGGCCCTGATGCACGAAGCCCGTGGCCCGATCGATGATCTTGGTGGACTGGCCGATATAGACGCCCATGGACAGCACCGCACCTTCGCCGACGATCACGCCTTCGGCAACCTCGGCACGGGCGCCGATGAAGCAATTGTCCTCGATGATGACCGGGTTCGCCTGGAGCGGTTCAAGCACGCCGCCGATTCCGGCGCCGCCGGACAGGTGCACGTTTTTGCCGATCTGGGCGCAGGAGCCGACCGTGGCCCAAGTGTCGATCATGGTGCCGCTATCCACCCGCGCGCCGAGATTGACGAAGGACGGCATCAGCACCACGCCCGGCGCGATATAGGCCGAGCGGCGCACCACGCAGCCCGGCACGGCGCGGAAGCCCGCCTCCTTAAAGTCCTTGGCCTTCCACTTCTCGAATTTGACCGGAACCTTGTCCCACCAGGACGAGCCGTCCGGGCCGCCGTCCATCTTGTGCGGGTCGTTGAGGCGAAACGACAGCAGGATCGCCTTTTTTACCCATTGGTGCACGACCCACTCGCCGTCGATCTTCTCGGCCACACGCAATTCGCCCTTGTCGAGCAGGTTCAAGACTTCTTCGACGCCGTCGCGGACGACGCCTTTGGTGACCGGCTTGATTTCCGAGGCGTGCTCGAAGGCGCCGTCGATGAAGCTCTTGAGGTGGTCGTAGGACATGGGACTCCCGTCAGGTCAGGCAGAACTGCGCTGGGCGGACGGCGGGCCCGGAGGGCTCGTTTTCCTCCGCAAGTGCGGCTCCGATGGCGGTGAGGAAAGGCGCGAGCGCCTCGGTGCGATGGTGGATATGGTCCGGCAGGGCCGTCCAGTCTTCGTTGCTCAAATGCTCCGGACGGCCGGTGGCGCGGCAGTCGATCCAGACCGTGGTCATGCCGACGGCGTGCGCCGTTTGCAGATTATGCGGCAGATCGTCGAACATGGCGGCTTGCGGCGCGGCGATGCCGTGCGCGGCGATGAAACGGTCGAAGGCTTCGCGCGCCGGCTTTGGATTGATGTATTCGAGCGCGTGGATGTCGAAAATATCCTCGAAGCGGTCGAGCACGCCGAGCTTGGCGGCGACCGCTTCGGCGTGCCCGCGCGAGCCGTTGGTGAACACGAACTTCCGCCCGGGCAGCGCGTCGATCGCCGCGCCGAGCTCCGGCGCGGGCGCCACGACCGCGAGGTCGATGTCGTGCACATAGTCGAGAAATGCGTGGGGCGAGACCCCGTGGAGCCGCACGAGCCCGGCAAGCGTGGTGCCGTGCTCGGCGTAATAGCGCTGCCGCATGGCATGGGCCTCGTCGAGCGAAAGATCGAAGGCATCAGCGATGAACGCACCCATGCGCTTGTCGATCTGCGAGAACAGATCGCAGTCCGCCGGATAGAGCGTGTTGTCGAGATCGAACACCCAGGTGTCGATGTGCCTAAACCCGCGCGCGGATAGAGTCTCCGTCATCGCGGCGCCCTCGTGCGCTTCGGGCGCCGCCGCTCGATCAGCGTGCCCGCGCCATGCTCGGTGAACAGCTCCAGCAGCACCGCGTGGGGCACCATGCCGTTGATGATCACCACCGCTTCCACCCCTTCGGCGATCACGTCCACGCAGCTCTCGATCTTCGGGATCATGCCGGCGGTGATGGTGCCATCCTCGATCAGGCTTTGCGCCTCCGCCGTGGTCATGGAGCGGATCAACTGGCCTTCTTTGTCGAGCACGCCGTCCACATCCGTGAGCAGAAGCAGCCGTTTCGCTTTCATGGCGACGGCAAGGGCTGCTGCGAACGTGTCGGCATTGATGTTCAGCGTCTCGCCCTCGGGCCCCACGCCAATCGGCGCCACCACCGGGATCAGGTCGGAACGGATGATGACGTCCACGATATGCGGCTCGACCAGCGCCGGCTCGCCGACGAAGCCGAGATCCATCACCTTCTCGATATTGGAATCGGGGTCGCGCACGCGCCGTTCGAGCCGCTTGGCCCGCATCAAATTGGCGTCCTTGCCGCAAATGCCGACCGCCTTGCCGCCCTGGTCGTTGATCGCCGACACGATTTCCTTGTTGACGGAGCCGGCCAGCACCATTTCGACCACGTCGACGGTCTCGCGGTCGGTGACCCGCAAGCCGCCCTTGAACTCGGATTTGATGTTCAGCCGCTCCAAAAGCTTGCCGATCTGCGGGCCGCCCCCATGCACCACGACCGGGTTCACGCCAGCTTGCTTCAGGAGCACGATGTCGCGGGCGAAGTCGCGGGCCAGTTCCGGATCGCCCATGGCGTGGCCGCCATATTTGACCACCACCGTCTCGCGGTCGTAGCGCTGCATGAACGGCAGGGCCTCTGACAGCACCTTGGCCTTGGCGTGCACGGATTCGAGCACGTCCGCGAGCGGCGCCGTGTCCTTCGGGGGCGCCGGAGTCTTGGACTTTGCTGGGGCTGTCTTGGTCTTGGCCATTTGCGCCTTATAGCGGCGCTTGGCCTAAAGGCACAACGCCGTTTGGGGAAAGCGCGGCGACCGAGGCGCGCAGCTCAGGGCTGCCCATGCCAGTGCGGGCGGAGGTGACGAGGATGTGCGGGTAGGCCGCCGGATGCTTGGCAAGCTCTTGCGCGGTCTTGGCGATCACCGCGTCCAGCTCGCTCTGCTTCGGCTTGTCGGCCTTGGTCAGCACCGCCTGATAGGACACCGCGGTCTCGTCCATGAGCTTCATGGTGTCCCGGTCGTTGGGCTTCACGCCGTGACGGGCATCGATCAGCAGGAACACGCGCTTCAGCTCCCGCCGGCCCTTTAGATAGTCCTCGATCAGCTGGGTCCAGCCTTTGACAGCCGATTTGGGCGCTTTCGCGTAGCCGTAGCCCGGCATGTCCACGAGGTAGAGATCGCCAAGGGTGAAGAAGTTGAGCTCACGCGTGCGCCCCGGCGTCACCGAGACGCGCGCCAGCGTCTTGCGGCTGGTGAGCGCGTTGATCAGGCTGGATTTGCCGACATTCGAGCGTCCGGCGAAGGCGATCTCGGGCCGACCGTCATCGGGAAGCCCGTCGAGGCTGACGACGCCTTTGACGAACTCGCAACCGGACTTGAACAGCGTCTCGCCGCGGGCGATCTCCTCTGGGCCGAACTCGGAGGTTTCCATGGTCATGGCTTGCCCGCGTTCGCGGGCAAAGACAAGAACGGTGAGCGCTAAGCCGGGCGGTCCTGGTCCGCCTCGCCTTCCGGCGGCTTGCCGGCCTCCTTCTCGGCGGCCTTTTGCTTGGCGGCACGGCTCGCCCGGCGCGAAGCCTTGGCGCTTCGCTTCTGTTCCGCCTCCTCCTTCGCGGACTTCACCTCTTCTGGCGCGTCCGCGGGCTCCTTCGGCGGCCTGATACCGAGATTTTCCAGGAGCGGAATATCCACGCCCTGGCGCCACATGATCAAGGACTGCTGGAGGATCGAAAGGGTGTTGTTCCACGCCCAGTAGATCACGAGGCCGGCCGGGAAGGAGGCCAGCAGATAGGTGAAGATCACCGGCATCCAGGTGAAGATTTTTTGTTGAATCGGGTCCGGCGGCGCCGGGTTCAGCTTCATCTGGAACCACATGGTGACGCCCATGATGAGCGGCCAAGCGCCGATCATCAGGAAAGCCGGCGGGTCCCAGGGGATGAGGCCGAACAGGTTGAAAATCGAGGTCGGGTCCGGCGCCGACAAGTCCTGAATCCAACCGAAGAACGGCGCGTGCCGCATTTCGATGGTGACGAACAGCACCTTGTAGAGCGCGAAGAACACCGGGATCTGCACCAGGATCGGCAAACAGCCCGCGGCCGGGTTCACCTTCTCCGTCTTGTAGAGATCCATCATCGCCTGCTGCTGGCGCATGCGGTCGTCGGAATAGCGCTCCTTGATCTTTTGCATCTCGGGCGCGAGCTTTTTCATCCGGCTCATCGACACGTAGGACTTGTTGGCAAGCGGGAAGAACACGAGCTTGATCAGCACCGTGACGATGAGGATCGAGACGCCGAAATTGCCGACCAGCCTAAAGAAATAGTCGAGCGCGTAGAACATCGGCTTGGTCAAAAAGTAGAACCAGCCCCAGTCGATCAGCAGGTCGAATTTGGGAATCTCGTAGGCCGCCGCATAGCCGTCGACGACATTCACTTCCTTGGCCCCGGCGAACACTTGCCCGGACACTTGCGCCGTGTCGCCAGGCGCCACCGACAGCGGCCCCATCAAATAGTCGGTCTGAAAGCGCTGACGATCGCCGGTCTCGGTGCCGGCGAACTTCGCCTCGAAGGTCTTGCCTTGCTCGGGAACGACCACCGTCGCCCAATATTTGTCGGTGATGCCGAGCCAGCCGCTCTCACTCTTGAACGTGGCGGGCGCGTCTTCCAAGGCACTCGAGTAGCTGATCTCCTCGAGCCCATCGTCGACCACGCCTATCAGGCCTTCGTGCAGAATGTAGAATCCCTGCACCTCGGGCAGCTCGTGGCGCGAGACGAGACCATACGGATAGAGTGTGACGGCGGACGTGCCTGTATTGGTCACCTTGTCGTCGACGGTGAACATGTACTTGTCGTCGACGGAGATCGTGCGCGTGAATTTGAGACCCTGGCCATTGTCGTACGTGAGCGTGACCGGCGAATTCGGGGTCAGCGTGCCTTGGCCCTCCGCCGTCCACACTGTGTCGCCGGTGGGAAGGGTGAGGTCGCTGCCGCCTGACCCGACAAAGCCCCGCTCCGCGTAATAGGCGTGGGGGGCGCCCGCGGGCGACAACAGAATGACCTGCTCGCTGTCGGGGTCGACCGTGACCCGGTAATCCTTGAGGATCAGGTCGTCGAGCCTTGCGCCTTTCAGCGAAATGGACCCTCTGACGCTCGGGGTCTCGATCTGGATGCGCGGCGAGGCGGAGAGCGCCTCCTCGCGGGTCTGCCCGGTCGGCGAGCCTTCCGGCTGCGGCGTGCTGCTTGCCCCGGGCTGCGGCGCGGCGCCCGGTTGCAACGTCTCACTGCCGGGCGTGGGCGGTCCCTGCTCGCTCTGCTCTTGCGCTTGCTGCTGCTCGGGCGGGGTCTCCGGTACGAAGAAGAACTGCCAGGCGAACAGCACGACCATGGACAGCACGATCGCCAGGATAAAGTTGCGGTTGTTCTCGTCCATGTCGCTCTCAGGCTCGGTGGCCGCTTTCTTCCGCGAAGCGCGAAGGGAAGTAGCTAATCGGATGGGGGCTTGCGGCGCCTTTTTGCCGAAGACGGCTCGTGCACGTGGGCCAGCGCGCGTTCAAGATCCTTGATTAGCTCGATGAAGGGCCGTTGTACCGCGCCTCCCCGCGCGATCAACACATAATCATAGCCTTCCAAGGCCAGGGCGGGGGCTGCGAGCCGCACCGCCTCCTTGAGTCGCCTACGCGCCCTATTGCGTATGACAGCGCCACCGAGGCTTTTGGTCGCGGTGAAGCCGAACCGGGCGAGATGGGCAGCGGGAAGCCCGCTCGGCAGGCGGCGCCTGGCTTGAAGCACGAGCGAGGGCGTGGCGAAGCGCGTACCGCCCTTCACATAGAGGAACTCAGGCCGGGTCTTGAGACGTCCGATGGCCGTCACCGGGGAGGCGGGGTTCGCGCGCCTAAGCAGACAGGCGCTTGCACCCCTTGGCTCTACGCCGCGAGATCACCTTGCGCCCGGCCTTGGTGGCCATACGGGCCCGGAAACCATGCCGCCGCTTGCAGACGAGCCGCGATGGTTGATAGGTGCGTTTCAAGGACTTTCTCCTGCCATCCGTCCGCGCTCTCAGAAAGCGAAAGCGGGCCCTGGAGGCGAAAAGGTTCGGGGCGGCTTATAGGTTGGCGAGGAGCGCAAGTCAATCAATCCGGCGCATTCCCCGGTCTTTTACGCCTCGGAGCGCCGGCAATTGCACAAAAATGGGTCTCTTGGCCGCGAAGTCACGTCAAACCCCTTTCCCGCTGTTGTGGCAGCGCCCCAAAGTCGGTTAATCAATCTCCAGTTCCCTCCCAATGCACGGCGCGCACGCACGCGCCGGAAGCCAGTCCGTAAATATGCCAGACCGCCAATTTGCGCTGATAGGGCCGTTTCGCATCACGTCCACTGACGGCGCATCACAAGGGCGCGACAAGCCGTTCCCAGGTCTGATCGGGCCTGCCTATCTCTTGGCTATTGGCAGCCAGGGAGTACCCTTCAGCATGGACACGGTGCAGCACATGGCCCGCGGGGCCGGCAACTGGCTCAAACGGCTGTGGCCGCTTCTGCTGCTTCTGGGGGTCGGCGGGCTCGTCATCGCCATGGGCTGGCACCGCTACCTCACGCTTGAGCACCTGGCCAATAATCGGGAGAGCCTACGCGATCTCATCGCGGGCCATTACCTGCTCGCGCTGGCGGCCTTCGTTGCCATCTACGCCGTCACCGTGTCGCTATCGCTGCCCGGAGGCGCCGTTTTGACGATTGCCGGCGGATTTCTGTTCGGCTGGCTGGCAGGCGGCATCGCCTCGGTCATCGCCGCCACGGTCGGCGCGACGGTCGTGTATCTCGTCGCCAAGACCACGCTGCGCGATTTCGTCGTGGCCAGGGCCGGTCCCCGGCTGAAGCGGTTTGCCGACGGCTTCCGCGAGGACGCCTTCAGCTACCTTCTCTTTCTGCGGCTCGTGCCGGTGTTTCCGTTCTGGCTGGTCAACCTCGCGCCGGGCCTTCTGGGCGTGGCGTTCGGGACCTACGTCCTGACCACCGCTCTCGGCATCATCCCGGGAACCTTCGCCTTTTCGCTGGCGGGCAACGGGCTCGACAGCGTCGTCGAGGCTCAGCAAGCGGCCCATCAATCCTGCCTTGCCAAGGCGGGAGAGGGCGGTCAAGAGTTGTGCCCGTATGGGCTCGATCCCGGCGCGTTGCTGACGCCAGAATTGATTGCCGGCTTGGTGGCGCTTGGGCTCGCGTCGCTTATTCCGGTGGCGGTAAAATGGTTCAGGCGGCGGCCGGCCTGATTGGCTAAACGGGGGACTAGACGATCATGGAAGAGGTGCTGAAGCCCGACCTCTGCGTTATCGGCGCGGGCTCAGGCGGCCTTTCGGTGGCGGCGGCGGCGGCCCAATTCGGCGTGCCTGTCGTGCTCATCGAGAAAGGCCTTATGGGCGGCGACTGCCTCAACTATGGCTGCGTCCCGTCCAAGGCGCTGCTCGCCGCGGGCAAGCGCGCCGACGCGGTCCGCACCGCCTCCACCTTCGGCATCGACGTGCTCGAAGCTCAGATCGATCACCGCGGCATCCACGATCACGTGCACCGCGTCATCGCCAGCATCGCGCCCAACGATTCCGTGGAGCGGTTCACCGGGCTCGGCGTCCGCGTGATCCAGGCGCAAGCCAACTTCCTCGACAAATTCACCGTGGAGGCCGGCCGCGTGCTTGTGCGTGCGCGCCGCTTCGTGATCGCCACGGGCTCGTCCCCCACGATCCCACCCATCCCCGGCCTCGATGAGGTGTCCTACCTCACCAACGAGACCATCTTCGACATCGGCGAGCGTATTCAGCATCTGATCGTGCTGGGCGGCGGCCCTATCGGACTAGAGCTAGGCCAGGCCCATCGCATGCTTGGCTCACACGTCACCATCTTCGACACCGCGGACTTCCTCGCCAAGGAAGATCCCGAAGCGGCCAAGGTGCTGCTCAAGCGGCTCGAGGATACAGAGGTGGTAATGTATCCCAACACGCGGATAGAACGCGTGGAGCCCTCGGTGCAGGGCGTCGCCGTGCATTTTCACAAAGACGGCGAGAGCGTCATCATCAAGGGCTCGCATATTCTGGTTGCCACCGGACGCAAGCCCATTTTGAAACCGCTCAGTCTTGACCGCGCCGGCATCGCCCACACCGACCACGGCATCAAGGTCAACGAGCAGCTCAAAACCTCAAACCGTCGCGTCTACGCAATCGGCGATGCGATCGGCGGTCAGCAGTTTACGCATCTGGCCAACTATCACGCCAGCATCGTCATCAAGAACGCGCTGTTCCGTCTGAAGCCGGACGTCAGCGCCGTGAACATTCCGCGGGTCATGTATACGGACCCTGAGCTCGCTCAGATTGGCCTCACCGAGCAGGAAGCTCATAAGAAGCACCGGCGCATCCGCATTTTCCGCTGGCCGTATGCGGACAACGACCGCGCGCAGTGCGAGCGGAAAACGGAAGGCTTCATCAAGGTTATCACCAAGAAAGACGGCACGATCCTCGGCGTCACCATCGTGGGCGCGGAAGCCGGCGAGCTGCTTCAGCTTTGGATCGTCGCCATGGCCAAGGACATTCGCATCGGCGACCTCATCTCGCTGGTGCTGCCCTATCCGACCCTTTCGGAGCTCTCCAAGCGAGTGGCTTTCGCCTACTACCAGCCCACCCTGTCCAAGGGCTGGTTGCGCACCATTATCGGCCTGCTGCGCAAGCTGGGCTAGAAGCGGCATTTGCGGAAATCGGCCCAATTTTCGGGTATTATGACGGAACGCGCCGGGACGCGTACCGGCGTCCACGCTTGAGAACTGGGCAAAGAGCGCTGTCGTGAACGATCAGACTTCAGGCGAGGAACGGGAACCGAGACGGATCTCTCGCGCCGTGGCGGGTCTTTCGACTAAGCTCCTGCTGCTCACCATCGTGTTCGTCATGGTGGCGGAGGTGCTTGTCTTTGTGCCGTCGGTCTCCAATTTTCGCCGCCAATGGCTGATGGAACGGTTGCAAGCGGCCCAGATTGCCTCGCTCGCGGCCGAGGCCGCCCCCGGGGGCCGGCTGCCCGCCAGGCTCCGCGACGAGCTGCTCGATAGCGCCAGGGTCAAGGCCATCTCGGTCAAGCGGCAGGATGCGCGCGTGCTCATCATCGAGATGGATATGCCGGCGGATGTCGATGGGTCCTACGATCTGCGCAACGCCTCCTGGATGACCCTCATAGCCGACGCGCTCATGGTCTATGTCGCGCCCGACGATCGCGTCATTCGCGTGGTCGGCGAGCCGGGCTTCAACGCCGGCGAGACCATCGACGTCGTCATGGAGGAGGGGCCGCTGAAAGCAGCCATGCTGCGCTACGGGCTCGACATTCTGGGTCTGTCGATCCTCATTTCGATCATCACCGCGGCGCTGGTCTTTCTCGCGCTCGACTGGCTTCTGGTGAAGCCCATCACCAGACTCACGCGCAACATGGTGCGCTTCGCCGAGCAGCCGGAGGATCCGGCGCGGATCATCGCGCCGTCGTCGCGCCGCGACGAGATCGGCACCGCCGAGCGCGAACTTTCGGCCATGCAGAACGAACTGTCGCAGACGTTGTCGCAAAAGACGCGGCTCGCGGCGCTCGGCCTCGCGGTGAGCAAAATCAGCCATGACCTGCGCAACATGTTGTCAAGCGCGCAGCTTCTGTCGGACCGCCTGGCCGAGGTGAAGGACCCGACCGTGCAGCGTCTTGTGCCGAAGCTTATCGCCTCGCTCGATCGCGCCATCCGGCTCTGCGTTCAGACTCTCGATTTCGGTCAGGCCCAGGAGGCAGCGCCCCGGCGCATGCGCTTCGAGCTTGCGCCGCTTATCAAGGAGGTGGGCGACGCTCTCGGCCTGCCGCGCGACGGATCGGTCGATTGGCAGCTCGATCTGGAGGAGCGGCTCGAAGTCGACGCCGACCGCGACCAGCTTTATCGGATCTTGAGCAATCTTTGCCGCAACGCC
The DNA here is from genome assembly GCF_051306395.1 of Methyloceanibacter sp. Classification (GTDB taxonomy): domain Bacteria; phylum Pseudomonadota; class Alphaproteobacteria; order Rhizobiales; family Methyloligellaceae; genus Methyloceanibacter. The sequence goes on from NZ_JBPPND010000019.1 coordinate 19,733, forward strand.
GTGCAGGCGCTCGAGAGCGAGCCGGGCCGTCCGGGCGCGATCATGGTGGTTGCGCGCCGCGAGGGCGCCGTCGCGATTATCGACGTGGCCGATACCGGACCAGGCGTGCCGGAGAAGGCGCGGGCGCGGCTGTTCCAGGCGTTTCAGAGCGTCGCGCGCAAAGGGGGCTCGGGTCTGGGGCTCGCCATCGCGGCGGAGCTGATCCAGGCCCACGGCGGCGAGATCGAGCTCCTCAGCAATGACGGCGGCGCCACCTTCCGCGTCACCATCCCCGACGTGGTGGTCGAGTTGGAACGGGCGAGGCGGCGCCGCGCGTAAAGGCTAAGACAGCCTGTTATTGCGTCTTCTCAGCGCTCACGGGTGCGCCGTCTTGCGTGCCGTCCTGGTAGGCGGTCTTGGTGTACTTATTGCCGTCCTTGGCGATCTTGGTGGTCCACTCGTCGGACCAGTCAATCATGGCCGCGCCGTCTTCTTCCTTCCAAGAGCCGGACAGGCTTTCGCCAGCGCGATCGCCGGAGGCGGATCCGTCTTCGGACAGCGTAATGGTCATCGGCTTGCCTTGAGTGTCCTCGGTTGTGTACTTGCCCACGAAGCTGTCGCTGGCAGCGGTGGTGTCGTCCGAGGGGGCGTCGCAGCTGGCGACGGCGAATGTGAGGAAAACCGCGCCTAGAATGGCGACCGCGTTGCGGAAATATCGAATCATGGTGCTTCTCCCTAGTGGTTGTCGGCCCAACATAATGGAAAACTGTTTCGATTCATGCCGGGTTCCCTACACTTGCCTTCGATGTCGCAAGGTATTACCTAGGCGGGTCCCGAGCCGCCGCTTTAGCCGGCGCCTCGGATCAGCCAATCCCGCTCAAATTGTTGCGGTTTTTCGGCTTATGCGCCGGTAGCTCAGCTGGATAGAGCACCAGACTACGAATCTGGGGGTCAGGGGTTCGAATCCTCTCCGGCGCGCCAATTTCCCCCTTCTCCGAAAGTGACGTGAGACCCCCAACTCTGTAGAATGAGCGCCTGTCGGGTCTTGGGCGCAGGGGCACATTCCAAAAGTGGCGAGACGCAGAAAGCACAGTGGATTGGCCACGACGAGCAAGGTCACTCTGGCGGGCTCGTCGCTCGGCTGCCCCTGCCATGTCTGCGCGCTTTATGGTCACGCTGAGGAGCAATACGCCGCGCTCCTGCCGTTTTTGAAAGAGGGCATCGAAGCCGGAGATCGGGTCGTCACACTTGTCGATCCGGCCGAGCGCGACGAGCGCCGCAATCGGCTGCGACACGCCGGCATCGACGTTGAGGCGGCGGAGCGCAACGGTCAGCTCGAAATTTCGGCCTGGGATGAGATTTACTTGGCCGGCGGCGGCTTCGACCCGGATGCAATGCTCGGTCTTGCGCAGGAGAGCATCAATAAGGGGCGTCAACTCGGCTTCAAGCGGACGCGCGGTTGGGCCAATATGGAGTGGGCGCTGCAGGATGCCCCCGGCGTGGAGTTGCTGGCAATCTACGAAAGCCGGCTCAACCACATCTTGCCGCTCTATGGCGAGGCGGTGGTTTGCGCTTACGATGTAACGCGCTTCCCGGCCGGCGTGCTGGAGGACGTTGTGCGGGCCCACCCGGACCTCTGCGCCGACGGCTGGGCGGCGGTCCATCCGCACTATGTGCCGCCAGAGCAGCTCGTGCCCGAGCTTCAGAGCAAGCTGGCGTAATCCTACTCGCCGGGTGCGGGTGAAGGCTCCATGGCCGAAGATTTGCTGCCCGCCTTTTTCCCATAGCCTGCCAGCTTGAACACGCTGATGGACAGCGCCGGCAGGAAGGTCAGCGTGATGATCGCCGTACTGAGAATGCCGAACAGCACGATGGCGCCCACGCCCCGATAAAGCTCCGTACCCGCGCCCGGGATGAACACCAACGGCGCCAAGCCGCAGATCGTCGTCACCGTGGACATGGCGATGGGCCGCAAGCGGGACGAGACCGCCTCCATCACGGCGTTCTGCGCGTCGAGCCCCATCTCACGCAGGTTATAGAGCGCCCGGTCCACGATCAGGATCGGGTTGTTCACCACCGTTCCCATCAGGATCAAAAAGCCCAGCATCGTGATCATATCGAAGGGCTGAATGATGGGGTCGAGCCCGAAGCGCGGCAGGATCGCACCGACCCAGTTCATCAGCGCCAAGCCGACCAATCCGCCTGCCACGCCGAGCGGAATCGTGGTCATGATGAGAAGCGGGTAGCCCCAATGGGTGAAGATGGCGACAAGGAGAAGGTAGATAATGACGATCGCCACCAGGTAATTGCCGGCAAGCGCGCTGCGCGTGGCGTCCAGTTGGTCGGAGGCTCCGGAAATGTTCATGGTCACGGCGAACGGCATTTCGCCCGCGCGCTTCATATGCTCCACGAGCTGGCTACGGACGATTTCGACGCCCGTCTCGAGAGCGATGTTGTCCGGCGGGATGATGTTGAGGGTTACCGTACGCTTGGCATCGATGCGCCGGATCGTGTTCGTATCCACCGTCTCTCTGATATCCGCGACGGACGACAGCGGCACGATGGTGCCTTGCGGCGTATAGATCGGCATCTGGCCGAGATTGTCGAGTTCGGCGCGCGCGGAATCCTTGCTGTAGAAATAGATGTCGATTTTTTCGTCGTCGCGGAAGAACTCCCCCACATAGGTCCCGTCGGTCAGCGCGGCGACGGTGAAGCCGACATCGTCTGCGTTCATGCCGAGTTCCGCCGCGCGATCCCATTTCGGGCGAACCTCGAGCAACGGCTGAGATAAGCTCAGTGTCGAAGGGTCGGCCTGAATGCGCGGACCGTCGAAGATCTCGTTCGCGCGGCGATAGGCGGTGGCCGCGGCCCGATAGACGTCATCGAGCCGGGGTCCGGAAATATCGAGGCTGACGCTGCGCGTGCCGCCGTCATTGCTGGTAATGATCGAGCCCCGCGAGACGAAGGGCTGCATACCCGGATACGTCTTGTACCTCTCGCCGATGATCTTCATCAGGTTGTCGATATCGCCGGAATCCACGGTCTCGGCGATGATGCGCAGGCCATCCGCCTCCATCATCAAGAAAAAGTATTTGAGTGCCGGGACCTCGGTCTCCCCGCTATGGAACCGTACCGGATCGTCTTCGACGAAGGGCATCAGCCAGTCCTGCAGGTCCTTGCCAATCTCCTCGATGGTCTCGAGGTTGTAGCCGGGCGGCGCGTTGAGTCTGGCGAACATCTTGGGCTCCTCGCCCTCGGGCAGATACTCGGCGGGCGGCGTCAGCAAGAGAATGATCGCGGCGCTGGCACCGGCCATGCCGAAGATGCAGAAGAGCCGCCGCAAAGGGCCTGCCACGAGCCAGTTCACGCCCTTGACGATTGCGCCGTCCGCCGCATCAACGGTCTTGTTGTCTTGCGGCGTGAGATCGAAATGCGCTGCCGCTGTGGGCACGACGGTAATGGCAACGATCATCGAGGCGAGGATCGAGGCGGATACGGCAATTGCGATGTCCGAGTAAAGCTGTCCGGCCTCTTCCTGGATGAATATAATGGGCAGAAAGACCATGACGGTGGTGAGCGTGGACGCCAACACCGCGGGCCATACCTTGCGGACGCCTTCGATTGCCCCTTTCAGCCGGCCTAGGCCGCGCCGCCGTTCGAGATCGATGCTCTCGAGCACGACGATGGTGTTGTCGAGCGTCATGCCGATGGCGAAAGCCACACCCGCCAGCGAGATGACATTGACGGTCCGCCCCGCAAGCATCAAGCCGATGAACGCGGCAATGGTACAGATCGGGACGCCCATCACGCCTACGACAGTGGCCTTTGCCGAGCGCAGGAACAGGAACATCACGAGCGTCGCCAACACGGCGCCAATGCCGAGATTGGTCCAGACGTTGCGGATCGAGGCTTCGACGTAGGTAACGTCGTCCGCAGTGCGCTCGATCTCCATGCCGGCGGGATGCAGCACCTCACGGTTGATGGCCTCGATCTCTTTCATTACCTCCTTTTTGATGGCGATGACGTTAGAGCCTGCCTCGCGGCGGATCGACAGGAAGATGATAGGCCGGTCGTTCACATAGGCGCGGGTATAGATCTCGAAATGGCCAAGCCGAACATCCGCAACGTCTTCAAGCCGTATGATGTTGTCGCCGCGACGGGCGATGATCAGGTCTTTCAGGTCTTCGAGATCGTCGAAGCGGCCGATGGTTCGCAAAAGATAGCGCCGCTTGCCACTTTCGATCTCGCCGCCGGACGTATCGCGGTTGCGTTCGGCGACCGCGCGGCGCACGTCTGTCAGCGAAATCTTGCGCTCGGCCAGTGCGGCCGGGTCGAACAAAATCTGAATCTGCTTTTCTGCGCCGCCGCCGAGCCGCACGTCGGAGACGTCGGTCACGCTGTCAAGACGCGCCTTGACGTTGTCATCGATGAAGTCGCGCATCATGTCCATGTTCAGTTCGCGTGGGTTGCCCGGAAGCGGAGACACGCGGAAGAACATGAAAGCGTTGGCGCTGAAGGAGCTCGCCCGCACCCGCGGCTGATCGACGTCCTCCGGATACGAAGGGACTTGGCTCAGCGCATTGTTGATGCGGATCAGCGTCTCGTTGAGATCGATATCATAGGGGAACTCTAGCTGGATCCGCGCCTCGCCGCTCGATGCTTGAGAGATGATGCGCTCCAGGCTGGGAATCGAGCGCAGATACTCCTCCTGCTCGATGATGATCTCTTTCTCGATGTCTTGCGGCGTTGCTCCGGGCCAGCGCGTCTGCACCGTCACCGTGCGGACCTCAAGGTCGGGAATCATCTGCACGGGGATGCGGAAGGCCGCCACGACGCCGAGCACGCACACGATGAGCGTTGCGACCGTTACCAAGGTCCCGCGCTGGACGATCTTTTCGAGCATCAGGCCGGTTCCCTCTTAGCCTCTTGCTTCCGCAATCCGGACAGTCTGGCCCTCGCGCAGCGACTCGTTCCCGCGCACCACAACCCGCTCACCCACTTTCAGCCCAGACAACACCTGCACATACCCATCGAAGGCGAGACCGATCTGCACCCGGCGTTCGGTGACGCTGGCCTTGTCGCCGTCCTGGTCCTTCAGGACCCATACCGTGATGCGGCCGTCCGGATAGCGGATCAGCGCGTCCCGCTTCACCGCCACGTCGTGCTTGCCGGTGTCGAGATTGATCAGGACGCGGGCGGACATGCCGGGCGTGATGGGAATGTCATCGCGCGTCGGCAGCACCCGCAACGTAAATGTGCGCGCGTCCGGATCGCTGACCGGAATAAGTGCGCCAATCTTTGCGGGCACCGTCTCGCCGGGAAGCGCATCGACCTCGATCGCCACCTCCGCACCATCTCTGAGCCGCGCGTAATACTGCTGCGGTACCGGCACATCGACGCGAAAGTCGCGCATGGCCACAAGCTCGAACACGGCCGTACCCGGTGCCACCCACTGGCCGACTTCAGCCATGCGCTGGGAGATAACCCCCTCATACGGGGCCGGCAACTTGTGACGCTCGAGGACCGCCATGCGACGCTTCTGTTCCGCCTTGAAACTCTCAAGGGTGGCGCTGTCGATCTCGACTTCCGCCTGCCTGGCCTCCACCTCGTTCTGAGGGCCGTACTTTCGCTTCGCGAGACTCTCGGCGATACCAAGGCGCCGCTTGGCGTCGTCGACCTCGGCGGCGGCTTGCGCGACCTGGGCCTCGGCTTGCGCGTAGGCGGCCTCTTCCAACTCGGCATCCAGTTCCAAGAGAAGGTCGCCTTGCTGCACATGCGCGCCGCTGTCGAAATAGACGGAGCTCACCAGGCCCTCCACGGACGTCGAGATCGGCGAGGCATGCGGCGACGTCACCGTACCGGAAAGCGCGAGCTTGCGGACGACGGGTGCCTCTTTCACCACCTCGGTCTCCACGGGCGGGATGGCTTGCGCCTGGAGGGACGCGCCCGGATAGGCCGCCACGGTCATGAACAGGCCGAGAAGAACGGCGTGTCTCGCCGGGGATCGGGAAGGTAAAGAAATAACAGCTCTCATATCGTCCAAGGGCCAATCGAGTGGGGCTGCGATGCGGGCGTCCAGCCGTGTAAGCCCATGGTAATCCAGGCTTCTCGGCCGGAACATTACGATGTGGAAAGGCCAAATCCGGCCCCCATCGCGTTCCGGCGCCAATCTAAAGATAGAATAGGACCGGTGCCAGCGACGACCGTCCGCATAACCGGGATTTGAACGACGAGCGGGCCGCTTTTGCCAAATCTTCCTGGCGCATCGTTAATGGGGGCGATGACAGTACGACAACACGGCCCCGATCGTGGCGCCCGCAGCCTCTCAAGCGCTCGCCTCGCCGTCGCTATCGGTCCGATCTAGAAGAACTTGAGGTAGCGGTCCCGCTCCCAATCGGAGACGTGGTTGTGATAGCTCGACCACTCCTCCCGCTTGAAGTCGATCCAGGCCTCGTGCATGGCCGGGCCGAACACTTCCAACGTCAATCGATCGGCCTCGAAGGCATCGATGGCCTCTTCGAGCGTGCGCGGCAACAGCGTCACGCCGAGCGCTTGAAGCTCCTCGGGGCTCTTACGGTACATATTCTCCCGGTACGGTTCGCCGGGATCGATCCTCTCGCGGATGCCTTCGAGCCCCGCGGCCAGCACCAGCGCCGCGCCGAGATAAGGATTGCAGGCGCTATCGGCCGGTCTCAGCTCCACACGCCCGCCGGCCAAGGGAATGCGAAGCGAGTTGGTGCGGTTGTTGTTGCCGTAGCAGGCGAACACCGGCGCCCAGGTGAAGCCGGACATGGAGCCCTGTTTGATCAGCCGCTTATAGCTGTTCACCATCGGTGAGCAGACCGCGCAGATTGCCGGCACATGCCGGAGCACGCCCCCCAAAAAGTAATAGCCGAGTCCGGAGAGCTTGTTGCCGCGGGCGTCGGCCGGCCCTGCGAACAAATTGGCGTCGCTGTCCGCATCCGCCAGCGAGATATTGAAATGCGCGCCGGAGCCTGCGCGGTCGCCGAGAGGCTTTGGCATGAAGGTGGCAAAGGCGCCGTGTCGCCGCGCGATGGAATTCGCCATGAAACGGAAGAACACGTAGCGGTCGGCCATGGTCAGCGCGTCGGCATAATTGAAGTCGATCTCGAACTGGCCGATGCCGTCCTCGTGGTCGAAGGAATAGACGCCCCAGCCGAGCCCATTCATCGCGTCCACCAACTCCGAGATCCACGGCAGATTGTCCAGGAGTCGGGTCGCGTCGTAAGCGGGCTTGTCGAGATGGGGCAGGGGCGAGAGCGGTTCGAAGCCGCCGTTCTCGCTGTCCTTGAATACGAAGAACTCAGCCTCCATTCCAAATTTCATGACATAGCCAAGATCGAGCGCCGCTTGGAGCTGGCGCTTGAGAATGTTGCGTGAGCAGGGCTCGAAAGGTTTTGCCTCGCACCACAGATCGCTCGCGAACCAAGCGACTTCCGGCTCCCAAGGCAGCACGACCGCGGAGTCGGGATCCGGACGCGCCGAGACCTCCTCGTCGCTCACGTCCTGAGGCACGCCGTCCAGCGCCGCCCCTGTATAGAGCTCGGAGCCTTGCAGCATCTGATTGATGTGGCTGAGCGGTACGATCTTCGTCTTGGACACGCCGTGCATGTCGACGAAGCTCGCCATGAGATATTTGACGCCCTTGCCGGCGAGGGATTTCTCAAGCGCCGCGACGTCGTCAGAGACTTTCTGTTCCATTGGTCGTTTCCCCTGAACCGTAATTGGCGCGTCTCCAGTCGCAACGAAGCCTTGCCGGCCCAAACGAGGCCGACAAGGCTCGCCGCGCACGGAGGGTACTCTTACTCCTTGCCTTCAAACTTTTTGAACGCCTCGATTTCGTGGATGCCGGCCGAGATGATCGTGCCGAAGCAGATGATCACCGCGGCCGCCAGGATCGCGTACATGATCCCGGGTTTGTCAGCGAACGTGAAATAGGTTTCCGCCCCTTCCCACGCTGTGATCGGACTGGTGTCCATTTAAGTCTCCTTTCCAAAGAGTTCGCGTTAGAGACCGTCTATTCCGCGGGAAGCAATGCGGCGCCGCTCTTGGAGCCAACCGCTTCCGGATAGGCTTTCGACGGAACCTCGGCCAGATCGAGACCGATCTCCTGCACGCTGTTCGGCACTCGCAGCACGCCGCCTGCTTTCAGAGCCAGCGACACGAGGTAGCCGGGCACGAAGCCGCAGAGGATCATGACAATGAGGCCGACAAGCTGACCGATGAACGAGGTCGGAGGCGCATCTCCCACATTCGGATAACCGGCCGCCAGGATGCCCACGGCCATGACGCCGAGGATGCCCGAGAAGCCGTGCACCGACACCGCGCCCACAGAGTCATCAACGCCCATGCGCACCAGGAAGTCGTTGCCCGGCTTGATGATGACGCCGCCCAGAATGCCGAGCAGGAAGGCGAGTGGCGGATACCACACGTCGAGGCCGGCGGCCGCGACGAAGATACCGGCCAGTGCGCCCGACATCATCCAGAATGGATCGCGAGTTGTCGCCCAGGCGCCGATAATACCGCCCGAGAAGCACATGAGCGTATTGAAGGCGTAGGACGAAAGCGTCGCCGGTTGACCGTAGATGTTGGTCCACTGAGCGCCCGGGTTGAAGATCAGGCACGCACCGAGGAAGCCGAAGAACCCGACGATGATGAGCATCAGTCCGATCAGCACCATGGGTACGTTATGCGGCAATAGATCGTTCGCGGTGCCATCGGCGTTGTACTTGCCGATGCGCGGACCGAGATTGAGCAGCACGCCGAGTGCGAAGAAACCGGCGACCACATGGATGAGGCCGGCACAGCCGACATCGTGGTAGCCCCAGTCCTTCACCAGCCAGCCGTCCGGATGCCAACCCCAAGACGCCGCCAGGATCCAAGCCATGGAGCCTAGGACGATGGCGAGAATGACAAACGCCGAAACGCGAATGCGCTCGATGACGGCGCCGGAGAAAATCGACGCGGTCGTCGCAGCGAACAGCACGAAGGCCGCCCAAAACACGCCCGTTGCATTGTCTGCGAGGTTCGGTCCCATCTCCGGAGCCCACGGCAAGCCCACATTGCCGTCTGCGCTCGGAATGAATCCGTTCGGGAAGGCGAGATAGATCCACCATCCGAAGAAGAAGAAGGTCGGAACGATGAAGGCGAAAGCGAGAATGTTCTTTACGCCCGAGGCCAGCACGTTCTTGGCGCGCGACGCACCCATTTCGTAAGCGAGAAAGCCTGCGTGGATGCACACCATGATCGCCGTGCACCACCAGTAAAAGATCTCCATGTCGACGGTCCCGAGCATGCCGCTCGTTTTCGTCAGTTCTGCGATTTGCTCTTCCATGAGCAGCACCCCCATCCGAATGAACCTGGCTCCCGGCCGCAGCCGAAGACCAAGTCCACGTTGGCGTTAATCGTTTCCTCTGAGGAAACTATATTTACTGTCGCAAAGAGCGTGCCAGGGAGGGAGAGTCCGGCGAATCAAGCTGTTGCCCAAAGCGGGCCCGGATGGGGGGCTGAAGCTCTGCCTAAGGGGGCGGCGAACTGCCTAACGATTGGCGCTTTTTCCGCCGCGCATTAGAAAAACTTGAGGTAGCGGTCGCGCTCCCAGTCGGAGACGAAGTTGTGGTACGCCTCCCACTCCGCGCGGCGAAAGCGGGCATAGCTCTCGAACATGGCTTTACCCATGACCTCGGCCGACAGCGGATCGGCCTCGAAGGCGTCCACGGCTTCTTCCAGGTTCCGCGGCAGCACCTGGATGCCCATCTCCTTCAGTTCGGCGTCAGACTTCCGGTACATGTTCTCGGTATGCGGCTCGCCCGGGTCTAGCCCTTCGCGAATGCCTTCCAGGCCTGCGGACAGCACCATGGCCGCGCCGAGATAGGGATTGTTGGCCGAGTCGGCCGCGCGCAGCTCGACCCGGCCTCCGCCCAGCGGAATACGCAATGCGTTGGTGCGGTTGTTGTTGCCGTAGCACACGAACACCGGCGCCCAGGTCGAGCCCGACATGGAGCCTTGCTTGATCAGGCGCTTATAGCTGTTCACCGTTGGCGAGACGACGGCGCTGATGGCGGGCAGGTGCTTGAGCACGCCGGCAAGGAATTGATAGCCGAGTTTCGACAACCCGCAGCCGCGTGGGTCGTCCGGGTCCGTGAAGAGATTTTCGCCCGTGTCGAGGCTCGCCAGCGACATGTTGTAATGGGCGCCGGAGCCCGTGCGGTTGGCGAAAGGCTTGGGCATCCATGAGGCGAAATAGCCGTGTTTGCGCGCGATCGCGTTGGCCATCATCCGCAAGAAGACGAAGCGGTCCGACATGGTCATGGCGTCGGCGAAGCGGAAGTCGACCTCGAACTGGCCGTTGCCGTCTTCATGGTCGAAGGAATAGACGTCCCAACCCAGCGCCTCCATGGCATCCACCAGTTCCGACAGCCAGTGCAGGTTGTCCAGCGCGCCATAGCCGTCATAGCAGGGCTTTTCGAGCGTATCGCGCTCCGAGACGGGCACCGCGCCGGCCTCGCTGTCCCTGAGCACATAGAACTCGGCTTCCAACCCGAGATTCATCACATAGCCGAGATCGGCGGCCTTACGCGTGGCGCGCGCCAGGATGTTGCGGCTACAGGCCTCGAAGGGCTTCCCCTCGCACCATAGATTGCTCGCAAACCAGGCGACGTTTTTCTGCCAGGGCAGCACGATGCACGAGGCGGGATCGGGCCGCGCCGAGACCTCCTCGTCGCTCACATCCTGGGGAACGCCGTCAAGCGCAGCACCTGTGTAGAGCTCCGAACCGGCCATCATGTGTTCGAGATGCGCGAGCGGCACCATCTTGGTCTTCGACACGCCGTGCATGTCGGAGAAGCTCGCCATCAAAAACTCCACGCCCTCGGCGCCGAGCTGCTCGCGAAGTGAGTTGAGGTCCTTGGCCGGTGTCAGCATTGATACGCCCCCGGGAACTGGTGTTGCACACGGCAGACCATGCTAGACCACGTACTTGCGTGTTGAGAAATATTTTTTTCCGGGCGATCAAAGTCACGGGCGAATGTCTCGGGCGTGAGGCGCCTTAAGGGCTCGCCGCCTTCATCAGATCATCCCGCGCCTTCTCCAGATGATCGGCCATCAGCGTCTGCGCCAACTGTGCGTCGCGCACATGGATTGCCTGGAGGATGCTGCGATGCTGCCGGCTGTAATCGGCGATCACCCCCGGCGTCAGGACCTTTTCCTTCATCGCGTCCCACTGCGCGTGGAGCCGCACATGATTGATCTGCCGATAGACGTTGATCAGAAGCGGATTGGCGGAGGCGCGCGCAAGCAGGAGATGAAACTCGCCATCCCACTTGGAAAATTCGTCTTTGTCCCGTGTCGCTTCCGCGTGCGCCAGCACCTGGTCCATCTCATCGAGCGTGCGCCGCGTGGCGTGCAACACCGCAAGCCGCGTGGTGAAAGGCTCCACTGCGAGACGCGCCTCGATGAGCTGCAATGGACTCACCTCGTCGATGAGGTGGGCGGTGCGTTTGCCTGCGGAGACAGGGCCGCCGACAAATGTGCCGCTGCCTAGACGGCGCGACACCAACCCTTCCTTCTCGAGCCTGTCCAGTGCACGGCGCACCGTCGAGCGCGCCGCCTTGAATGTCTCGGCAAGTTGCCGTTCTGGCGGCAGCTTCTCGCCTTCGGAATAGGCCCCTGTCTCGATCGCGCGCTGCAGATAGGCGGAGATGGCGCTCACGCCCGAGATTGGTTTCGACAGGCGCGCAAGAACGGCGGCCGCCTCCCTCATGGGCTGATCGTTCACGATGGAGTCTCCTTTCCCAGCGCGACTATAACGGACCACTTTGGGCTCGTAAAGTGTTAATTGGTTTGCAATCGGGCTCTCACTATGCAGTAATAGTCGCAGTTAAGTGGCAAAGCGCTGGGCATCGCAATGTCGTTCGACGTGAGACTGAGGTCTATAGAGGACCAATTTGAGACCAATTCCTTGAAGGGAGCTGGTCTGCTATGACCCTCTCGGCCGCCAAATACGTCATCATCGGCGCCGGCATTCACGGCCTGAGCACCGCCTATCATCTCGCACAGCAGCTGAAAGCGACCGGTCGCGGCACCGGTGCGGACGTTCTCGTCATCGACAAGGCGGGGATCGGCGCCGGCGCGTCGGGGATTGCCTGCGGCGTGGTCCGCAACAATTACTATCAGCCGGCCATGCGCGAGCTGATGGCCCATTCCGTCGAGGTGTGGGAAAGCGACCCCAAGGCCTACAGCTATCACCCGGTCGGCTACATGCAGATCAGCGCCGAGGTGATGCATGAGCAGGTCGGCACCATCTACGAGCAGCAAAAGCTGATCGGCTACGAGTCCGAGTTCATCGAGGGCACGGGCGACTGCCAGAAATATATGATGGGCCTGTTCGACGATTGGCAGGCCAAGGGGATCACCTCGGTCCTGCATGAGAAGCGGGGTGGCTATGCCAACAACACCGCGTCTCTTTATGGCTTGGCCGGCAAAGCCGAAGCCGAAGGCGTGCGGATCGCCACCGGCGTCGAGGTCAAGGGCTTCGAGTACGGTTCGAACTCCGGCTCCGTCACCGGCGTCATCACCAACAAGGGCACCATCCCTTGCGAGACCGTAGTGGTGGGCGCCGGCCCCTGGGTCCTGAAGTTTTGGGAGATGCTTGATCTACCGAAGGCCATCTCCGTCAAGGGCGCCGACGGCGCGATGCATGACGACGTGCCCATGTGGAAATTCTGGTGTCTTGAGGAAGGCACGCTCGGCGTCGATCCCGACATGCATAAGACCAATGACGGCCGCATGCCGCCCGTCATCCATGTCGATACGGACGCGCCGCTTTATTCGGACGTAGACGGTTCCGTGATCACCGATCAGCTGTGGGGCCTCTATTACAAGCCTGACTTCAATTTCGGCGGCATCCAGGGCGGCGCCTCGCCTTACAAGGTTGAGCAGGATCCCGACCAGATCGCCATCGATCCTTATGGTCCGGACTCGCCGGACTTCATCGTCGGCGACAATTTCATTCACATGTGGTGCTCGATGCTGGCCCATTGCCAGAAGAGATTCGAAGGGAAGATCTCGGCCTATAAGCACAAGGAAAAATCAGGTGGGCTCGGTTGTTTCACACCCGACAACTTCCCCGTCTTCGATACCTTCCGCGAGAACGTCTACATCATCGCCGATTCCAACCATGGCTATAAGATGATCGGCGTTGGTAAACTCGTGGCGCAGGAGTTGATGGGAGAGAAGAGCAGGTTGCTGGAGCCGTTTCGTTTCGAACGCTTCGCCAAAGGCGAACTGCATCCGACCTCCAATAGTCCATTTCCGTGGAGTTGAGGGAAGGGGAGAGTGCCGATGGATATCGCACGCTACGTAGATGATCCGGAACGCCAAGAGCTTGTGAAGGAAGTTCGCCGCAAGATCGACGAGCTCGGCATCGAATATCTCTATTTGCAGTTCGTCTCGGTCACGGGCCGCATCATGGGCAAGGGCATTCCGGCCGACCATTGGGAGAGTGTAGCGAAGAAGGGCTTCCAGCTCGTTTATGGCGCCACCGTTAACCTCTTCCTCGACCGCCATGGAGACTATCTCGGCTACGGTCCGGAGGCCGCCGAGCTTGTCGGCATTCCCGATCCCGAGACCTTCATGCAGCTTCCCTGGGACAAGCGCATCGCGCGCATGTACTGCACGCTGTTCCGCAACCGCGAGGAGAAGGAGAACCCGGGCGGGTTCCTCACCGCGGACTGCCGCGGCAATCTTCGCCGCCTCCACCAGGAGTTCCAAACAAAGCACGACGGTCTGCAGCTACGCATGGGCACCGAGCCGGAGATGATGTGGCTGAAGAAGGATGAGAACGGCAAGCCGAACGGCGGCTACTCCAATCCGTATTGCTACCACATCGACCAGTTCGAGAGCCTGCGCCCGGTCTACATGAAGGTGATGGAGTATGCCCGGAAGATGGGCCTCGACATGATCCAGGGCGACCATGAGGACGCGCCCGGTCAGCTTGAGCTGAACTGGATGTTCGACGACGTCCTGCGCAATGCCGACCGGCTGACGACCTACCGCCAGATTTGCGCGCAAGTTGCGCGCGAGTTCGGCATCATCGCCTGTTTCATGTCGAAGCCCTTCATGGGCGTGTCCGCCAATGGCTGTCACCACAACATGTCGCTGTGGCGTGGCGGTGAGGACAAGCTTCGCCCGACTGGCAACGACGCCAATGATTTGCCGGGCCTGCCGCACAACTACATGTATGTCTCGGGGGGTGAGAACACCTTCATGCCCGACGGCGACGATTTGCAGATGCCCGGCAAAGCGGGCTTGGCGGCGATCGGCGGCATTGTGCACCACTTGCGCGCGTTGACCGCGGTCGGCTCGTCGACGGTGAACTCCTATCGCCGGCTTTGGGACACGGGGTTCTGGGCGCCGATCTTCGCCGACTGGGGCTTCCAGAACCGCACGACGGGCTTGCGCGTCTCCGCGCCAGGGAGGTTCGAGTACCGCTCAGTGGATTCGATGGTGAATCCCTATCTGATGGGCTCGACGATCCTTGCGGCCGCCGACGACGGCATCGACAACAATCTCGAGCCGGGCAAACCGGAAGAGCGCAACATTTACGAGGCGATCGAGGCCGGCAAGCAGGTCAAGAAGCTGCCGATGACGCTCGGCGAGGCTCTAGATGCCTTGGCCGCCGACAAGGTCGTGCAGCGCGGCATGCCGGGCGAGATGTATCGCCTCTATGACCAGTACAAACGGGACGAGTGGGAGCGCTTCAATCACACCGTCACCGAATGGGATGTCGAGACTTATCTCGACTGCCTGCCGTAGGCGGGCAGTCAGCCGCGCTCAACCGGGCGCCGGCGGACGAAACGAGGAGGAATAAAAATAATGTGCGGGATTGCCGGAGTGATTCATCGCGGGCAGGCCGTGGGCGTTGGCCAGGAAATGACGGCGATGCTCCAGAGCCTGAAGCACCGCGGCCCCGACTCGACCGGGTTCGCCGTTTACGGCGTCACCAAGCCCGAAGAGTACGTCATGCGCTTGAAGCTTGCGGAAGCCGACGACCTGAAGACGGATCACAAGATTCGCGACAAGATTCGCGAGCGCCAGGGTCTGGTCGACAACAGGTTGTCGGAACTCGGCGTCGAGGCCCTGGAAGTGGAGCAGCCCAGACCCTATGCGTTCCGCTATCGCCTGCGCTATTCCGGCGACACCAAGCAACTCGCCACGGATATCGAGCAGATCGAGGGCGCCGAGGTCCTGTCCTTCGGCCATGCGCTCGAGCTGATCAAGGATCTCGGCGACGCGACCCAGGTCTCCGGACAATACGGTCTTGGGACATTCCAAGGCACCCATGGCATCGGCCACACGCGCATGGCGACGGAGTCCGATGTCGATATCCGTTCCGCGCATCCCTACTGGGCCTATCCGTACAACGACATCTCCGTCGTCCATAACGGCCAGATCACCAATTACTGGATCATGCGCCGCGAGATGGAGCGTCTCGGCCACCGCTTCATGTCGAACTGCGATTCCGAGCTGCTCGCGGTCTACACCGCCAACAATCTGGAACAGGGCGCGACGCTGGAAGATTCGCTGAAGGCCTCCATCAGCGAGATCGACGGCGTCTTCACCTATCTCGTCGCCACCGATAAGGAGCTTGGCCTCGCCAAGGACACCATGGCCGCCAAGCCCATGGTTCTCTACGAAAGCGACGACATCGTCGCGCTCGCTTCCGAGGAGGTGGCGATCCGCGCCATCGTCCCACGCGAGATCGACACGTCGGATCCTTACGATGAGGAGGTGCGGGTATGGCAGCGCTGACGCGATCGGCTCCCTCCAAGCAGGAGCTCAAGTCCCATGAGATGGGCATGCACACGGAGCAGCTTACCGGCCGCACCCAGCAGCAGTTCTTCGACATCGATCTGAGCGAGCAGCATCACGGCTTCGGGCTTCCCGACACTTTCGATGTCGACTTCAACAAGCGCGGCGAGATAGACGCTTCCAACATGGACGCGAAGCAGGTCAATCTCCGCATCCGCGAGATGATGATCGACGGTTACGGCACCATCGTGCTCAAGAACCCTGGCGCCAAGCACTCGCTCGCCGTCGGCATTCTGAACCGCCTCAACCTCATCGTCGAAGGCTCGCTCGGCTATTTCGGCCTCGGCCTGCTCGATGGCCCGAATGTCCGCATTTCCGGACGCGTGGGCTGGTCCTGCGCCGAGAACATGATGAGCGGCACGGTGCTCATCGAGAAGAATGCCGGGTCGCAGTTCGGCGCGGCCATCCGCGGCGGCGATCTCGTCTGCAAGGGCGACGTCGGCTCGCGCACGGGCATCGACATGAAGGGCGGAAATATCATCGTCGGCGGCAACACCGGCGCCTTCACCGGCTTCATGATGCAGCGCGGCCGCATGGTTATCTGCGGCAATGCGGGAAAGAACCTCGGCGACTCCATGTATGACGGCGTCATCTACCTGGGCGGCGAGCCGCAAAGCCTCGGTGTCGACGCGGTGTGGGGCGAACTGACCGACCTCGACAAGGAATGGCTGAACCAGAAGCTGACCCGGTACGACATCATGCCGAAGGGCGGCATTACCTCCTTCCGCAAGATCGTCGCCGGCAAGCAATTGTGGAACTACGACAATCTAGAGCCCACTGAGAAAAAGATGGTGCTGTAGGGGAAAGGCTGGGCAATGGCAAAGAGCAAGAAGCAAAAGGGAAACGGCGCGCGGGAACCGGCCGAGCAAAGCCGCTTCATTCTCGGCAAGAGCCGGATCTTCACCCCGGAGGTCATCAACGACATCCATGTGAAGTCCGAACTCGGGCGCTACCGCATGCGCGGCTTCTCCCTGTTCAAGAAGATTCCCCATTGGGACGATCTCACATTCCTCCCGGGCACGCTGACCCGCTTCGTCATCGAGGGCTATCGCGAGAAATGCGATACCAAGACGGTGATCGGCCCTAAAGCGAAGCGCCCGCTCGATCTCGACATCCCGGTCTATGTCACCGGCATGAGCTTTGGCGCGCTGTCCTACGAGGCGAAGATCGCGCTCGCCCGCGGCGCCACCATGGCGGGCTCCGCCACCTGCTCGGGCGAGGGCGGCATGATCCCCGACGAGCGGCGCTATTCGTCGAAATGGCTCTATCAGTGCATCCAATCGCGCTACGGCTTCAATCCGCATCATTTGCGGCTCGCGGACGCTTGCGAGTTCTTCATCGGCCAAGGCTGCAAGGTGGGCTTGGGCGGTCATTTGATGGGCCAGAAGGTCACCGACCAGGTGGCCGAGATGCGCTCGCTTCCTGCCGGCATCGACCAGCGCTCGCCGGCGCGTCACCCGGACTGGCTCGGCCCCGACGATCTGGCGCTCAAGATCGAGGAAATCCGCGAGGCGACCAACTGGGAGATTCCGATCCAGTTGAAGCTCGGCGCCGCGCGTGTCTATGACGATGTGCGCATGGCGGCGAAGTGCGGGCCCGATTCGATCTACATTGACGGCATGGAGGGCGGCACCGGCGCTGGCCCCCATATCGCCACGGAGGATACCGGGGTCCCCGGTATTGCCGCCATTCGTCAGGCGCGCCGCGCCATCGACGAGCTCGGCCTGCGCGGCCAGATCAGCCTCGTCTATGCCGGCGGTATCCGCAACGGCGGCGACGTGGCCAAGGCGCTGGCGCTCGGCGCCGACGCCATCGCCATCGGCCACTCGGTGATGATGGCGCTCAACTGCAATAAGGAAATTCCGGAGTCCGACTTCGAGGCGGAGATGGGCGTTCCCGCCGGCAGTTGCTATCACTGCCACACGGGCCGCTGCCCGGTCGGCGTCGCCACGCAAGACCCGGAGCTTCGAAAGCGGCTCGATCCCGACGAGGCAGCAGAGCGCGTCTACAACTTCCTGCACACGCTCACGTTGGAAGCGCAGATGTTGGCGCGCGCCTGCGGCAAGACCAACATCCATAGCCTGGAACCGGAGGATCTCGCCGCGCTCACCATGGAAGCTTCGGCGATGGCACAAGTGCCGCTCGCCGGCACCGATATGACCGTCGGTGTCGAGAACTACCACAAGCTGGGTTGAGGTAAATTATGGCTAAGAGCGACAAGAACGGCAAAGTCGATAACGCGGCTGCCAAAGGCGGCGACGTCGATAAGTACCTGAAGGATGCCGCGGGCCTCGACACCGACCGCGAGAAGGTGATCGGCCAGCACATCGGCTACCGCTACGACGTCAATCTGCTGCCCGACTATGGCAAGCTCACGCCCTTCCTCAAGGACTACATGGAGTTCATGGGCTGGGACGACCTCAACTGGCTGGAGGACGTCCACATGGGCTACGAGGCGGGGCAACCCGCCATCTTCGACCGCAACATCAACGGTTGGGTGCGCATCCCCAAGTCGATGAAGCTACCCGACAACCAGCAGGATCGCGACATGCTGGCGCGCGAGCTACTGATCCGGTTTCAGACTTCGCCAAGGCATCCGCTCATTGAGCTGAACAAGGCCTATCGCAAGTTCTAAAAGGCTAAGCGAAGTTCTAGGAGGGTTACACGAAGTTCTAGGCGGTTGCGCAGACCAAGACTGAACAAAACAAGCGTCCGGACAAACCTGGACGGCTTCGCGTCCCGCGAAAACGCGGGGGCGGACCTAAGCTTCACCGAAGCGAAGTGACTCTTCGCAAGCTGGGCAGACGGCCGGGATCAGTTCTTGATCTCGGCCGTTTTCCAATCCGGCTTGAAGGCAAGCACTTGCACCGTGTCGGGCAGCGCTGGATTGAAGACCCGATTATGCCAGATCGCGGCCTCGCGGTCCGCATCGCCCACATCGAGAGCCTTCACCTTGCAGGACAGACGGAAAGCATAGCGCCGTTGCGCGAAGTCGAGCACGCAGCGCTTGCCTGAAACAAGCGCGTCGGCAAGCGGAGCATCCGCGGGCAAGATTGCGAGCAGGCGGTCGCTGAAAGACTTCGGCTCTTGGAAATAGTCCGCCTGGAGATGGCGCAGCGCCTTCTCGTAGGTTTCGCGCGGGTCGGCCGACTTCATCACCTGGAACCGGAAGAAGGCCGTACTCTCCTCGGGTGCTTTTGGCACCAGCAGCACGGTCAAAGCCGGCGAAAGCTCCGCACCCGACTCATCCAACACCCGGGGGCACATGCCCGGGGAGGGACGTCCATCATCCTCCCGCATGGCAATCTGGCGAATCTGGCATTGCCAGATTAGAAACGGCTGCCGCGAATCCTTGGTTTTCGTCTTGCCCATCGGGCCTCACTGCCTCCCCCGGCGCTTCGCGTCAATCCGCAGGTCGTATTAGGGCAAGGGCTTGGCTCACGCTTTTTCGAAAGCCGGTTGAAAAGCTTGGTTTCTTTCTCTGTCTGGTCGAGTTTTCTGGCCCTCTTTGGCTCCAGAAATCGTTGCTTTTCCGCCTTCAGGTCAAAAAAATACGGGTCTCCAAACTCACGCAGAGTTTGCTCGCACGGCCATTAACCGATTGATTTAGCGCCATGAAAGTGGCTTAGAGACCTGGGTTCAATTGCGTTTCATTTAAGGAAAGTCAATTTCATCTTGGTTGACGGCGTTTGGGGTGCCCCCTAGCATCAATGTAAGATGAGGACGCTCTGTAGGGCTTTTAACCGTGGCAGCGGGCCGTTTCAGGCACCTGGCGAGACAAGAGGAGAATCGACGACGTAGTTGAAACATCCATCGTGACCTTGGGACAAAAAATCAATCCAAGGCGTGAACCTAGGGGGGTTACATCAATGGGCAATAACTTAGACGCTCTCACGACCGTCTTCACCGAGTTCTATTACTGGGTGACGGTCGTTATCATGTTTTTGATCCATGTTGGCTTTTGCATGTACGAAGTCGGCGCCAGCCGGCGGCGGAACCACATGCACACCCTATTGAAGAACACGATGCTGATCCCGTTGGTCACCATCACGTTCTTCTTCTTCGGCTGGTGGATTTATTGGGCGTTCCCCAACGGACCGTTCATCACCGGCGGGCTCAATCTCGAGGCGGGGGCAGCGAACCTGCCTACATCCGAGACCATGGCCACCAATCTCGGCGACCGCATCACCGGCGTGTTCTGGGCGGCCTTCCTGCTGTTCTCGTGGACGGCGGCGTCGATCGTTTCGGGCGCGGTCATCGAGCGCATCAGGTCGGGTGCGTTCTGGATCATCGCCGTGATGATCGGCTCGGTGACCTGGATCATCGATGCGGCTTGGGGCTGGCATCCCGAAGGCTGGATGGTGAAGCTTCTCGGCTATCACGACGCCTATGCCTCCGGCGTCATCCATGGGATTGCCGGCGGCACCGCCCTCGGCGTTCTCGTGGTGCTCGGCCCGCGTCTCGGCCGCTTCGCCGCGGACGGCACGCCGCGCGTGTTCGTTGCGCATAATCCCTGGCTGGTCACGATCGGTCTGTTCTTGATTTACACCGGCTTCTGGGGCTTCTACGCCGCCTGCAACGTGCCAATCATCTCTCCGGAGGGTATTGGCGGTCAGATCACCGGCGAGACCTGGACGGCAACGACCATCTATCTGACGCCGACCACACTTGGCGCCATCACGGTCAATTTCCTGATGTCGCTGTCGGGAGGCCTCTTGGTCGGTTACCTGGTCTCCAAGGGCGATTCCTTCTGGACCTATTCGGGCGGCCTTGCCGGTATCATTACCGCTTCAGCCGGTAATGACCTCTACCACCCGATCCAGGCCATGGTTATTGCCGGCATCGGCACTTGGTGCGCCTACAAGCTGCACTACTGGGTCGAGCGCACCTTCAAGATCGACGACGCTGTCGGAGCCGTGGCCGTTCATGGCTATGCCGGCTTCATCGGTCTGGTGATCGCTGGCTTTGTCCTGTGGGGCTATCCGTCCTCGCCGTATGAGGGCTACGCCGCGGTGAATCCGCTCGGGAACACCATCGGCGCGGTCATCATGTTCTTCGTCCTCGGCTTCGTCCCGGCTTGGATCGTGTCCAAGCTGCTCGACGCAGGCGGGCTTCTGCGGGTGCCGCGGGAGGTCGAACTCATGGGCCTGGACTTCAAGACGCTCCATGAGGAAGAGCAAGCACGCCGAGACGTTCGCGACGCCGAGAAGGCGCTCGTCTGAGGCATGGCAAGAGAGATAAAGGAGAACTGAAATGGGTAGCACTTGGGCAGTCGATCTTGCCGACACCGGGGCGGTTTATCCCTGGCAGGGCTACGAACTGATCATGGTGATCGTTGGCGTGGCTCTATGGATCCTCTGGCACATCATCCAGCTCCGCGATGAGAAGGTGGAGTATGCCGAGGATGTCCGGCTCTACGGCAACAAAGAGTCCATCGAGAGGGCGCTCGACGATCATCCGATTTAGGCCGGCCTGACGCGAACGCGTGACATGTGGGGCGCCGGCCTTGGGCTGGCGCCCCTTTTTTTGTGCTTAGTCGAATGTGATCCGGTAGCGAACGAAGTCGTCCGCTTGCGTGTAGGTGTCGTAGAGCCGGCGTGCGGTCTCATTGCCAGCGTTCGTGTGCCAATAGAGCCGCGACCACCGCTTTTTGCGGGCGAGGGTCGGGAGATCGTCGATCAGCGCGCGTCCCACCCCATGGCCGCGGGCGTCCGGATCGACGAAGAGATCCTCCAGATAGCAGTTCAGGTCGCTCGTCCAGGTCGAAGGATGCAGCGTCGAGACTGTGAAGCCGACAATCGTCCGCTCCTGCTCGGCAAGTCTGCAGAGCATGGGAACGGCGGGATCGAGGACGCGCGACCACGTTTCCGCCGTTACCGCCTCGGGCACGTCCACTTTGTAGAAGGTGAGATAGCCGGACCAGAGGCGGCGCCATGCCGCCTCGTCGCCGGGTCTCGGATCGCGAATACGAAGTCCGTGGGCCGCCGCCATTAGCAGTCGAGAGTCGTGGCCCGCTCCCAAGGCGTGAGCTGCCGCGAGAACTCGTTCCAGTCCTTCGTCTTGAGCTTGACGTAGGAGTCGACGAGCTCGTCCCCGAGGGCGTCCCGCAAGAGCGCGGACTTGTCGGTGAGCCGCAGCGCATCCAGCAGGTTGAGCGGCAGCTTCTTCACGCCAGCCGGGGCCTTGTGGCCTTCCGCGTACATGTCGATGTCGAGCGGCTTGCCGGGATCGGTCTTCTTGGCCATGCCGTCGAGCCCAGCGGCGAGCATCGCGGCCGGCAGGAGGTACGGATTGGTCGCACCATCGGGAAGGCGGAATTCGAACCGGCCGCCACCCGGGACCCGGATCATATGGGTGCGGTTGTTGCCGGCGAAGGTCACCGTGTTGGGCGACCAGGTGGCTCCCGACGTCGTCACCGGCGCGTTGATGCGCTTATAGGAGTTCACCGTCGGATTGGTAATCGAGCAGATCTCGTCCGCGCCATCGATCAGGCCGCCGATGAAGTGATAGGCCACCTTCGAAAGGCCGAGCGGGTCATTGTCGTCCTCGAAGGCATTCTCATCGCCCTTCCATAAGGACACATGCACGTGGCAGCCGTTGCCGGTGAGGTGGGCGAAGGGCTTGGGCATGAACGTGGCGCGCAAGCCGTGCTTCTCCGCGATCGACTTCATCATGTACTTGAAGAAGGTCATGCGATCTGCGGTCTTCAGCGCGTCGTCGAAATCCCAGTTCATTTCGAACTGGCCGTTGGCGTCCTCGTGGTCGTTCTGATACGGGCCCCAGCCGAGTTGGAGCATGGAGTCGCAGACCTCGCTGATCACGTCGTAGCGGCGCATCAGCGCCGACTGATCGTAGCAGGGCTTTGCCTGGATATCCGACGGGTCGCTGAGCGCCTCGCCGTCGGGGCTCACGAGAAAGTACTCGCACTCCACGCCGGTCTTTACCGTATAGCCCGCGTCCTTGGCCTTCTTGAGAATCCTCCTCAAGGCGTTGCGCGGCGCCTGGTCCACTTCCTTGCCGTTCATATAAAGATCGGCGGCGAGCCAGCCAACTTCCGGCTTCCATGGAATCTGGATCAGGCTATCGGGATCGGGGATGGCGAGAATGTCGGGATGGGCCGGCGTCATGTCGAGCCAGCTGGCGAAGCCTGCGAAGCCCGCACCATCCTTGGACATGCCGGTGATAGCGCTGGCCGGTGCCAGCTTGGCCCTGAGCGTGCCGAACAGGTCGACAAAAGAAATCAGGAAATATTTGATCCCGCGTTCGCGGGCCTCTACTGCAAGATCAACCGCCATGCTACTCCCCTTTGCTTTTGCTCTTAGGCGTGCTTCCTGCGCGCCTTACTCATATGTTTTCGATCCTGGAATCCATTCGGTGCCGGCCAGCGGCACTTTCGCCATCGCCGCGGCCTCGACCGTCAGCGCGACGAGATCCTCCGGCTCCAGATTATGGACGTGGCTCTTGCCGCAGGCGCGCGCGATGGTCTGTGCCTCGAGCGTCATGACGGCGAGATAGTTGGCGAGGCGGCGTCCGGCGAGCTGCGGATCGAGCCGTGCCGAAAGCGTCGGGTCCTGCGTGTTGATGCCCGCGGGATCCTGGCCCTCGTGCCAGTCGTCATAGGCGCCGGCCGTGGTGCCGAGCTTTTGATAGTGCTCCTCGAGCGCCGGATCGTTGTCGCCGATGGCGACCAGCGCCGCGGTGCCGATCGACACCGCGTCGGCACCCAGCGCCAGAGCCTTGGCTGCGTCGGCGCCGTTGCGGATGCCGCCGGAGACGATGAGCTGCACCTTGCGATGCATGCCGAGGTCTTGCAGCGCCTGCACCGCCGGACGAATGGCGCCCAGGATCGGCAGTCCCACATGCTCGATGAACACTTCTTGGGTCGCCGCCGTGCCGCCTTGCATGCCGTCCAGCACAACCACGTCGGCGCCGGACTTGATGGCGAGCGCCGTGTCGTAATAGGGCCGCGAGGCGCCGACCTTGATGTAGATGGGCTTCTGCCAGTCGGTGATCTCGCGCAGCTCTTGGATCTTGATCTCGAGATCGTCCGGCCCGGTCCAATCCGGATGGCGGCAGGCCGAGCGCTGGTCGATGCCCTTGGGCAGCGTGCGCATTTCGGCCACCCGGTCGGAGATCTTCTGCCCCAACAGCATGCCGCCGCCGCCGGGCTTGGCGCCCTGGCCGATGACGATTTCGATGGCGTCGGCGCGGCGCAGATCGTCGGGGTTCATGCCGTAGCGCGAGGGGAGCAGCTGATAGACGAGGATGGTGGAGTGGCCTCGTTCCTCTTCGGTCATGCCACCGTCGCCCGTGGTGGTCGAGGTGCCCATCTGACTCGCGCCGCGGCCCAAAGCCTCCTTGGCTTGCGCCGACAGCGAGCCGAAGCTCATACCGGCGATGGTGATCGGAATCTTCAAATGTATCGGCTTCTGGGCGAAGCGCGTACCGAGCCACACATCAGTGGCGCATTTTTCGCGATAGCCTTCGAGCGGATAACGGCTCATGGAGGCGCCGAGAAACAGAAGATCGTCGAAGTGCGGGACCTTGCGCTTCGCTCCCCCGCCGCGGATATCGTAGATGCCGCTGGCTGCGGCGCGGCGGATTTCCGACAGGCTATAATCGTCGAACGTCGCAGACTTGCGTGGCGTCGTCCTCGGCGTCGCGTCCATCAATACTCTCCTGCGTGATCGACGTTGAAAGTGTAGAGCGTACGGGCGGAGCCGTAACGCTTGAATTCGGATGGATCGACCCCGCCGTCGAGGCCCGCCTGGGTGAGCACGTCATGCACGGCGGCCTTATGCTCGTCACGCATCTCCTTCTCGATGCAGTCGGCGCCGAGACTCTTGACCGAGCCACGCACGAAGAGGCGTGCCTCGTAGATGGAATCGCCGAGCGAGTCGCCGGCGTCGCCAAGCACAACGAGGTTGCCGGTCTGCGCCATGAACGCGCTCATATGGCCCACCGACCCCTTCACCACGATATCGATGCCTTTCATGGAGATGCCGCAGCGCGACGAGGCATTGCCGTCGATGCGAAGCAGACCCCCGCGCCCGGTAGCGCCCGCCGCTTGGCTGGCATCGCCCGAGACATGCACGAAGCCGCTCATCATGTTCTCCGCCACGCCGACGCCGGCGCTGCCATGTACGAGCACAGTCGCAAGTTTGTTCATGCCCGCGCAGTAATAGCCGACGGACCCGTTGATCTCGACAGTGACCGGCACGTTGAGCCCCGCCGCGATGGCGTGCCCCCCGGCTGGATGCTCGATGACCCAATGCCGCTCGTTGGTCTCGGGCGTAAGTTGGTGCAGCGCCGCGTTGAGTTCTCTCAATGGCGTGACGCTAAGGTCGATATCCGGCATGTCTAGCGTTCCCAAAAGTAGACGGTGGCAGGCTCGGGCTCCCAGACGCGCGCGTTCTCGATGCCCGGCAGATTGGCGAGCACCCGATATTCGGAGCCGAAGGCCACATATTGATCGGTCTCGGCCATGACGGCCGGCTTGCACGCGATGCCGTCGCGCAGCACCCCGAAGCCGTTCTCGGTGCCGACCACGAAGGTGTAGAAGCCGTCGAGATCGTCCAGGCTCACTTTCAGCGCATCGCCGAGCGAAAGCCCTTCGCGCATGCGCCAGCTGAGATAGCCGGCGGCTACCTCCGTATCGTTCTCGGTCTCGAATTCGAGCCCCTCGCGGCGCAGCGAACGGCGCAGATTGTTGTGGTTCGACAGCGAGCCGTTATGCACCAGGCACTGGTCCTGGCCGGTAGAGTAGGGATGGGCGCCGTCCGTGGTCACCGCGGATTCCGTGGCCATGCGCGTGTGGCCGATCGCATGGGTTCCGCGCATTCCGGAAAGCCCGAACCGTTCCGCCACCTTTTCCGGCAGACCGACTTCCTTGAAGATTTCCATGCGGTGTCCCCGGCCGACGATCTCGGTGTCCGGGCGCTCGCGCGCGAGCCACTCTTCCAGCCGCGCAACGTCTTGGTCGGGCACTGCCACCACCGCATGGGTATCGTGCAAGGTGGCGTGCGCGCCCGGGAAGGCGCTCTCGACCTCGGCCGCCGTGCCCTCGATCGACGAGGCCGAGGGGCCGCGTAAGGTCAGCTTGATCTGCCCGGCCTCGCCGGCGCCATAGACGGCGAAACCGGCGCTATCGGGCCCGCGGTCCGACATGGTTGCCAGCATGCCTGCCGTCAGGCGGCCCAATTCGGGCTCGAGGGCGGGATCCTTGAGAAACAGTCCGACAATGCCACACATGCGAAGAAAAGCTCCAGGTTAAGCGCCGTTCACCATGCTACGGCGCGCTTGGGTTCGTCAACCCACATGAAATAAAGTTTCCTTTGGGGAAAGTCCAGAGGAGCGCGCAAAAAGATCTAGGAGCGCGGATAGATGATGATCGACAGGTAGGTCATGGGCCGCTCGACAAGCTCTTCCGGGCCGTGCGGCGCTGCGGCGTCGAAGAACAGCGCATCCCCAGGCCCCATGGGGTAGAGCTTGTCGGCGTGGCGGTAGATCACCTGGCCCGAGAGCATGTAGATGAACTCCATGCCGTCATGCTGGAACTGCGTGTAGGGGTTCGCATCCTCGCTCAAGGTGATGAAATAGGGCTCGACCACGATGTCGCCCGACAGCGTATGTCCCAGGAGCTCGTAATGGTGCCCAGCCTTGGTGCCGCGCCGCTCGATCAGCACGCCTTGGCCCGCCCGCACATAGGAGCAGTCCCGCCGGTCCTCGAAATCGGCGAAGAAGCTGGTCATCGGCACATTGAGGGCGCGGGCCAGCGCCCGCAAGGTGGAGAGCGATGGCGAGGTGCCGCCGTTCTCGATCTTTGAGAGCATGCCAGGCGATAGTCCCGCTTGCGCCGCGAGATCCGTGGCCGTGAGCTGCAAACGCTGGCGAAGCAGCCGCACCCGGCGGCCGATGGAGACTTCAAGATTCAGCTCGCCGGTGGTGGGAGCGTTTGAGCCGGTGGCGTATTCGGCTTCCGGCGGCGTTTCGGCGGCCGCCTTGCCCGGCTTGGGACGCACCGCTGCCGTCTTCTCCCGCGAAAGAGCGCGCGCCCGAAGCTCCTTTGAAGTCAGCCGTGAGGCCATCAGCCCTCCCGATCCCGACATCTCATTGCGAGCAGTTCGCGGGATTGCAACAAACCTAGCACCAAAGTTTTCAGGCGCGCGACCATTTACGCGTTACCCCTTGTGCGGCTCGGTGGTTCGCCGAAAGTCTGGCCGTAAGCGCGGGAAAACTGGCTCGCCGAGGAAAAGCCGGTGGCAAGCGCCACATCGAGAACGGGAAGCGACGTCTCGCGCAAGAGCTGGCGCGCGCGTTCGAGCCGGAGCCAGCGGTAATGCTGGTGGATACCGTGGCCCACATGGGCATGGAATAGCCGCTCCAGCTGTCTTAGCGAGATGCCCGCCTGCTCTGCCAGCTCGACGCGCGGCAAGGGCTGCTCGAGATTCATCTCCATGACGCCCAGCACGCGCAGCAACTTCTCATCGGCGACGCCGAGCCGGTAGCGCAAGTCCAGCCGCTGCGGGCCGTAGCCCTCCCGGATGTGCGTGTGCAGAAACCAATCGCCGACGGCGGCCGCAAGCTGCCGGCCGTGATCGCGTTCGATCAGCGCCACCATCATGTCGAGCGCCGAGATGCCGCCAGAGCAGGTGATTCGGTTGCCGTCGATCTCGAACAGCGACGGCACCACGGTGACGTCGGGAAAGGCCTCACGAAAGGCTGGCATGTGCTCCCAATGCAGTGTTGCGCGGCGGTCGTCGAGCAGCCCCGCCAGCGCCAGGATGTAAGGCCCGCCTGAGATGCCGCCGAGGATCGTACCCTTTCGTGCAAGTCGTCTTAGCCAGGCGAAGCTCGTCTTGTCGTTGAACGTTGCTGGGTTTCCGCCCGCGCAGACAAACAGCATGTCGGCGGGCCGCTCGCTGCGCGTTCCGCAGTCGGGAATAATCGCGACGCCGTTCGAGGCGGTGACGGGCTCGCCCGAAGGGGCCGCATGCCACCAGCGATAGAGCGTCTGTCCCGAGAGCAGGTTGGCCGCGCGCAAGGGCTCGATGGCCGCGGTGTAGGACATTAGCGCGAAGCCCGGCACCAAAAGAAAGCCAACCGTCCTGAGATTTTCGCTCATGGCGGAAACGGTCAAACAAGCGACGCAAAATGTCAATCCTGACGCGGGAAGCCGCTAGAAACTCGGACCATGCGCTACTCGCTTGGCAGCCTTCTGACCAACGCTTTGACCGGCAACCGGAACTGGAAGCCGGTCTGGCGCGAGCCTGAGCCTAAGCCCCAATACGACGTGGTGATCGTCGGCGGCGGCGGCCATGGGCTCGCTACGGCGCATTATCTCGCCAAGCAGCACGGCATCACCAACGTGGCGGTGATCGAGAAATCCTATATCGGCTCCGGCAATGTCGGCCGCAACACCACCATCGTCCGCTCCAACTATCTGCTTCCCGGCAACGAGCCCTTCTACGAATGGTCGATGAAGCTCTGGGAGGGCTTGGAGCAGGACATCAACTACAACGCCATGGTCAGCCAGCGTGGCGTGCTCAACGTCTTTCACTCCGATCCTCAGCGCGATGCCTTCGTTCGGCGCGGCAATGCGATGCGTCTGCACGGCGCCGACGCCGAGCTGCTCGACCGCGAGCAGGTGAGAAAGCTGGTACCCTACATCGATTTCGACAATGCACGCTTCCCCGTACGCGGCGGGCTGTATCAACCGCGCGGCGGTACGGTGCGCCACGATGCGGTCGCGTGGGGTTATGCGCGCTCTGCCGATTCACACGGCGTGGACATCATCCAGAACTGCGCGGTCACCGGCTTCCGCATCGATGACGGCCACATCGTTGGGGTCGAGACCGAGAAAGGCTTCATCGGCGCCAAGAAAGTGGCGCTCTCGGTCGCCGGCAGTTCCAGCCGCGTCGCCGAGATGGCAGGCTTGCGCCTTCCCATCGAGGCGCATGTGCTCCAAGCCTTCGTAACCGAAGGCATCAAGCCGCTGCTCGACACGGTGATCACCTTCGGCGCGGGACATTTCTATTGCAGCCAATCCGACAAAGGCGGCCTCGTCTTCGGCGGCGACATCGACGGCTACAACACCTATGCCCAGCGCGGGAACCTGCCGGTTGTCGAGGATGTCGCCGAAGGCGGCATGGCGCTGATGCCGATCATCGGGCGTTTGCGCCTGTTGCGGTCCTGGGGCGGCCTGCTCGACATGAGCATGGACGGCTCGCCCATCATCGACACCACGCCCGTCGACGGCCTCTATCTCAATGCCGGTTGGTGCTATGGCGGCTTCAAGGCCACGCCCGCTGCCGGCTGGTGCTTCGCCCATCTCATCGCCACCGGCGAACCTCACCCTTATGCCGCCGCCTACCGTCTCGATCGTTTCGGCCTCGGCCGCGTCATCGACGAAAAGGGCATGGGCGCGCAACCGAACCTGCACTGAGGCAAGACCATGCGTATCAAATGTCCTTATTGCGGTGAGCGCGCGCTGGAGGAGTTCTCCTATCGCGGCGATGCGACCGTGAAGCGGCCCGAGAGCCTCGAGCCGTCGGCGACGGAGGCTTGGGTCGACTATGTCTATTTCCGCGATAATCCCGCAGGCCTTCACAAGGAGCATTGGCATCACAGCGCCGGCTGTCATGCCTGGCTCGAAGTGACGCGCGATACGCGCACCCACGAGATCATGGATGTCGCCTTCGCCGGGAAGGGGCGCTGACATGGCCCCGCCGCAAGTCAATCGCCTGCGCGACAAGGGTCTCGTCGACCGTAAGAAGGTGCTCGGCTTCAACTTCGACGGCACGCGGCTCACCGGGCACCCAGGCGACACGCTGGCCTCGGCGCTGCTCGCCAATGGCGTACGCCTCGTCGCCCGCTCGTTCAAATATCACCGCCCGCGCGGAATACTCACCGCCGGCTCCGAGGAGCCGAACGCGCTTGTCGAATCGCGCACGAATGCGCGGCGCGAGCCCAACACGCGCGCCACCACTGTCGAGCTCTACGACGGGCTGAATGCCGCGAGCCAAAATCGCTGGCCGTCCCTCAAATACGATCTTCTCTCGGTGAACCAGCTCGCTTCGCCCATTTTCGGCGCGGGCTTCTACTACAAGACCTTCATGTGGCCCGCCTCCTTCTGGGAGAAGGTCTACGAGCCCTTGATTCGCCGGGCCGCGGGTCTCGGACGCGCTGCCTCGGCCGCTGATCCCGACCACTACGAGAAGTCGAATGCATTTTGCGACGTGCTGGTGATCGGCGGCGGCGCGGCCGGCCTCTCCGCTGCTTTGTCCGCTGCCAAGGCGGGCGCCCGCGTCATTCTCTGCGACGAAGATTTCCGTCTCGGTGGCCGGCTCCTGGCCGAGCGCGACCAGATCGACGGCAGGCCCGCCCATGAATGGGCAAGAGCGGCGGAAACCGAGCTCGAAAGTCTGCCTGACTGCCAGGTCCTGCGCCGCACCTCCGTGTTCGGCGTCTATGACGGCGGCACCTACGCCGCCATCGAGCGGGTCAACGATCACCGGCCTGTGCCGCCGGCCCATGAGCCGCGCCAGCGCCTGTGGCGAATCGTAGCCAAGCGCGCCGTCCTGTGCGCCGGTGCCTTTGAGCGGCCCATCCTCTTCGGCGATAACGACCGCCCCGGCGTCATGCTGGCGGGCGCCGTGCGCGCTTACGTGAACCGGTTCGGCGCGGCCCCCGGCCGTCACGCGGTGATCTTCGGCGACAATGACGATGCCTTTCGCACCGCGGCCGATCTCGCCGATGCCGGCATCGCTGTGAATGCTCTGGTCGATGCGCGTCGCGAACCGTCCGAGGCCGTGCAGGCCATCGCCGAGGCGGCGCGTGCGCCGTATTTCGCAGCGGCATCGATCGGCAGCGTGCGCGGCGCACACGGCATCAAGTCGGTTCTGGTCAACGATGCGAAGGGCGCCACGGAGCAATTCGATTGCGACGTGCTCGCCATGTCCGGCGGTTGGAACCCGGCGCTCAACCTCAGCACTCATCTCAGTGGCAAGCCGGTCTGGGACCATACGCTGTCTTGCCTGGTGCCCGGCGATCTGCCGCCCGGCATGCGCGTGGCCGGCGCGGCGTCCGGCGAGTTTTCGCTTGCGTCCTGTTTGGCAAGCGGGGAGGCGGCGGGTGCCGATGCTGCGCGTAATTGCGGCTTCTCTCCCTCGGCGCTTCGCCGTCCCGCGCCAAAGGAGGAGGCGGTCCCCGCGACGCCGACCTGGCAAGTGGAGAAGAGCCGCGGCAAGGTCTTCGTCGATTTTCAGAACGACGTGGCCGCGTCCGACGTGAAGCTCGCGACCCGCGAAGGCTTCCGCGTTCCCGAGCACGTCAAGCGGTACACGACGCTCGGCATGGCCACCGACCAGGGCAAGACGTCGAACCTGAACGCCGCCGCGCTCATTGCCGCGCAGACGGGCCGCTATGTGGGCGCCGTGGGCACCACTACCTTCCGCCCGCCCTATACGCCCGTCTCTATCGCCGCGCTCGCCGGCCATCATCGCGGGGCCGATTTCCGTCCGACACGCCTGCCGCCCTCCCATGCCTTCGCCAAGGAGCAGGGCGCCGTCTTCGTCGAGGTGGGCGCCTGGATGCGAGCGCTCATCTTCCCCAAGCCCGGCGAGCGCCCGCAGCAGACCGTCAATCGCGAAGTGGAGAACACCCGCACCAATGTCGGCGTGTGCGACGTCTCCACCCTCGGCAAGATCGACGTGCAGGGCGCCGACGCCGGTACCTTCCTCGACCGGGTCTACATCAACGGCTTCGCCAAACTCGCCGTGGGCAAGGCTCGCTACGGGCTCATGCTGCGCGAGGACGGTTTCGCCATGGACGACGGCACCACCGCGCGCCTCGCCGACGACCACTACTACATGACCACGACCACGGCGAACGCCCTCAAGGTGAGCCAGCATCTGGAATATTGCCAGCAGGTGCTGTGGCCCGAGCTCGACGTGCAGACCGTGTCCGTCACCGAGCAATGGGCGCAATACGCCGTCGCCGGTCCCAAGTCGCGAAAGGTC
Organism: Methyloceanibacter sp.; assembly: GCF_051306395.1. Lineage (GTDB taxonomy): Bacteria > Pseudomonadota > Alphaproteobacteria > Rhizobiales > Methyloligellaceae > Methyloceanibacter. The sequence goes on from NZ_JBPPND010000019.1 coordinate 51,622, forward strand.
GTCGAGGCACTGCTCGATCCGGGGCAGGATATTTCCAACGAAGCCTTCCCCTATATGGCCTGCGGCGAGTTCGCTTTCTGCGGCGGCGTGAAGGGGCGGCTGTTCCGGCTCTCATTCTCCGGCGAGCTCGCCTTTGAGGTGGCGGTGCCGGCGCGCTACGGCGATGCCATGATCCGCGCGATTATCGAAGCGGGTGCGCCGCACGGCATCGCGCCTTACGGCACCGAGCCGCTTGGCGTCATGCGCATCGAGAAGGGGCATGCCGCGGGACCTGAGCTCAACGGCCAGACCACGGCGCACGATCTTGGGCTCGGCCGGATGGCGTCGAAGAAGAAGGACTTCATCGGCCGCTTCATGGGCGAGCGCGAAGCTCTCACCGAAGCCGAGCGCGCTTCGCTCGTGGGCCTGAAGCCGCTCGATAGGGCGGCGCGCATTCCCGCCGGCGCGCATCTCGTGCCGAAGGGAGCGGATGTCGTGGCCGCCAACGATCAGGGCTACGTCACCTCCATGGCCTATTCGCCGGAGCTCGGTACCTGGATTGCGCTCGCCATGTTGTCCAATGGTCCTGAGCGCCACGGCGAGGTTGTGAAGGTCTGCGATCCGTTGCGTAACACCGAGATGCTGGCCGAAGTCTGCGGACCCTGCTTCGTTGATCCGGAAGGGGGGCGCCTCCGTGTCTAAGCTCGCCTCTCTCTCCGCTTTTCATGGCCTCGCCACGCCCGGCCGTTATGGCAAGGCGGACGGCGACGCAGGCGTGACGGTCGCCGAGCGCACCGATCTCGGTCTCGCCTCTGTCGAGACGCGCAAAGGCCAGGACGAGGCTCTGAACGCGGCCGTGCGCGAGGCCTATGGCCTGGACCTGCCCGAGGCCTCGATCGTGACCCAGGGCAAGGACATCAGCTTTATTGGCACGGGGCCGGGCCAGTGGCTCGCCGTCTCCGCGATGCTTCACAACGAAGCGCTAGCCGAGGATCTCGCCGACAAGCTGAAGGGCCTTGCGTCGGTCTCGGATCAGAGCAGCGGGCGGGCCGTGGTTCGCTTGAGCGGTCCGCGCGTCCGCGACGTGCTCGCCAAGGGATTGGCCATCGACCTCGACCCCCGCGTCTTTCCGGCTGGAGGCGCGGCCACCAGCACGCTTTCGCATATGGGTGTGCTCGTTTGGCGAGAGGGCGACGAGCAAGCCTACGACATCGCCTTGTTCCGCAGCGTGGCGGCGAGCTTCTGGCGCTGGCTCGACGGGAGCGCCGCCGAATATGGTTACGAGGTGGCGAGCTAGGAAAAAAGAAGCCCCGCCGCTAGGCAGGCTGCCAGGCAAATAAGCCTTGCAACCTTCGGTTTGGTTTGGGCGTTGGAACGCTGTAGGATAAATCTTCCCGTTTCTCGCGGGACAATGGAGCATGTGCCCCAAAGCGGCATCGGCCAGCCGCAGGCAAATCGTCAAGAGAGCGCGGCCGCCAGCTCTCCACAGAGAGATCCGACGATGATCCGTCATGCGATTGCCGCGTTCGCGCTGGGCGCCGTGGCGAGCGGTCCTGCCGTTGCGGCCGATGCCGACCAACCCACGCGCATGGGCGAGGACAAAGAAAAGACCGTCTATGTGCAGCTCATCGTGAAGGCGTGCCGCGGCGTGGAGACGCCGCTTCAGCCTATCAACCAGGGCAAGGTTTACGACGACGAGAAGCCGCTGACGTTGGAAGAGCGCAAGACCTTGCTCGTCGCCACGGGTTGCATCGACGTGCCCGTGCCAATGGAGTTTCTCGCCGACGCCATGTCGCCCACCGCCTGTATGGGCCACGGCGGCTACCTCGCCGCCATGCAGTTCCTCCAGCAGCGGCAGGATCTGCACGAGTTCCCGGCCGTGGGCGCCTGGCAATGCGTCATCAGCGATCACGAGGTGATTGGCGCTTCCACCATGTAAGGCTTCGCTGCGCGCGTTGTATTCGCTCATCAAAAAGGCAGGAAGATCGCTCTCCCTGCCTTTTGTCGTTTTGCGCTGTGAAGCGTCTAAGAGATTTTGACGTTGACGATCGAGGCGCGCGTTACCTCGAGCACGATCATGTCGCCGACCTCCAGCGCATCGAAGCCTTGCACGCTCGGCGGCACATAGATGGTGCGCGTCTTGCCGCCCGTGCCGGCGAAGGTCACGGTACGCTTGCGCTTGTTGAGCGCGGCGATCGTCTCGGTGATCTCGATGGTTTCGAGATTGGCCACACCGCCTGAAGGCGTCAGGTTCGTCCAGTCCTGCTCGGCCACGGTCGGCGCGTCGAGGCCCATGTCGGAGGTCTCGTTTGCCTCGAATCCGTCCTGCGCGGCCGCGGGCGGGCCGTCGGCTTTGCGTAGGGCCACGGCGACTTCCTGGCTGTACTGGATCGTGACATTTTCTTTCAGCTTGATCTTCGTGATGTCCTTTACGTCGGGGCTGATCACGCCGACGACCGTGTTGCCGCCTGGACCGACCACCATGAGCACGCGCTCGGGCACTATGATTTCCTCAACGGTGCCGGTCATCGTAATGGTCCCGGCGTCTTCCTCGATGGGAACCTGCGCACGGACATCGTCGATGAACAGCATCGCGATGCCGAGCGCCATCAACCCCTTCACAGTGGCGAAGAGAACCTGCATGAACTTTCCTCCCAGACGGTATGTGCCTTGAATGGCGGCTAAGACGGCTTCTGAAAACGCTGCCGCTACCCTGCGCGGCCGGAGCCACACTATAGTCGAGGCCCAGGCCTAGGGAACTATCCCGCAGGCGCCATGAAGCCAATTTTTGAGGGTCTAAGCGGCTAAGAGGCGGCGCTGGCCTTGGCCTTGCGCGCTCGGGCCAGAGATTTTATGCGCGCGCGCCGGTTGCCGGACATCGCGGCAATCTTCTGGTCTTGGTCCTCGATAATGGTACGCGCCGGCGCGTCGCCGTCCAGGCCGCCGAGCTCGATGGCCGGCACCTTGCGGTTCGAAGTTTGCGTACCGTCCTCGTAGACCACGTCGAATAGGACGTAGCCGCTCGGGCGTGCCTGTTGTTTCCGCGCCATGACGCTCCAACCTCCGGCTAGGCTTCGTCCGTGCTCGTTTCGGCGGCCTCGCCGGCCTCTTCCGTCTCGGGGTCTTCGCCCCGCTCGGCCTTGCGTTTGGCGGCTTCATCTTGCAGGCGCTTCAGCTTCTCTTGCTTCTTCTGCGCCTTGGCCCGGCTGCGCTCGGCCTTCTGGAAATTGTAGTTGGGTTTGAATGCCATCTCTCGGGGCCTCCGTGTTTAGGTTTGCTTCGACCGGCGCACCTTGGAGCGCTTCCGGGGGGTCGCCGGCGCGGCATCGGCGGCCTCCTGTTCGGCCGCCTCCTTGGCCAAGCGAAGCTCGCGCAAGCGCGTGGTTTTCAGGGTCATGGCATCTTGCGCCTGCTGCTGCTCCTGCTTGAAGCTTTCCTGGCGCTTTCGGCTCTGACTCAGGATCGTCTCGGCATTGCGCCGGGCCGCTGACATGCGTGAGGGGGAGGACTTGCTCATATAGGAGCCTCCATACGGCGGTGGTTGGATGATTTACCGGTGGAAGGGGCCGCGCCGTTCGGACGGCGGCCGCGAAAACGCCGGCGCCGTCTGGCGGGCTTGCTTGCAGGCGTGCTGCGCTCAAATCCAGTGGCAGGCGCGTTGCTCGTTTCGGCGAGACGATGCTCGGCGATGTCGACGTTCGTACTCATCAGCCGTTCGATGGCCTTGAGATAGGGCCGCTCGCTGTTATCGCACAGCGACAAGGCGATGCCTTGCGCGCCGGCGCGGGCCGTGCGGCCGATGCGGTGCACGTAGCTTTCCGGCTCGTTCGGCAACTCGTAGTTGATAACGTGGGAGATGCCCGGAACGTCGATGCCCCGCGCGGCAATGTCGGTGGCGACCAGCACGCGCACCTTGCCGGAGCGGAATCCGTTGAGCGTGCGCACGCGTGCGTTCTGGGCCTTGTTTCCGTGCAGGGCTTCGGCGGTCAGGCCGTTCTGCACGAGATGGCGGCAAACCCGGTCGGCGCCGCGCTTGGTGCGCGTAAACACGATCGCTTGGCCCATCTCTTGGGCCTTGAGCAGGTCGGTCAGCAACGTCCGCTTGTCCTGCGCGCCCACGAAGTAGACGCTTTGCGCCACGCGGTCGACTGCAACCTTGCTCCGCGAGATGTCGATGCGCACCGGAGCGCGCAAGATGTCCTGCGCGAGCTTGGCGATCGACGGCGGCATGGTGGCCGAGAACAGCAGCGTTTGGCGGTCCTTACTACAGGCGGCCACGATTTTGCGCACATCATGGATGAAGCCCATGTCCAGCATCCGGTCGGCCTCGTCGAGAACGAGGATCTGGACCTTGTCGAGCCGCACATGGCGCTGATTACAGAGGTCGAGCAGGCGGCCCGGTGTGGCGATCAAGATATCCACGCCCGCTTTCAGCGCCTTGACCTGCTGACCTTGGCCGACGCCGCCGAAGATCACGGCCGAACGCAGCTTCAGATGGCGCCCATAAGCGTTGATCCGGTCGCCGATCTGGCCGGCGAGTTCCCGTGTCGGCGCCAGGATGAGCGCCCGCGGGGCGCCCGGTAGACGCGGTGTGGCGTCCAGAAAGAGGTTGTGCAGCAAGGGCAGGGCGAAGGCCGCGGTCTTGCCGGAGCCGGTCTCGGCGACGCCGAGCAGATCCTTGCCCTCGGTTAGAAGGGGAATCGCCTGAACCTGAATGGGGGTCGGCGTTTGATAGTTTTCGGCCTTAAGCGCAAGCCGCAACGGCTCGGCCAGGCCGAGCGAATCGAAAGAAGGTGTCAAGCAATGTTCCTTGGACGTCCGGCCACGGGCGCATAGACGTGCGGTGCCGTGAGGACGCTTGCCTCACCCCACGCGCTGTCTGGGGGCAGACGAAAATCGGGAAATTGTCTCGGGATGAGGCGCCGCAAAAAGGTGTGGCAGCTTCGCGCGATCGCGAGCAATCAGTGTAGCCGCAACATGGAGATGCGGCCTTGAACTGTCAAGGAGAGATGCCGAACGGCGTTAAATGCCGCAGGAAAGGGTTTCCGCAACCCTATCGGCGGGCCCTTGCTGGACGGGAGGGATTGCCGCCGTCACAATTCATTGTCACCCTAAGGGACAACGGGGTTCGCCGTCGCGAACGATCTCCAGCAGAAGGCCTTACTTGACGATGCTGCACGTGCCGCCGCTCGTTTCGACCCTGACGATTGGCCTCGTGCTCGCCTTCAGCCTCGGCCTCCTTGCCCATCGCCTGAAATTGCCGCCCTTGGTCGGTTATCTGATCGCGGGCGTGGCCATCGGCTTCGCGCCCGGGGTGGGCGCCGATCAGAACATCGCCAACCAGTTGGCCGAGGTCGGCGTCATCCTCTTGCTGTTCGGCGTAGGGCTCCATTTTTCGGTGCAAGACCTCCTATCCGTCCGCGCTATCGCCATTTCCGGCGCCGTGGTGCAGGGGCTCATTGCCTTGCCGCTCGGCATGGCTGTCGGTTGGGGGCTAGGCTGGAGCCCCGCCGCCGGCCTCATCTACGGCCTGGCCCTGTCGGTGGCGAGCACCGTGGTCCTGCTGCGCATGTTGCAAGAGCGCCGCCTGGTCGACACCGAGCGTGGCAAGATCACCGTCGGCTGGCTGATCGTCCAGGACATCGCCATGGTGCTCGCTCTGGTGCTGCTGCCGGCCATCACCGGCCTGTTCGAGGGCGAGGCGCCCCCCGACACGGGCGCCATGCTGCGCCAGGTGGCCGAGGTCATCGGCAAGCTCGTCATCTTCTCCGTGGCCATGTTGCTCGTTGGCAAGAAGCTGATCCCCATGCTTCTGCACTACGTGGCCCATACCGGCAGCCGGGAGCTGTTCCGATTAGCGGTGTTGTCCATCGCCCTCGGCTTCGCCTTCCTGGCCGCGGAGCTGTTTGGCGTCTCCCTGGCGCTCGGTGCCTTCTTCGCCGGCATGATGCTGAGCGAGTCCCAGTTGAGCCAACAGGCCGCCACGGAGTCGCTACCCTTGCGCGACGCCTTCGCGGTGCTGTTCTTCGTCTCCGTCGGCATGCTGTTCCATCCGGCAATCATGGCCGACGCCCCGCTCGCTGTGATCGCCACGGTGCTGATCATCATCGTGGCCAAGTCGGTCGCAGCCTATCTCGTGGTGCGCGTATTCGGGTACACGCGCGACGCGGCGTTCGTGATCTCCGCGTCGCTGGCGCAGATCGGCGAGTTCTCCTTCATCCTGGCAAGCCTGGGCATGCGGCTCGGCGTGCTTCCGAGCGAGGGGCGCGACCTCATCATCGCCGGCGCCATCATCTCTATCCTGCTCAACCCCATCCTATTCGCCGCGCTTGATGCCTATTTTGCCCGTCGGGAGAGGGCGGCGGCAGAAGCGGCGGACGCTGCTCCGAAAGACGAGATCGCGTCCGAAGAGGAACAGGCGACGCCGACGCGCGAGCCGATCCGCCCCACGGCCCTCACGGATCACGTCGTGCTGGTCGGCCATGGACGGGTCGGCAAGTTCATCTCCAAGGCGCTGCGCGAGCGCGGCACGCCGCTCTACGTCATCGAGGACAATGCCGACGACGTAGCTGATCTTAAGGAGCACGGCATTGAGGCGTTGAACGGCAATGGCGCCGACCCGGAGGTCATTCAGTCCGCCAATCTCCCCGAAGCGCGCTGCCTGCTCGTCGCCATTCCCGATGCCTTCGAAGGTGGCCAGGTGGTGCAGCAGGCCCGCGCCATCAATGCCATCTTCCCGATTATCGCCCGCGCGCACTCGGAAGAGGAGATCGACCATCTCATCAAGCTCGGCGCAAATCTCGTGGTCATGGGCGAGCATGAGATTGCCAAGGCGATGATTGGCGACGTCGGCGGTGTTCCCTCGCCGACCAAGTCTGACGGAGAAACCCCGAACCAACCTGTCGTGGTCGAGATCAGCGGATCCACCTAGGAAAAGCCCGGAACTTCCGCGGCCATACCGCGTTTGACGTGCGTCATCCAAGCCTGTCTCGAATCGGCTACGCTTACGCAAAAATGTCGCGGAGGACTGAAGCCATGCCGCACAATTCGGCTCGAAAATTGAAGCGCTTGCTCGTCTGCGCGCCTGTTCTGCTGTTGTTGCCGGCCGCGGCGGCAGCCGAAAGCGAGAGCATCGGTCCTTGGGAGATCGAGGCGGTCTACAAGAACGACGAATTCGACCGCTGCGCCATCAGCCGAACCCTTGACGACGATATCGCCGTCACCTTCGTGCGGACCGGGGAGGGGCTGTCGCTCATGCTCTCCTCGCCAAATTGGAAGCTCGAGACTGGCAAGAACTATCCCGTCACCATGACGCTCGGTGGGCAAAGCTGGGACCGGCAAGTCGCCGCCGAGGCAAGCTCGGTGTCCATGGACGTGGGCGATGCGAAATTTGTCTCCGGCTTGCGCGCGTCGAATGCCCTCAATGTCGTGGCCGCCGGCGCCACCATCCAGGTCCCGCTCGATGGAAGTTCGGCCGCGTTCGCCCGTCTCGAACAATGCGTCGAGAAAAATGAAAAGGCGGTCGAAACAAACCCTTTTGTGGCCCCGGCGCGTCGGCCATAGCCGGCGGGCCGGAGGGCGAAGCCCCGAAGTGCACGCAAGAAGCGGAAGCCACGCCGAAAGCTGAGACGACCGGCGCGCTCGCCATAGCGACCGACGATGTGCCGCCGCCGCCCGAGGCGAAACCCGAAGGTGGTCCGGTCGATCCGGCGGCCAAACCGACCCCCAAGAAGACGAAGTCTGCCAGTAAGTCCGCCAAGCGCGCTTTCAAGCGCGAGGTCGGCCGTCTGCGCCGCTTCTTCAGCGACTAGAAGGCCTTAGCCCTCGCCCGCCAGCGCGTTCGCCTCTTCGTCGGTGAACACGCGGCTGCGCGTCAGAAAGCGCAACCCTTCCGGCGCTTCCAATGAGAAACCCGAGCCGCGCCCCGGCACCACGTCGATGATGAGTTGCGTGTGCTTCCAATAGTCGAACTGGTCGGCGCTCATATAAAAGGGACTGCCCCCGATCTCGCCGAGATGCACGTCGCTGCCTCCGACCTTGAACTCGTTCGCCGGGTAGCACATCGGCGCGGAGCCGTCGCAGCACCCACCCGACTGATGAAACATCAGCGGCCCATGCTGTCTCTTCAGCGTCTCGATGAGATCGAGCGCCGCGTCCGTCGCCAGAACCCTATCGACCATTGGTCCGGTCTCCTTCGTCAAGCGCGTCGTGTGCGGCGGGACCGATTGTACCGCGCTCTTGCAGCCAATGGAAAACCGTCCAGCAGATCGCGGCCCAGGCCGCTCCGAGGCACCAGCCGGCCAGCACGTCCGTCGGGTAATGCACCCCGAGATAGACGCGGGTGAGACCGACGATCACGGTGATGAAGATGGCAAGCCCGAGGAAGAACACTTTCAGCCGTCGGGAGTCGTGCATACTGGCGAGGAGTGCGCCGATCGTGAGATAGGTTACGGCGGAGAGCATGGCGTGACCGCTTGGAAAGCTCGGAGTGAAGACCTGGGCCGCGTGGGCCACGAGGTCGGGGCGCGGCCGGTCGAAGCTGTGCTTCAGCGCGTTGCTCAGCAACATCCCGCCCAAGACGGACGCGAGCACCCATAGGGCCGCCTCCGAGCGCTTGACGAGAAGCAAATAAGCAATTGCCGCCACGACCACGATGCCGAGCACCGCGTAGCTGCCGAGCGCGGTGACGTCGCGGGCTGCTTCCTCCAGCCACGCCGGGCCGAGCGGATCGGCATGGTCGGCCGGATTGCGCAAGGAGAGAAGGATCGTCCGGTCGAACCAGGTGGTGTCGCCTTCGAAGACCTCTTCGGCGATCTCGCCGAAGACCAGAACAAGCAGCCCGGCGAGGAAGAGCCCGCCGAGCAGCCAAAGCTCTGGCCGATTGCGCCAGACCCAGTGAAAAAGGCCTCTCGGGTCCTTGGCGCCTTCGCCGCTCTCCTTGGTCACGCCGCTCCTAGAAAAACCCGAGCGCTTTGGGGCTGTAGCTCACCAGCACATTCTTGGTTTGCTGGTAGTGGTCGAGCATCATCTTGTGGTTCTCGCGCCCGATGCCCGACTTCTTATAGCCGCCGAAGGCCGCACCCGCCGGATAGAGGTGGTAGCAATTGGTCCACACCCGTCCTGCCTGGATACCGCGGCCGAAGCGATAGGCCCGGTTGATATCGCGGGTCCACACGCCCGAACCAAGCCCGTAAAGCGTGTCGTTGGCGATCTCGAGCGCCTCTTCCTCGTCCTCGAAGGTGGTGACCGACAGCACGGGGCCGAAGATCTCTTCCTGGAAGATGCGCATCTTGTTGTGGCCCTCGAACACCGTGGGCTTCACGTAGTAGCCCTCGGCGAGATCGCCTTCGAGCACGTTGCGCTCGCCACCGGTCAGCACCTTGGCGCCTTCCTTCTGGCCGATATCGATATAGGAGAGGATCTTCTCCAACTGATCGTTAGAGGCCTGCGCGCCGATCATTGTGCTGGCCTCAAGCGGGTTGCCCTGCTTGATCTTGTTGACCCGGTCGATGGCCCTCTCGATGAAGCGATCGTAGATCGACTTCTGTACCAGAGCGCGTGACGGGCACGTGCACACCTCGCCCTGGTTCAACGCGAACATGGCGAAGCCTTCGAGCGCTTTGTCGAAGAAGGCGTCGTCCTCCGCCATGATGTCGTCGAAGAAAATGTTCGGCGACTTGCCGCCAAGCTCGAGCGTCACCGGGATCAGGTTCTCGGACGCGTACTGCATGATGAGGCGGCCGGTGGTGGTCTCGCCGGTGAACGCGATCTTGGCGATGCGCTTGTTCTGGGCGAGCGGCTTGCCGGCTTCGACGCCGAAGCCGTTGACCACGTTCAGCACGCCGGCCGGCAGGATGTCGCCGATGACGTCCATCAGTACCATGATCGACATAGGCGTCTGTTCGGCAGGTTTCAGCACGACGCAATTGCCTGCCGCGAGCGCCGGCGCCAGCTTCCAGCAGGCCATCAGGATCGGGAAGTTCCACGGAATGATCTGGCCGACCACGCCCAGCGGCTCGTGGTAGTGATAGGCGATCGTGTCGTGATCGATCTCGCCGAGGCTTCCTTCCTGCGCGCGGATGCAAGCCGCGAAGTAACGGAAATGGTCGATGGCCAGCGGAATGTCGGCCATGCGGGTCTCGCGGATCGGCTTGCCGTTGTCGATGGTCTCCACTGTCGCCAGCAGCACCAGGTTCTCCTGCATGCGGTCGGCGATCTTGTTGAGCAGCGTGGCGCGCTCGGTCGGCGACGTCCTGCCCCACGCATCTTTTGCCTTGTGGGCGGCGTCGAGCGCCAGCTCGATATCGGCCGCCTGTGAGCGCGCGATCTGGCAGACCGGCTTGCCGGTGACTGGGCTGATATTGTCGAAGTAGCGGCCGTCGGCGGGCGCGACCCAGTCGCCGCCGATGAAGTTGTCGTAGCGGGATCGTAAGGCGACCTGCGAGTTCAAAGTCTCGATGACCTGGTGAAGCATGGGAACCTCCCTAAACGCTAGGCTTATTGGCTTATTTTCGCCGATTTCCGAGCTCTGTCCGCGCCCCTAGAACGAGGGCCGGTATGCCCTGAAACAGCGTGTTCTTGGCTCGCGGGTGAGCCTATGCGGAGCGCGTATCGGGGGAAATTGTACTTTGGACTAAAGGGTGAGGGAAAGAAAAAGCAAAAGAAAAAGCCGCCCCGGAAGGGGCGGTTTGAGTTGGGATTAGGAGTTTTTGTGTTTCGTGCCGCGCGGCTGCCAATTACGCAGGCTATCGAGGTGAATTGCAGGGTGGTATTCTACTTTGGATCAATGGCACGAAGTGCCCCCCCAAATTTCGCCGGTCTGCTGACCTGAATCAGAAAAAAACGCAAAGTGTTTGGGGTCGTGGGAGAAAATGCGTGCAGCGCGGGGCTCGAGCAAAGCGTCATGCCTGCGGTGTCCAAACAGCTTGGACAAGCGCGGATTCGTCAGAGGCTGCCGTCTCTGAGCTTGCCCAAGTCATCGATCGGGCGAATCTCGGCCAACTCCTGGTTTTTTTCTCGCAGCGCTACGCGGCGGAGGCGCTAAGCGAGGCTTTTTCCCAATTTTTCGAAGGCGTTCCTATCGCCGGCTGCAGCACGTCCGGGGAAATTACCCCCGCGGGCTTCAGCGAAGGCAGCGTTCTCGTGGTGGCGTTCCCTAAGAATGTCTTCAACTTCGTCAGCGGGATCATCCCCGATGTGCGCGGCCTCACCGTGGAGAGGGGGACAGAGGCCGTGCGATCCTTGAGGGCCGGACTCGATCGTCTTGGCGGGGGCCGCTACGCAAATCGTTTCGCCGTGTCGCTCATCGACGGTCTGTCCAATGGTGAGGAGGTCATCGTATCGGCGATCGCCTGGGCGCTCGACGACATTCCGCTGGTCGGCGGGTCAGCCGGCGACGACCTTGCGCTGACGGGAACGAGCCTTCTCCATGACGGAAGGGTCTATCACGACGCGGCATTGCTACTGCTCGTTGAGACCAATCATCCTGTGCGCAGCTTCAACCACGATCACTTCGAGCCCACCGGCACGAAGCTGGTGGTAACCGCGTCGGACGCGGAAAGCCGAACAGTGTTCGAGCTCAATGCGGAACCGGCGGCCCTTGAATATGCACACTCCGTCGGTGTGGAGCCGAGTTCCTTGGCGCCCATGAGTTTCGCCGCGCATCCGGTTATCGTGCGTATCGGCGGTGACTATTATTGCCGGTCGATTCAGCGTGTGAACCCAGACAATTCGCTCTCCTTCTTCTGTGCGATCGATGACGGCGTTGTGCTCACGGTTGCCGAACCCAGGGACATGGTGAAGTCCATGGCCGCGGAACTCGAACGGCTGGATGCGGCGATCGGCGGCGTTGATCTCGTGCTCGGATTCGAGTGCGTTCTCCGGAGGCTCGATGCTGAGAACCGGCAGGTGAAGCATATGATCAGCGACCTTTACCAGCGTTACCACGTCGCCGGGTTTCATACCTACGGTGAGCAGTTCAACGCGATGCACCTGAACCAGACCTTTACCGGCGTCGCCATCGGCCATCAGCCGAATGCCGGCCTGGGGACATGAAGCATGTCGATTCCGTGGGGAAAGGGCGAGCCTTCGGCGGAGGATGATCCGGCCGCGCTGACGCGGCGGCTGGACAAGCTTCGCAAGATAAACGCGGTTCTGATGGACCGGGTCGAGCGGTCCATGGACCAGCAGGGCAACGCGTTCTCGCTGTTCCAGACTGCGATTGGATTGGAAGCAAAGGTTCGCTCGCGCACGGAGGAACTGACCTCCGTCTTGCGCCGGCTCGAAGGTTCCAACGAGGCCTTGGTCGTCGCCAAAGACGAGGCTGAGCGTGCCAATCTCAGTAAGACGCGCTTTCTGGCCGCCGCCAGCCACGACCTGTTGCAGCCGCTCAACGCCGCTCGACTCTCGATCTCCGTGCTTTCGGAGCTGCAGGCTACTGACGACGCGCGATCTCTCGCGGGCCAGATCGACCAGTCGCTTCAGACGATTGAGGATCTCATCAAGACGCTCCTCGACATTTCTAAGCTGGACGCAGGGGTGGTGAAGCCGGAGGTGCGGGCGTTTCCGTTGGACGATGTGCTGTCGGTACTTGCGGCGAGCTTCGCGGCGCAAGCTGCCGCCAAGGGGCTCAAGCTCAAAGTGCGCCCCTGCGGGCTGCTTGTGCGAAGCGACCCCATGTTGCTCTTGCGGGTGCTGCAGAACCTCGTGTCCAACGCCGTGCGTTACACGGACGCGGGCGGCGTCCTTGTCGGCGTACGCAAGCGAGGGACGCAGTGCTTCATCGACGTCGTCGACACTGGAAGCGGCATTTCGGAAAACGAGCGCGACACGATCTTCGAGGAGTTCTATCGAGGGGCGGCGGCGGCCGGAGGCACGCATACGGGTCTCGGGCTCGGACTTGCCATCGTGCAACGCACGGTGCTGGCTCTCGGCCATTCACTTATCGTCAAGTCCGAGATCGGCAAAGGTTCGACCTTCCGGCTCGAGCTGCGGCATGTGGGCGCCGTGGCGCGCGGGGCGCATGCTGCGGCGGAGGAGCCCGAGGGTCCCCAGACGGCGACCGGCGCCATAGTGCTTCTTATCGAGAACGATCACGATGTTCGGGAGGCTACGGCGCGGCTGCTCGAACGCTGGTCGTGCCGGACCCTCATGGCCCACGGGCTGAAGGACATCGCGCCGCTCTTGGCGGAACTGAAACGTCCGCCGGATGTCGTTCTGGCCGACTACCATCTCGACGAGGGCGAGACGGGGCTCATGGCCTTAGAAGAACTGCGTCGGCTCTCCGGTCGTGAAATTCCGGCCGTGGTGCTTACCGCGGACCATAGCACTACGGTCGCCGCCGCCGTCCTCGCGGCCGGCTGTGAGCTGATGCACAAGCCGATCAAGCCTGCCGAGCTTCGCGCGCTCGTGACTCATCTTATGGCGCGGCAGGGTAGCGCGCGGGTCTAGTTGCGGGGTTGCGCGGAGTCGCCGCCGAGGATCGTCTCGAAGTCGAGTTGCGCCGTCTCGATCACTGCCTGCGTGCGGCTCACCACGTTGAGTTTGCGCAAGATTTCCGACACATGCGCCTTCACCGTGGTCTCGCTGACGCCAAGCTCGTGAGCGATTTGCTTGTTCAATCGGCCGAGCCGGAGCAGGTGGAGAACGCGCAACTGCGCCGGTGTCAGCTCTGCCAGGCGCGTGGCGATGTCGCTTGAACCCGGCGCCGCGCAAGGCCCCTGCAGATGCGGCGCCAAGTCATCTGGTACGAACACCGACCCGCTCAGCACTTCGGAAAGCGCCTTCGCCAGCGTCGACTTGTCGACGGATTTGGGCACGAAACCGGCGGCGCCGAGCCGGATCGCCTCGTGGACGATCCTTGGGTCGTCCAGACCGGACACGATCATGATCGGGATGCGCGGGAATGACGAGCGCAACAGAACCAATCCTTCGAAACCGGAAGTGCCGGGCAAGGAGAGATCGAGCAGAATGATCTCGATCCCGGTTCCGCCGCGAATGGCATCGCGGGCCGCCTCGATGCTGCCCGCTTCGAAGATCTCGGCGTCGGCGAACGCGAACTTGATCGCGCTGCGCAGCGCCTCGCGGAACATCGGGTGGTCGTCAACGATCAGGATTCTGGTCATTTTAGCCGCCGGCCGGTCGTGGCCGCTCCCGACCGTGGAAAGGCCCAAAAAAACCTTATGCCGCAATCCTCCAATAGTATTAGGTCGATTGCGGCGTGCTGATGGAGTCTCACGCACCCCGCTCGGCTCGCACACGGAACCGGCGCTGCGGGCCCCGCGTTTCGCGTTCGAAACTGTGACCTGGAGGAGCTTCCATGGCTGAAGGCACCCGCCACGCGGGGACGAATCCAATCCTCGTCGTTCTTCTTGTTGCCGCCCTGATCGGTCTCGGCGTGCTCGGTTATCTCTATTACCGGCAGCAGCAAGAGGTGGTGAAAATCGACGTGCCCGGATTCGAAGGCTCGATCACCAAGGGCGACGGTGTCGATATCGAGGTCGGCAAGGACAAATAGCACTCAAGGGATGAGCACCGCGGCGCCGGTTAGCTGGCCCGCGCGCAAATCGTCGAGCGCAGTGTTGGCCTCTCCGAGCTTCATCGGTACGACCGTGGTCTTCACCGGCACCTTCGGCGCGAGCGCAAGGAACTCCCGCGCGTCGTCGCGGGTGAGATTGGCCACCGAACGGATCACGCGCTCTTCCCACAAGATGTCATAGGGAAATTGCGGGATGTCGCTCATATGGATGCCGCCGCAAACCACGACGCCGCCTTTGCGAAGTGCGCGCAACGCCGGCGGCACCAGCGGGCCGACCGGGGCGAAGATGATCGCAGCGTCCAGCACCTCCGGCGGCGCCTCGTCGGAGCCTCCGGCCCATACCGCCCCCAGTGTCCGTGCGAAGTCTTGGGCCTTCGTATCGCCGGGGCTGGTGAAGGCGTAGATATCGCACCCTTGGTGGCGCGCCACCTGCGCAACGATATGTGCCGCCGCGCCGAAGCCGTAAATGCCGAGCCGCTTGGTTTCACCTTGCAGCGCGTCGTCTGCCATCTTCAGGGAGCGATAGCCGATCAGTCCGGCACACAATAGCGGAGCGGCTTCCGCGTCCGTGTAGCCCTCCGGTAGCGTGAAGCAATAGCGCGCGTCCGCCACCGTGTAGCCGGCATAGCCCCCGTCGATCTGATAGCCGGTGAAGCGCGGGTGATCGCAGAGATTCTCGCGGCCCTCACGGCAATAACGGCAGGTGCCGTCCGTGTAGCCGAGCCACGGCACGCCGACACGCTCTCCGATGGCGAACCCTGCTACGCCAGGACCCAACCCCTCTACGCGTCCGACGATCTCATGGCCCAACACCAGCGGAAGCTTGGGCTCGCCCAGCTCCCCGTCATGGATGTGCAAATCCGTGCTGCAAACCCCGCACGCCAGGACCTTGAGCAGGATTTGATCCGGGCCAGGGTCCGGCCTGGGGAGCGTGGCCATCTTGAGCGGGGTCCCCGCCCGCTCCAAAACCATAGCCTGCATTGTCTGCGGCACGGCGTGTTCGCCCTATTGCACGCCGCTCAAGATGGCGCATGTGGGGAGCCTCCGATTGGGCGACCCTAGCACGGTAATTCACGGCAAAAAGCGCGGCCCTATTTACGCAATGCACCCGTAATTGCGTCCTGGATTCGCTCGCTCGGCCGCCCCAGCCAAGTAATGCCAGCGGCCGGCGTCGCCAGCATCGCCCAGGCGTCGCGTCCTTCCGGCGCGAACAGCACGTAGAGCTGGCTGTTCTCGCAGTCATTGGGTTTGCAGGTGAAGCCGAGCGTATAGACCTCGCCATCGAGCGGCACGGGGATGGTCGGCACCGGCGGGCCGTCCAGCGTGGCAGTGTATTCCTTGACCCAATCGGGCGGCGTTTCGCCGGACACCATGAGCTGCCAAGCATAAATGTATTTCGGCACCTTCAGAAGCTCGCCCAGGACGGGCCCCTTGCTGGCCTCGCCCGCGGGCGTTGTGGCCGCTCCCTGACTGAGCCCGGGCACGGCCGGCAGCATGGCCAGCAGAAACGCAAACGATAGGCGCGCAATCATGGATTGCTCCGTCATTCTTCAGGTGTACCGAGGAGGCGCGAGCCTCGAAGGATGGTGCCGGTCGAGTCAAGCGCCCCTCGCGGGGCGTGTTCCCGCGGCGCCTCAGGAAGACGAGTTTTGTGAGAGTTTAATGACGGACGAGGGGCCAGCCTTGGGCGGGACGCTTTAGCGCGGCCACCGGCGCGTCCGTCGTCTGTTCGTAGGCGCCGGAAGGCTTAGCCGTCCCGCGCGCGTCGAGCTGACGTGCCGGGGCGGGTACCGAGGCAGCCCACAGCGCTTTGAACGCATGGGCCGCGCGCAGCGCGGCCTCGGGCGCCGTCTCCAACAGGGCGAGTGCGTTGCGCTTGTCCGCGTCCCGGCGCATGGCATCGCCGGACCAGCCCATATAGTCGCCGTAGGCGGCCTGCTCATGGGCGTCCAGCAGGCGCGGATTGCGAGCCCAGCGGATCAGCGCGGCGCTGTCGGCTTCGGGACTGAGCGTGGTCAGTGTGGCGTAGAGCTGATGGAGATCCTGCTCGGGCTCGAGCTTGGCAAGGATGACTCTTGCCTGGATGCCGGCCTCGGCCAGAGCGTCTTTCATCAGACTGAGGACTTGCGCGGGCGCGGACGCCGCGGAGCGCAGAATTAGCGTGCAGGATGCCGGGGTGTTCGTCTCACGGACCCGCTCGACAAAGCGCGACATCGCTTCCAGATGCCGGTCGAGATCAGCCTGCCTGAAATTCTTTGACCCTTCCAAACTGGCCACAACGCGCATGGCTCCCCCTTGCATCTCGCGGATCTGGCTGCCGGGCAAATGCGGAAAACCCTAGCTATGCCCCTGTCCCGAGGAGCATGGCCGGAGCAGGTTAAAGAAGGCTTGATTGCCGTCCATTTTCTGGAAGGCCACAGGTTTTACTTCCGCAAGGGGTTGCCCGCGCCTCCTCATCTCGGGGGGTTTTGCCGGTAAGGGCGAGTCCGTCCTCAAAGCTCGGATGAGCCGGCGCTCCCAAAGGCTCATTCATTGCTATTGAAGAGGGCAAATGTGACCGGTCTGGGACGCGGTGAGTGAAGCGCCGCAGCGGCGTGAGATACTTAGCAGGCGCGCGAACAAATGGCGGCGGCTAGAGTCCAAGGAGCCACCGCCATTGGCATCGAGGTGCTCTTCTTGCACTCGTCCGCAGCTTTCCGGGCGAGAGCCGCCTGCGTCAGCGCGGTTCGT
This sequence comes from Methyloceanibacter sp., assembly GCF_051306395.1. Lineage (GTDB taxonomy): Bacteria > Pseudomonadota > Alphaproteobacteria > Rhizobiales > Methyloligellaceae > Methyloceanibacter. The sequence goes on from NZ_JBPPND010000019.1 coordinate 68,867, forward strand.
CGCGGCCATGAACCTGGGCCGGAGGCGACGTCGCCTCGACCGCGGTGAAGGGCTCCAAAATCGTATATTTGTGCGAGGCGCCTTCGGGAACGAGCCAGGAATCTCCGGGCGAGAGGTTGATGGCCTGGCCCTCGATCTCGAGTTTGGCGCGACCCGATATGACGAAGCCGACCGTCTCGTAGTTGCGCTTGGAAAACCCTTTATGCGCGTCCGCCGATTCCTGGACCCAAAGGCGCATGGAAACGCTCTTGCCCGAGGCCAGATAGCGCTGGCCCATATCGCCTTTTGGGGACGTATCGGCTTCGACCTTCTTGACCGTGGTATCTGACATCGGGTCCTCCCTTGCGGCTTACAGTCTTCCGGCTCGATGTCCGGCTGTGTTGGCACAACGATCTGCCCGGCGATTTTGATCCCGGACGAGCGAGAAGGGCTCGGAATTGGCCAAAAATGCCCGTCCGACCAAAAGAGAAAAATTTCTGGAACCGATTTTTGGGTCGCGCGTTTGCATTTCGGACCTGGCGCGGCGCGCACCCCCTCTACCCCATCC
>NZ_JBPPND010000020.1:0-2490 GCF_051306395.1 Methyloceanibacter sp.
TGTCCGTTGGCGGGTGCCGGGCGCGGGTTTGTTTTCTCGTTGAAGAGCCGGTGGGCGCTTTGGCGGCATTTGGATCGGCCTCAATCGCCGGAATGCCGGTGGGCGCAATGGCGGCATTTACTTCGGCCTCAATCGTTGGTGGGTCGGAAGCTGGTTCCGTCGAGGACTGTGGCCGAGGTGTCAAGGAACGGTCTGCCGCCGGTGGCCGGTTTTCCTTCTCACCAGGGTTTTGATTTTGATTTCTCAGGCGGTAGCTGCGTCCGGTGATGCGGATCACTTCGGCGTGGTGGAGGAAGCGGTCGAGGATGGCGGTGGCACTGGGGACGTCGCCGATCAGTTTGCCCCAGTCGTCGAGCGGCCGGTTCGAGGTCATGAGGGTCGAACGGGTCTCGTACCGGCGCATGATGATTTCGAAGAGGTACTCGCCGGAGCGTTTCGGCAGTTGTTTCATGCCCATATCGTCGACGATCAACAGATCCGGTTTCAGATATTTCCCGAGGACTTTCTCTTCGCCGCCGAGGGCTTCGTCGTGGAGGAAGTCGCGGACGAGGTCGAAGATCGAGCGGTACTTCACGGCGAGTCCGGCTTTGACCGCGTGGTAACCGATCGCCTGGGCGAGATAGCTCTTGCCCACGCCGGGCGGGCCGATGAGCAGCACGTCGCGGGCTTCGCGGATGAACCGCCCGGCGGCGAGATCGAAGACCTGCTTGCGGCTGATCGAGGGATTGAACGACCAGTCGAAGTCGTCGAGCGTTTTCAGTTCGCGGAAGCCGGCGGCCTTGAGTCCGCGCTGGACCTGGCGGTCGGAGCGGACGGCGAGTTCGTCCTGCAGCACGAGTTCGAGGAACTGGGCATGGCTGAGTTGATGCCCGGCGGCTTCCTGCAGCCGGATATCGAGCGACGGCAACACGCCGGAGAGGCGGAGTTGCTTCAGGGCCGTGATCAGGCTGGACATGGCAAAGTTCCTTTCTGAATGGCGGAGTGAACGAACCGGGTGTAGTCGGCCAGGGGCCGGATGATCGGATCGGATTCGACGAAGGTGAGTTGCTGCGGTTCGTCGCGGTCGATGAGCCGGCGGACGATCCGCAGACGGTAGACGGAATAGGAATGGGCGATCGCGCAGGCGCGGTCGAGCGACGTCGCGGCATGGCGGCGGGTCAGGCTCAACAGCCCCTGCAATGCCCGCACAGCTTCGATGCCACGATCCTGCAGGCAGGCCTCGGCCCATTCCAAACAGTGCGGGCCGACCAGCCGGATTTTCCCCAGCATCCAGGCGGTGCCGCGTTCGATGCCGTTCACTTTCTCGCTGACGATGTGCTGGTTCCGCGTGCTGAACCGACCCGGCTCGTGCTGCGGATGCAACGCGATTTGGTCCAGCCGGTCGTTGAAGAGGCGGACAACGCGGCCGTCCCAGCGGGCCCAAACCGTTCGGCCGAGATACTCCGGCGGCACCGAGTAGTACGCCTTGCCGATCTCGACGTGGCCGTCGCGGTTGACCACCCGCCGGCCTTCCTCGAACGACGGGAACAGGTCCGGCGGCAGCGGTCGCAGGGCGTCGCGTTCCGCGGACTCGAAGAACGGCCCGACCTGTCGTTTCGTCGTGCCGTGAATCCGCGTGTCGGCGATCGTCCGCTCCCACTCCTGCAAAAACAGGTTCTGGTCGGCGACGCTTTTGAACGTCCGGGCCTTCAGGGCATTGCCTTTGACATAGCCGACGCCGCGTTCGACCTTCCCCTTGTGCCGCGGCGTGTACGGCTTCGTCGGCCAGAAGAGCGTGCCGTAATGCCGGCCGAACGCCTCGACCTTCGGGTTCAATTCCGGATCGAACCAGTCGGCCTTCTGGACCGCGGCCCGGAGGTTGTCGAGGACGATCCGCCGCGGCACGCCGCCGAAGTGGCGGAAGGCATTCTCCAACGCCCGGATGAACGCCTCCGTCGTCTGCCGGGTCACGACTTCGCTGTACCCCTTCCGCGAATGGCTCAGCACGACCCGCAGGACGTGGGTGGTCCGACGCCGGCCGTCCGGTCCGACGAGCGGGGCGCCTTTGCCGAAGTCGACCTGGGCTTCCTCGCCCGGCTCGCACGCCATCCGCCGGACCGGCCACTCCGTCCGCGGGTCGAGTTTCAACACGAACCGCCGCACGCTGTAATAACTGCCCGTGTAGCCGTGCCCGGACACGAGATCCTGATAAATCCGCTGGGCCGACAAACCCTGCTGCACGGCCTCGGCGATCACCGCCCGAAACGGCTCGCACGCACTCGGCCGGCCCAGACGCGGCGACGGAACACCAACGGCCGGTTCGGTAGAAGGATTGACCGTGGAAGAATCGCCGGGAACGAATGGTTCCGGCGTCGAAATCCCGAGGGGCGCATTGGCGGCATTTGAACCGGCCTCAATCGCCGAAATCCCGGAGGGCGCTATGGCGGCATTTGAATGGGACGGCGGCGCCCGCAGATGCCGGGCCACCGTCTCCCGGTCCACGCCCAACTC
>NZ_JBPPND010000021.1:0-4494 GCF_051306395.1 Methyloceanibacter sp.
GCGCCCATCGACGGACAGAACGACGTCGCCGCGCAGGATGCCGGCCTTTTCCGCGGGGCTGCCGGCGGTGACATCGGCGACGAGCACGCCGTGGGCCTGATCGATGCCCATCGCGTCGGCCAGACCGTGACCATGGGCATTGTCTCGGCCCTGGCGCGCACCCAGATTTCTGCAGGCGACTATCAGTTTTTCATCCAGACCGACGCGGCCATCAATCCGGGGAATTCGGGCGGCGCGCTGGTGGACATGGGCGGCCAGCTCGTGGGCATCAACACCGCGATCTTCTCCAAGAGCGGCGGCTCGCACGGAATCGGATTCGCGATTCCTTCCAACATGGTGCGGCTCGTGGTTCAGTCGGCGCTCAAGGGCGGCACGGTGCAGCGTCCCTGGTTCGGCGCTTCACTCCAGTCGCTCACCTCCGACATCGCCGAGTCGCTCGGGCTCGACCGGCCGGCAGGCGCACTGGTGACCAGCGTTCATGCGAGAGGGCCGGCACGGCGCGCGGGCCTCAAGGTCGGCGATGTGGTCGTGAGCGTCGATGGCCAGGCCGTTCAGGATCCGGAGGCCTTTCAGTACCGCTTCGTCACCAAGGGGGTCGGCGGTACGGTGGAGATCGGGCTTTACCGCGACGGTAAGCAGGTGCAGGCCAACATCACCTTGATGGCGCCGGTCGAAGACCCGCCGCGGGATGTGCGCGAGCTGAGCGGGCCGCATCCGCTTTCCGGCAGTACGGTAGCCAATCTCTCACCAGCGGTGGCCGTGGAGATTGGCATGGACGGCGACGGCAAGGCGGGCGTTGTGGTGATCAATGTGGACCGGCGCTCGAATGCGGGACGGCTGGGGCTTAGGCGCGGTGATATCGTCGTCGGCGTCAACAACGAGGAAATCTCGACGGTGAAGCAACTCGCCGTTGTCCTGGAGGCGCCTGCCGGCGACTGGCGGCTCTCTATCGAACGCGGCGGGAAAGTGTTCAATCTCGCCATCCAAGGCTAGCGAAGAAGGCTGATCCATGACGAAGGGCGCGGCGACTCTGTTCGAGGCGGCGGGGCTGGCCGATACGGCACCTCGGCCGCTCGCCGACCGTCTGCGCCCTCGGACCCTCGATGAGGTGATTGGCCAGGATCATCTGCTTGGGCAGGGCATGCTGGGGCGCATGGTCCGGGCGGGCCGTCTTGGCTCGGTGATCTTTTGGGGGCCGCCTGGCACGGGCAAGACCACGGTCGCGCGCTTGCTGGCCGAGGTCACCGATCTTCATTTCGAGCAACTCTCGGCAATCCAGTCCGGCGTGGCGGACTTGCGCAAAGTGTTCGACGCGGCGCGTGCGCGGCGCGACGAGGGGCGTGGCACGCTTCTCTTCATCGACGAGATCCACCGCTTCAATCGCGCCCAGCAGGACGCGTTTCTCCCGCACATGGAAGACGGCACCATCGTGCTGGTCGGCGCCACCACGGAGAACCCGTCCTTCGAGCTGAACTCGGCGCTGCTGTCCCGGGCGAGCGTGCTCACCTTCAAGCGGCTCGACGACAACGCGCTTGAAGCCTTGCTTCAACGCGCCGAGGCCCATGAGGGGCGCAAGCTGCCGCTTGACGAGGATGCGCGCGCCGCGCTGATCGGCATGGCCGACGGCGATGGGCGCGGGCTCATCAATCTGGCCGAGGACGTGTTTCTTTCCGTGGGCAAGGACGCGAAAGCCCCGGTCGACCGCGAGGCGTTGACGGCGCTGGTGCAGCGGCGCGCGCCGATCTACGACAAGGGTCAAGACGGTCACTACAACCTCATCAGCGCGCTGCATAAATCGGTACGTGGCTCGGATCCTGACGCGGCGCTCTATTGGCTCGCGCGCATGTTTGCCGGTGGCGAGGACCCGCTCTATATCGCGCGGCGCCTGGTGCGCATGGCGGTGGAGGATATCGGGCTCGCCGATCCTGCGGCGCTGCTGCAGGCCAACGCGGCGAAGGACGCTTACGACTTTCTGGGCACACCGGAAGGGGAGCTGGCGCTGGCGCAGGCGACCGTTTATCTGGCGACCGCGCCGAAATCGAACGCCGCCTATATGGCCTTCAACGCGGCCTCACGTGTCGCCAAGGAGAGCGGGTCGCTGCTGCCGCCGAAGCATATCCTCAACGCGCCCACGACGCTGATGAAGCAGGAAGGTTACGGTCGCGACTACGCCTACGATCACAACGAGAAGGGCGCCTTCTCAGGACAGAACTATTTCCCGGACGGCGTGGAGCGGCAGCAATTCTATTCGCCGACGGGGCGCGGCTTCGAGCGCGAGGTCAAGGAGCGGCTCGACCGCTGGGCCGAGATCAGGGCCAAGCGGGGCGGGGCCTAGTGCGCGCATGAGGGGGGCTTGATGATGAAGACGATGCTGTTCGTGGCCGCTGGCGGGGCGCTGGGAGCGTCCGCGCGCTATGTCGTCGGCGTCGCTTCGGGACGCCTGCTCGGCTTCGGCTTTCCGTGGGGCACGCTCACGGTCAACGTGCTTGGCTGCCTTATTATGGGGCTTCTGATCGAGGCCATGGCGCTGCGCTGGACGGTCGGAACCGAGCTGCGCGCCTTCCTCACCGTGGGGCTGCTCGGCGGCTTCACCACGTTCTCGGCCTTCTCCGCCGATTTCGCGCTGCTTTACGAGCGGGACGCCTATGTGAGCGCGGGGCTGTATCTCTTTGCATCTGTGGGACTTTCCATCGCCGCCTTGTTCGCGGGGCTGGCCATCGTGCGCGCGCTCTAAAGCCATGCCCCCCGTCGAGACCCGCAACGTCTCTAAGGACGAGGACGGCATGCGGCTCGACCGCTGGTTTAAGACCCATTACGCGGGCCTGCCGCACAGCCGGCTGGAGAAGCTGCTGCGCACGGGCCAGGTGCGGGTGGATGGGGGCCGGGCCAAGGCGAGCACACGGCTGGAAGCCGGCCAAAGCGTGCGCGTGCCACCGCTCCCCGACGCCCCGCCGCCGCCGGGCGCCAAGAAGGCGCTTTCAAAAGCGGACCGCGATTTTCTCAAAGACATCACACTCTACGAGGACGACGATCTCCTGATCCTCAACAAGCCGTCGGGCATCGCCGTGCAGGGCGGCACCAAGACAACCCAGCATATCGACCGTCTGCTGGAAGGCTTAGGGGATGGACCTGAGACGCGGCCGCGCCTGGTGCATCGCCTCGACCGCGACACCTCCGGCGTGCTGGTCGTGGCCAAGCGGCGGAGCGTGGCGGCGAAGCTCGGCCGCGCCTTCCAGACGCGCTCGGTGCGCAAGGTCTATTGGGCGCTGGTGCACGGCGTGCCCAAGCCGCCGCAAGGCAAGATCGAGGCAGCGCTGGTGAAGGCGGCGACGTCCGACGGCGACCGGGTCCGGAAAGCGCGCCCCGGGGAGCAGGACCGTGCCCAGTCGGCCGTGACCCATTATGCGGTGACCGACCGCGCCGGGCAGCAGGTATCGCTCGTCTCGCTCAAGCCCGTGACCGGGAGGCAGCATCAACTCCGCGCCCATATGGCGATCCTCGGCCATCCTATCCTCGGCGACGAGAAATACCCCGCGGGCGAGGACCTGCCGGAAGGAATCGCGCGGAAGCTTCATCTGCACGCGCGGCGCATCGCTTTCGCGCATCCAAGCGGGGAAGGTACCGTCGACGTGACCGCGCCGCTCCCGCCGCATCTGGAGCAGGCCTTCGACGCGTTCGGCTTCTCGCCCAAAGGCGGCGACACCGATGACCTCGACGAGGATCGCGGATGACCGACGACGGCCAGACCGGCGGGGCACCGGCCGAACGAAAGACGAGTCTTCCGAAGCGGTTCTACAAGGACGTTTCGGTTGCGGATGAGGGTGGCCGCTTCGGGCTTCTGCTTGATGGGAAGCCCGTGCGCACGCCGGGCAAGGCGCCGCTCGCCGTTTCTAGTAAGGCGCTGGCCGAGGCGATCGCGGACGAATGGCGGGCGCAAGGCGGGCATATCGACCCCAAGACCATGCGGCTCACCAAGCTGGCCAACACCGCGATCGACGGGGTGGCGGGGCAAAGAGACGACGTGATCGACGACATTCTCGCCCATGCCCGCGCCGATCTGCTGTGCTATCGCGCCGGCGGGCCGGAGGGGCTCGTGGCGCGGCAGGCCGAGCTGTGGGACCCGGTGCTCGCCTGGGCCAGGCAAGCGCTCCACGCACCGCTCAGCCTGTCTCAAGGCATCGTGCATGTGGCGCAGCCGGACGGCTCCATCGCGGCGCTGCGTCCCGAGATCGCCAAGCTCGACGATGTCGGGCTGGCGGCGCTCCACGTCATGACATCGCTCACAAGGTCCGCGCTGCTGGGGTTGGCCGTGGCGCTGAAGCGGCTGAACCCCGATCAGGCCTGGGACGCGGCCCATGTGGACGAGGACTTCCAGATCGGCCGATGGGGCGAGGACGCGGAAGCCGAAGCGCGCCGGAAAGCTCGGAAAGCCGAGTTCGACGCGGCCGCTCGCGCGCTCGAACTTTCCGAGCTTCGGCCAAATCCCTCCCCCTA
>NZ_JBPPND010000022.1:0-56692 GCF_051306395.1 Methyloceanibacter sp.
GGCATCAACGCCGCCACCATGGCGCTCTGCGCAGGCGACACCAAGACCGCCCGGAAGATCGCGGCACTCCTCACCGCTACCGTGCCGCAAGACGCTGAAGACTACTGGCCCCTCGCCACGCTTGCCGAGGCGCTTCTGATCGTCGGCCGGGGCGGAGAAGCCAAGGACGTGCTCCTCAAAGCGCGTGATGCCCGCGGCGCCGACGCCGGCGCCCAAGCCTCCACCGTGCTTCAGTTCCGCCGCATCGGCACCATGATCGACAGCAATCTCGACGTGCTTATCGACGCGCTCCGCCCCCGCAATGTGGCGGCGATCTCCGGCCACCTGTTCCGCGGCGCGGAGCTCGATGCGCAAGCTCAAGACGCCACCGAAGCCGTCATCCGCGAGCGCGCCGAGGCGCTGTTCGCCGCGCATAATGTGGGCTTCGTCTACGGCGCATTGGCTTGCGGCTCCGACATCATTTTGGCCGAGACCGCGCTCAAGATGGGCGCGGAGTTCGAGGCGGTGCTGCCGTTCAACACCGAGCGCTTCATCGACATGTCGGTCAGGATCGGCGACCCGCCGGACGCGCCCGGCAAATGGGAGAAGCGCTTCCGCGCCATCCTCGACGGCAAGCACGGGCCGTGCACGCTCACCATCATGGACCCGCAAGACCCGGTCGAGCGCGACCTCGACGGCTACTTTTTCTATGGCTTCCGCTACGCAGCCGGCTGCGCGCTCCAGCGCGCCGCCATGCTGCAGACCGCCTGCGGCCTGATCGTCGTCTCCGACGACACCGAGCCGGACAGCGTCGCCGGCGCGAACCGCGTCTTCGCCGACTGGCGCAAAGCCGGCCGGCCCTTCGACCTTATCCCCTATCCGCACCCCCGGCCCAAGCGGCAGAAGAGCGACCGCGGTGAGACCGCCTTCCGTCCCGTGGTGTTTCTGTGGGACGGCGCACCCGAGGCGAAGTCCACCGCCCTCGACAAGCTGTTCAAGCGGATCGGCAAGGGCCTGGAGACGGTCGAGCGCACCCATCGCGACGGACGGCGCGGCTGCTGCCTCGTGGTCGAGACGACCGCGCAGGCGCTTGCGACGGCGCAGGCCGCCGTCAGCGCGGCGCGGAAAGCGAAGCACCCCCTTCGCGTGATCTGCGACTTCGGCCTCGTGCTCGGCCGAGGTCCGAGCCCCGACAAGAAGCTGATCGCGCGCCTCCAAGCGGCCGACGACCTGCCTGGTCTTCCCTTGGAGAGCGTGCTGGCGACGGAGGCCTACGCCGCGCAAGCCAAGTTCGACCAAGGCGACGCGGTTCGGCTCGTGCCCGTGGGTCGCGCCGAAGCCGCCCCGTCCACCGATGAGGCCGAGCACCACGTTCTCCGCAGCCGCCCGTCTCTCCCGATCTTCACCGTCGAGCCCGTCAAGACCGGAGCCCGCAAACGATGACTATCACCATCCTCCACACAAGCGGTCCGCTCAAGGGCCAGAAGGAACTCTTCGACGACAGCGTGCACGCCATTCTGTTCGGCCGCGACCGCGAGGTCGCGCAAGTGGTCTACCCGCCCGAATTCGACGTGGTCGGCCGCCGCCATTTCGAGCTGCGGCGTACGCGCGCCGGCGACTACACCGTGGAGCTGTTCGGCACCCGCTATGTGGCAATGAACGGCAAGCCCGTGGATAACGGCACGCCGGTGACCTCCGGCAGCACCTTCCGGCTTGGGCGCAAGGACGGCCCCGGTTTCGAGGTCGAGATCGGCGCGCCGTCCGTGCAGGGTCTCCCCGTCACCGCCGACCAGCGCAAGATGACCACCTCGACCAGCCGCCTCGGGCGCAATGTCGGGATCGGCGGCGCCCTGCTCGCCCTCGTGATCGCCGGCGTGATCGGCTACATCTGGACGATCCAAAGAGATCTTATTGACGAGATCGCCCTCGCCCGCGCCGAGGCCGCGGAGCGTGCGGAAAAGGAGTTCAGGCAGGCTGATTTGGATAGACTTGCGGCCGCCGTCTATCTCGTGGCGCGCAATGACGGCGGTGCCGTTGAGGCGGAAGGCACGGCTTGGGCGTTTGCGCCCGGCAAGCTCGCCACCAACGCCCACGTCACCGAGGCCATCAAGGATCGCGAAAACGAGTTCTTTCTGATCGGACCCGCCGGCGAGAAGATCGAGATCGAGAACGTGATCTCCCATCCCGGCTATCTGGCCTTCAAGAGCTACAAGGCCACCCAAGGGACCACCCGCTGGGGCGAGTTCACGCCGCTCGATCTCATCAACGAATACGACGTAGGCATCATTGAGATCGATCCGAGCGTGAAGCTCCCCACGACGCTTAGCTTTGCTTCGCCGGAGGAGCTGGAGGCACTCACGCCGGGCACGCCGGTCGCCTCGGTCGGCTTTCCCGTCGAAGGGCTAGCCGGCAGCGATACCGCACCCAAGGCGCCCGGCCAGCTTCGCTTCGGCTATATCAGCGCGCTGACCGACGTATTCATGGTGCGCGCCGAGCCCGAGCACCGCTTACTCATCCAGCACTCGGTGCCGGTCACCGGCGGCGTGAGCGGAAGCCCCCTCATCGCCCCGAGCGGCAAGGTCATCGGCATCGTCAACGGCGGCAACACCACCGTGTTCAAGGACAAGAGCGAGGCGATGAACGCCAAGATCCGCGTGCCGAGCGCCGCGCTGATCAATTTCGCCCAGCGCGTCGACTTGCTTTCGGAGCTCGAGAACGGCGAGGCGGACGAGAAGCTCGCCGAGGACAAGACATACTGGAAGGCGCAAGGCGCCCAGTTCGACGATTACTTCGATGTCGCCGTGCAGGATTTCGTGAAGCTGGCCAAGTCGCGCTACGAAGTTGACGAGCCAAAGGAAACGCTGATCGCCGGCGGCGGCGACGCCAAGCTCGCCGGCGGGGGCGACAGGCTGAAGCTCGTGTCGAACACATACACCTATGAGGTGGAGCCGGGGAAAATTTACGGCTTCATCGCCGATTCGAAGAGCGGAGTGCCCATCGGCATCAATCTCAAAGATCGATCCACGTCGAAGTTCCTGCGCGACGCTAAGGATCCCCGCCAGACGAGCGAGCTGGAGCTGGCGCCGACCGCCTGGATCACCGCCGACAAGCCGAGGACAGTCGAGATCATCGTCTGGAGTCTCGTCGACCAACCCGCGGACTATGAGCTCTACGCCTATGAATGGCCCGAACCTACGCCCTCTGCTGACACTGGCTCCTGAGCGCCTCGGCCACGTAGCTGAGATCGCCGGTCCGGCGGGAAGGCTCCGGCGCCAGCATGTCGCGCACGATGTCGCCGATCGCCCGCGGCATGCCCTCGCCTTGCGCCCGTTTGTGCCACAGCCGGCCGAGTCCGGCACGTTGCGGCCCCGGCACCGCGCCGCCCCAAATCTCGGCGATCATCTGGCCGAGCGCGTAGACGTCGGCCCGCGCATCCACGGCCGCGCCGGCCACCTGCTCGGGTGCCACGTAAGGCGCCGTGCCGAAATGCTTCAGCGCATCCGCACGCCCCGCCACAAGCGCGATGCCGAGATCGATCAACACCGGCCACTCGCGGCCCTGCTCTCCGCGGGTCACGATAACGTTCTCCGGTTTGAGGTCGCGATGCACGATGCCGCGCGCATGAAGCACGGTGAGCGCATCGGCGACACCGGCGAGAAGCTCGAGCAGCCGCTCCGGTTCGGCATCCGAGGTGTAGAGCTCCCGCAGCGTCGGCCCTTCCACGAAGCGCTGCACGATGTACAGCGCCCCGCCCGGCGCCATGCGCAGATCGAGCACGCGGGCGAAGCGAGGATCTTCGAGCTTCGTCGCCGCGGCATATTCCGTCTTGATGGTGTTTATGGCGGTCTGGCGATCGCTCACCGGCAGGCCCCGGAGATCGACCCGCTTGAGCGCGACGTTCTGGCCGTCGGCCATATCGATGGCGCGCCAGACCTCGCCCACGCCGCCTTTGCCGAGATGCCCCAAACGGATAAAGCGCCGCTCCAGCGCCGTGCCGCCGCCGATCACATCGATGGCTTCGGCCAGTTCTTCCAGATGCTCGGCGCCCGCACTCTTCAGCATGTCGGCGCGGATTTCGTCCGCCACTTCCACCAGATTGTATTGCAGCGCATTGCGCAGACCCTGCGCCAGCGCCTCGCGGGCCTGATCTGCATCGCCGAGCTTGAACAACGCGTTCGCCAAGGCGCGGCGCGCCACGGATTCGCGCACCACGAGCCGCTGCTCCGCGTAGTTCTCGATCAGATGTTCGAGGCTTTTCACCGCAGGCGGGCCGCCCTTCGTCTCCTGCAGCTCGGTCAACGCTTCGATGAACTCGGCGCGCTCGAAGGCGCTGTCCTTCTCCGGCAGCAGCTTCTCGGCCTCGTGCAGCGCCGCTTCCGCCTCCTCGTGGCGGCCGAGCCCGGCGCAAGCCCGCGCCATTTCCAGCCGCGTAAGGAAGCGCAAGCGTTTTTCGCTCTCCGGGACGTCAGCGTGCAACGCCGCGACATGCTGCACCGCCTCTTCGTGACGGCCGAGCCGGTTCAGCGCCTGGCAGAGATTGACGCGCACGCGCTGCGCCTCGCGCGGCGGAAGCTCCAAAGGCGATGCATCCGAGACGAGATGACCGAACAGCATGGCGACGTTGTCGAAACGCTGCGCCTCGAGCTCGATGCGTCCGAACTCGGCGATGATCTTGGCGACCTCCGCCGTGTCGTCCGCGAGCGAGGCGAAGGCCAGCGCCGGCAGAAGCTCGGCGGCCGCGCGGCGATCGTCGCCGCGCCAGGCGTAGACCACCGCCGTCTCCCGGCCGATCTTGGCGAGCTCGCGATAGTTGGGCGGGTCGGCGGATTGGGCCAGCGCCTTTGCTTCCCGCAGCTCCCGCAAGGCGTCGCGGTCGAGCTTCAGCCTGTTGTGCACGACGCCCATCAGCCGGTGCACGCGGGGCCGGTGCGGCGAGTTTCGTTGCAAGCCGAGAAGCAGCGTCGCGAGCTCGGGCAACAGCATGTCGGGATCGGCGCGACGGAGCTCGACGATCTGCTCCATGGCGTCGAGCGCCGCGCTTGCGTCCTGCGGTTCCATGGTCACTCACCAGCCCCGATGAAACATCTTAGCGGCAATGCGCCAGACGCATCTCGCCCCTTATTCAATCTCAACAAAGTTTAATGTACAGCGTTGTTGGCCATAGTTAAAATGTCCGCAAATATAAGCCCACCCACGATTAGTCACACGCGCCCAAACAACAAAAACATCCGTGGAGACCTTGAATGACGCGAGTGCAAGTCCTTTCGAACATTCTACTGGCCGCCGGCCTGGTCTGCGCCCTGAACGCGCCGGCGCTCGGCGAGACCGACACCGAGATGATTGTCGGCGGCGCGCCGGCCGAGGCCGGCAAGTATCCCTGGCAGGTCCGCCTCTACGATAGCATGGATGACGAGATCGGGTTTTGCGGCGGCTCGATCATCGACAAGCAATGGGTTCTGACCGCGGCGCACTGCCTGGTCGACACCGACAGCGTCGTCGTGGGCTTCGGCGACGTGGACCGCACCAAGACCACCAAGATCGAGAGCGAGAAGATCTTCGTCCATCCGGACTATGCGGACGGGAAGAAAGCCGACGTCGCGCTCGTCAAGCTCTCCAAGCCGATACCCGATGCGCCCGCGGTTTCGTATGCCGGCGACGGCGCCACGCAAGCCCTGTTGCAGCCCGGCGCCAGAGCCACCGTCACCGGCTGGGGCGCGATCTGGGACTTCCAGGCCTTCAATAACGCCATGGACGTGATGGCGGGACGCCGGACGGTCTCCGAGCGGCGGCTTCTCAACGACGAGGAACTCCAGGCGCCGCGCCTTCTGCATGAGGTGGATATCGAGGTGATCGATCCGCAAGAGTGCAAGGCTGTCTACGACCAGCTCCAGGTTTCCGCCTTCACCATCGGCGACACCGAGATCTGCGCCACCGGCCCGCGCGGCGGCAAGGATTCCTGCTTCGGCGAGTCCGGCGGCCCCCTCGGCGTGCCCAAGGGCGGCGGCGATGAGCAAGTGGGCATCGTGAGCTGGGGCCCGCAATGCGGGAACCCGCTATTCCCTGGCGTCTACACCCGCGTGTCGTCCTTCTCCGATTGGATCAAGGGCACAATGGGCGGGAACTGAGCGGAGGTTTTTCGATGAGGCGTTTGATTTCGCTCATATTGGTCTTGCTTGTCGGGCTGTCCGCGAACCTGGCGTTCGCCAAGGATCAGCCCGACACCGAGATGATCGTGGGCGGCAAGCCCGCGAAGCCCGGCAAATTTCCCTATCAGGTCCGTCTCTACGCGTCGGCCGACGACGAAAAGGGCTTCTGCGGCGGCTCGATCGTCGACCCGCAATGGATCTTGACCGCGGGCCACTGCGTCGTCGAGGGCTCCGAGGCGCAAGGTCCGCAAGAGCCGGTCGAGACGGTGTTTGTGGGCTATGGCAGCACCGACCGCGTCGAGACCACCAAGATCGAAAGCGAGAAGATCATCGTCCATCCACTTTATCTGGAGAAGGCTCTGTCCGGCGGCAGCGACGTCGCTCTCGTCAAGCTGAAGGAGCCCATCCCCGGCGCCAAGATGGTGGAGATCGCCAACCCCGACACGGAGAAAGCCCTCGTCACGCGCGGCGTCAAGGTGACGGTCACCGGCTGGGGCGCGATTTGGGATCCGGAAGACAAAGAGGTCGTCGAGCTCCTCTCCAAGGTCGCCCCTCAAGCGGACGTCACCGAGAAGCTCAGCTTCCCGCGCAAGCTTCACGAGGCCGACATCCACGTCATGGCCAGGGACGAGTGCCGCGCCATCTATGAGCCGCAGCAGCTCGGCATCGCCGACAGCGAGATCTGCGCCCTGAAGCCGCGCTCGGTGACGAATTCCTGCTATGGCGATTCCGGCGGGCCGCTTGTCGTCCTCGCCGAGGAGCCGAGGCGCTACGTGCAGATCGGCGTGGTGAGCTGGGGCGACCGCTGCGGTCGCGCCGGCAATCCCAACGTGTTCGCGCGGGTTGCCTCCTTCTCCGATTGGATCGAGCAGACCATGACCGAGAACGCTCCCGAGCCCGCACCGGCGTCCCCATAACGAGCCTGCCCATGCGCATCGTCTTTGCTGTTGCTTCCGCTCTCGGCGTGTTCGCCGTGCTTGCGCCTGCGCTTGCCGAGGAAGACGTCGAGATGATCGTCGACGGCACGCCCGCGCCCGAAGGCAAGTATCAGTACCAAGTCCGGCTCTACGATTCCTTCGAGGACGAGAAGGGCAGCTGCGGCGGCTCGCTGATCGATGCCCAATGGGTGCTGACGGCGGCACACTGCCTGTATCGGGGTCACAGCGACGCCAAGCGCGCCATTGAACCGAGCGAAGTGGTTATCGGCTACGGCTCTACCGATCGCGAGGCCACCACCAAGGTCGCGGTGGCGGAGATTCACATCCATCCCAAATACGCCGCCTGCGAGGGCGACACCGCGTGCGCCGACGCCGCCAAGGCCGACATTGCACTCCTCAAGCTAGAGAAGCCCGCGGAGGAACCCAAGACCGTGGCGCTCGCCGGCCCCGCGACCGAAGGGACGCTGCTCGCCCCCGGCGCCAAGGTCGTGGTCACCGGCTGGGGCGCCATGTGGGATCCCTACGATGAGGACGTCGCCAAGTTGCTGGGTTCGTTCGGTTCCGATGCGGAGGAGAAAGTGAGCCATCCGCGCAAGCTCCATCAGGTCGAGGTCGACTGGGTCGACAACGACACCTGCGCCGCGGCCTTCGAGGCCGCCGGCAGTGAGATTGCGGAGACCGAGATCTGCGCCATGCGCCGCGGCACGCGCAAAGATTCTTGCCAAGGCGACTCAGGCGGCCCGCTGGTCGTGGCCGACGAGGATGGAACGAGCTTCACCCAGGTCGGCGTGGTGAGCTGGGGCCGGGGCTGCGGCGGCGCCCTCCCGGGCGTCTATTCGCGGGTGGCCGCTTTCTACGGCTGGATCGGCGAGACAATGCAAGAGCACTGAGCGCGCGCCGAAGTCCATTGATCGGCCGGGTGCGTTTGGCTACGGTCGCGGCCCGCGAAGCAAACCGGAAGCGAGCGTCCGCCTATGCCCCTATCCTTCGGCGTCTTCGGCAAGGCCGTCGCGATTCTCATCATCGCGGCCTTCGTGCTGTGGCTGATCTTCACCTATATGTTCGCCACCGAGGAAGCGGCGGAAGAAGCGGAGCCCGTCGGCGCCATCGAGACGCCGGTCCAGCCTCTCGCCTAGTTGGGAGCCTGACGACCCGACGCGAGCCGGACAAGCAGATAGATCGCGTCGGTCCTGAGCCCGCTCAAACGCGCCAGCACGATCGAGCACGCCCCGAGCCAGAAGAGCGTGGCGATGGCGACGGCCAGCGCCGCGCCGAGCACGCCGTAAGCCGGCGCCAGCACCACATTGGCGAGACCGAGCACCACGAGCGCCGCGACGGCAAGCGCCGCGTTCTGGCGCTGCGCGCCGATCACCGTGAGCAACGGCACGTTGGGTCCAAACACCGCGCGGGCAAGCTGGCAGCCAAGCAGAATGAGCAGTGGAATTTTGGCGCCGGTAAACTCCGGGCCGAACAGCGAGAGGATGGTCTCGCCCCAGAGCGCCACGATCACCAGCGCGGCGATGGTCACGGCGAGCGGAAAGCCGAGCGTCTTCAGAATAACGGCGCGAATGGCCCCATGCTCTTTGCGCGCATGAGCGTCCGCCAGGTCCGGCACCACCACCTGATGCGCCACCTGCACCGCGAAGCCGACGAGCAGCGCGAGCTTAAGGCAGAGTCCGACAATGGCGGTGTCGGCGCTCGGCAGAAGCGGCGTGACCAGCAGGATGTCCACATCGGCGAAGAAAAAGGTGAACAGCGCCACCAGGATCAGCGGCGTCGCCTCGCGCCGCCAGATCTTCACCAGCCGGGGCGGCGCGTCTTGCGCGCTGGCGGCCAGAGCCACGCCATGCGGGATGTCCTTGCGCAGCAGAACGTACTGGACGAGCGCCAGACCGATGAACACGACAGTCAGGAGCGCCGTGACATTGGCCGCGGTGAGCGTCACACCGGCGCCGATCAGGAGCACGATGCCGCCCAGCAATACGAACGGCCGAATGCAGGTGTCGGGCAAATAGGCGAGCGCGAAGCGCCGTATGGCGGCGGCGAGCGAGCCGTTCAGCCGCAGTGCGGCGTTGGCCGGAATCGACAGAGCCGCGGCGATGGTGGCAAGCCGCGCTTCGAAACTGAGCGTCGGCCATAGGAGAGCGAAGGCCAGCACGGCAGCGGTGGCGATGGTGACATAGACCGTGGCGTCTTTGCGCGCCCGCGCCACGAACGCGGCGATCAGGCTTTCTTTGCCCTGCTCGCGGTAGCGCGACAGGAAGCGCGGTGCGATGGCCGGATAACCATGCGCCGCGATAAGGCCGACCACGGCGGCAAGGCTCGTGACCGAATAGAACACGCCGAGGGCCGAGGCGTGCAGCGTCCGCGCCAGAACGATCTGGGTGATGAAACCGGCGAGCGCGCCGGCAACACGGGCGAGCGAAAGAAGCGACGACGTGGTGAACAGCCGGGACAGCAGCGGCGCGATCCAAGCAGGCCCATGGACGCCCGGCCGGCTCCAGGATCGTGGCATGGGACCGTCCTCACGCCACCTGGCGCGGCGTCGAGGCGGGCGCGGACGAACTGTCCTTGGGCTCTCTCTGCCAATCGGCAGGGTTGAGCGCCGGGTCGATCTCCCAGCGCCCCGCATGCCTCGGCTCCTCCATGTACCAAGGCAGCAGCGACAGGAACTGGTCGCGCGGCATGGGGTGGTAGCCGAACGTCTCGAGATGCGGCGTCATCCACTTGGCGTCGCACAGGAGATATCCCCAGTCGGCGAGGTGCCGGTGAAGATAGGCGGTGCCAACCTTGGAAGCGTCCCGCACGCGGGAGAACTTCGATTCGCCGAAATAGACCCGGCCGATGGCGAGACCATAAAGTCCGCCCACCAGATTCCCCTTCTCGTCCCATACTTCGACGGAATGGGCATGGCCGGCAATGTAAGCGTTCCAGAAGGCGCGCATGATTTGCGGCGTGATCCAGGTGAGCGGAAACTTGTGCTCGCGCGGCCGCGCGCATGCTTCCATCACACCCGCGAAATCCGTGTCCATGGTGACGGTGAATTTGTGCCGCCGGATCAGGCGGCGCACATTGTTGCCCACGTGCGACTCCGCAGGATCAAGCACCGCGCGCTCCTCCGGACACCACCATTTCATGGGGCCGATATGACAGACGGGAAAGTAGCCCCGCGCGTAATTCGCGTTCAATGCTGGCACGGAGAGGTCGTTGCTGATGCCTATCAGACCGCGGTCGGAATAGAAGCGCGGCAAAGCGGGCAACGCATCGCGCTCGGGCCGCGGCGTCAGATAGTAGGCAAGCGTCATCAACCAAAGCCGCGGAAGAAGCGCAATGCGCGACGGCTTCAAGGCGTAGAGAACGCCGAGCCCCCAGCGCCGCAAGCGCTGCTCCCACGTTTCGTGAAAGCAAGGCCCGATCTCTTGTGGCTTAGGAGCGGCCGCGCCGCCGTCTGGCTTGGTCATCGCGCCCCTGCGAAATCTTGTACCATCCCGTTCAATGCCGATCCGCGCCCCGGTTTCGTGCCTGGCAGCATTGTGACTTCCTTCTTACGCGCCCACTCCTTAACAACAGGGTTAGGGCGGCCCTGGGTAAGACTCTGTTAGCCTTACGGGCATGTTAACACGGAGGAACGATGGAGTACCGCGAGCTTGGCCGCACCGGCGTGAAGGTAAGCGCGCTCACCCTCGGCACCATGACCTTTGGCGAGCAAAACACGGAGGCCGAAGGTCACGGCCAGATGGACTATGCGCTCGACCTCGGCATCAACCTGTTCGACGCGGCAGAGATCTATCCCATTCCGCCAAAGCCCGAGACACAAGGCCGCACCGAAGACGTCATCGGGACCTGGCTTGCCGGCCGGAAGAACCGCGACAAGGTGCTGATCGCCACGAAGGTCGCCGGCCGCAGCACCAAGATCGATTGGCTGCGCGACGAGACCAAGCTCTCACGGCAAAGCGCGGCACAAATCAACGAAGCGCTCGACAAGAGTCGCGCGCGGCTGAAGACCGACTATATCGATCTCTACCAGCTCCATTGGCCCGACCGGCCCATGCGCATCTTCGAAGGTCTCGAATATGAGCGGCTGCCCGGCGACTCCCACACGATCCACGACATCCTCGAAACGCTCGGTGCGCTCGTGCGCGACGGCAAGGTTCGTTTCATCGGCCTCTCCAACGAGACGCCGTGGGGGGTGATGAGCTTCTTGAAGCTCGCCGAGATGCATGGTCTGCCGCGGATCGTCTCGGTGCAGAACGCCTTCAACCTGGTGAACCGCTCCTACGAGATCGGCCTGTCGGAGATCACCTATGAGGAGCAGGTGAGCCTGCTCGCCTACTCGCCGCTCGGCCAAGGCTATCTCACCGGCAAATATGAGCACGGCGCCCTGCCGCCCAAGTCCCGCAAGACTCTGTTCGACCGGTTGGGCCGCTACGAGAAGGGCAACGGACCGCGCGCCATTTCCGCCTACGTGGCGCTCGCCAAGAAGCACGGGCTCGACCCGGCGCAGATGGCGATTTCCTACGCGGTGTCGCGTCCTTTCGTCACCTCGGCGATTATCGGAGCCACCACCATGGAGCAGCTCAAGACGGATATCGACGCCGCGGATTTGAAGCTTTCCGGCCAAGTCCTTGAGGACATCGACCAAATCCACCTTGACTACCCCAACCCCTGCCCTTGATTCTCGGGGTAGGAAGTGAGTCGCCCGACATGCCCCGGCTATTCTCAGCCCTCGAGATACCCCGCAGCATCGCCGAACGTTTCACTATGCTGCGCTCCGGTTTGAGCGGCGCGCGCTGGATCGACCCCGAGAATTATCACCTGACGTTGCGCTTCATCGGCGACGTGGACGGCGCCACCGCGCGCGACTTCACCAATGCCCTGGGTGAGATCGCGGTGCCGCCTTTCGAACTGCAGCTCAATGGGCTCGACAGCTTCGGCGGCAACAAGCCGCGCGCCCTCTTCGCCGGGGTCAAACCGTCCCCTGAGCTCGACAGCTTGCGGCGCGCCAATGACCGGGCCGCGCGCGAGGCGGGGCTTCCGCCCGAGGGCCGCAACTTCAAGCCTCACGTAACCCTGGCGCGCCTGCGCGGCGTGCGCCCGGATGCCGTCGCCACCTATTTGGAACGCCAAGGAAACGTTGCGGTCGAGCGCTTCACCGTGAGCCGCTTCGTGCTCTATTCGTCGCGGAACTCGGTGGGCGGCGGCCCTTACGTCATCGAGGCGGCTTACGAGCTCGACGACGCCTATGACGCGGACGGCACCGGCAATCTCGCCTATGACCGGGATCTCGCCGAGGCGTTCGGAATCAAGGACTAGGCGTCCCTCTCCGTCTCTTTCGTGAGTTCGGCGAGCAAGCCTTGCGCGGCCGCCTCGATCAGATCGAGCGCGTTGTCGAAGCCCTCCGCCCCGCCGTAATAAGGATCGGGCACGTCTTGCGTACCGACATGGGGCGCGTAGTCGAGGAAGCGGCGGATCTTGGCGCGGGCCGCATGAGGCGCGATGTCGTAGAGGTCCTCGATATTCGACCCGTCCATCGCCAGCACCAGATCGAAATCATCGAAGTCCTCGAGCTCGACCTTCCGCGCCGCCTGACCGGAAATATCGACGCCCCGGCTAAGCGCGGCTTTTTGAGCGCGATGGTCCGGCGCCTCGCCCTTGTGCCAGTCGCCCATGCCGGCGGAGTCGATCTCGAATAGATGCAGCATCCCGGCATCCTCGGCGACGCGCCGGAAGACACCCTCGGCCATGGGCGAGCGGCAGATATTGCCGAGACAGACGAACAGGATGCGGTGCTTGGCCATGGCCCGGTCCCATCGCACAGCCGTGGCCGTTCGCGCAAGCCTGGCGCGCCTTGCAGCTTGCGGGTGCCGACCCTATGTCTATCAAGGTTTTGGGGCCTTCCGAACGGTCCATGAGGTGGCATACGATGATCGCTTTCAATGATGCGGGCAATTTGCGCGAGGCGGCGCTCGGGCGGCGGGTTTCCGTGGGCGCGTTTTCCGAGCGGGAGCGCAAGGTGCGCCGGGACTTCTGGGTGAAGCTGAAGCGCTTCGCCTCGCGCGTTCCCTTCGCCCAAGACCTCGTCGCCGCCTATTACTGCGCGCTCGATCCGGCCACGCCGATCCGGGTGCGCGGCATGCTGCTCGCGGCGCTCGCCTACTTCATCCTGCCGACCGACTTCATCCCCGACATTCTGGGCGGCCTCGGCTTCGCCGATGACATAGCGTTGCTAAGCGCCGTGACCGGTCTGGTGTCTTCGCACATCACACCGACGCACCGCGCCGCCGCCGCCCGCGCGCTCGACACGGAGCTGCCCAAGCAAACGTGAGCAGCGTCCGCCTACTCTTGCGGATGGACAATCACCTTGCCGGTGACTTTGCGGCCTTCGATCAGCGCCAAGGCCTTCGGCGTATCTTCGAGCGGGAAGGTCTCGTGGATGTGCGGCACGATCTTGCCGTCCCTGCACCACTGAAGAATCTGCGCCGTATTGGCGCGATGCGTCTCGGGCTCGCGCTCGACGAAGGACGTCCAGAACACGCCGACGATCTCGCAGCCCTTAAGCAGCACGAGGTTGAGCGGGATACGAGGAATCTCGCCCGAGGCAAACCCGAGCACGAGATAGCGCCCCTCCCACGCCATGGCGCGTAAGCTCGGCTCCGCCGCGTCGCCGCCAACGCAGTCGTAGAGCACGTTGACGCCGGTCGGAAGCGTAAGCTCCTTCAGCTTCTTTTTGAGATCGGCCTCCGAATAATTGACGCCTTCGTCGGCGCCATGGGCTTTGGCGAAGGCGAGCTTGTCTTCCGAGGAGGCCACGGCGATGACGCGCCCGCCCATCAGCTTGGCGATCTCGACCGCCGCGACGCCGGCGCCGCCCGCGGCGCCGAGCACGGCCACGCTTTCGCCGGGCTTCAGATCCCCCCGGTCCTTGAACGCGTGCAGCGCCGTGCCGTACGTGATGACGACACCCGCCGCCACGTCGTCGCTCACGCCGTCGGGGATGGGGACAGCATTCTTCGCCTTGGTGACGATCCGCTCGCGGCAGCCATTGCCGCCGATGAACGCCACCACCCGCTCGCCCACCGCAAACTCGGTCACGCCTTCGCCAAGCACCTCGACGGTGCCGGCGACTTCGGCGCCGGGTGAAAACGGCAGCGGCGGGGAGATTTGATATTTGTCGCGCAGCACGAGGGTGTCGAAGAAGTTCAGCCCGACCGCGTTGACCTTGAGGAGGATCTCGCCCGGCCCCGGGCTGGGAGCATCGACGTCCTCCAGGCGCAGGGCCTGAATCCCGCCAAACTCATTGAACTGCACGACGCGCATGGACGGCTCCACGTTTCGACGAAGGTATGAGAGCTGCCCGACATAATCCGCGGCGGCTCTAATTCGACAGATTGAAGAGCTTGGCTTTTTGACGCGGTCTCTAGGTTAGCGCAACCTTTCGAGCCGCCTTTTGCTGGTCCGTGGCTTATGGCAGAGAAAAGTTGTGAAACCGCTACTTCCAAACATGCGCGGGTATTTCGGCATCGGGGCCGAAGGCATCTCCAAGCCGGTGAATCTGGGCAATCTCCTGCGCTCCGCCCATGCTTTCGGCGCGAGCTTCGTCTTCACGCTCGGCGCTGACGAGCGCGCGCTTCAGGTGAGCGCCGATACCTCCCGCGCCGACGGTCACGTCCCGGTCTATCACTGGCGGAGCCTGGATGAGATGCAGTTGCCCAAGGGTTGTAGCCTGGTCGGCATCGAGATCCTCGATTGCGCCGCCGACTTGCCGAGTTTTCCACATCCCTTGCGCGCCGCCTATGTGCTGGGGCCGGAGCGCGGCGTGCTCAGCCCGGAGCTGGTCGCCAGGTGCCAGAATGTGGTCCGCATTCCCACGACGTTCTCGCTCAACGTCGCCACGGCCGGCGCCATCGTCATGTATGACCGCATCCGCACCGTCGGCCGTTTCGCGCCCCGGCCGGTCAGCGAAGGGGCCGAACCGACAGCGCCCGCCCCCCATGTCCAGGGCCCGCCCAAGCGGCGAAGGCCGCAGGCTTGACCTAAGGCCCTGAACCAGTAAAGACTGTGCCGAATTCATGCGTACGTCTGCTCACGACACGGGGACGGGGAGATGCGCCGAGCCGTTGGAGCTGCTTGCGTGATTGTGGCGTTGAGTGCGACGCCAGTTCTCGCGCAAGAAGTCAAACTTCTGCAAAAATACAATGACTGGGCTGCCTACACGTCCGAAGGCAGTCCCAAGGTCTGCTTTGCCGTGTCGCAGCCCCGGGATTCGAGTCCCAAGAACGTGCGCCGGGGGCCGATCTATTTTTACGTGTCGCACTATCCCGGCGATAAGATCGCCGGCGAGATCAGCGTGAAGATGGGCTATCCCTTCGCGCCAGGCGCGAAGGTCACCGTGACCATCGGCAGCGACAAGTTCGAACTCTTCACCAAGGACGAAGGCGGCTTTGTCGAGAAGACCGAGGACGAGGCCAAGCTCGTGGGCGCCTTGAAGGCGGGAAGCTCCATGACGGTCCAAGGGCGCTCCGCCCGCGGCACCAGTACGAGCGACAACTACTCCTTGAGCGGCACCACCGATGCGCTGGATCGCATCGCCAAGGAGTGTAGCGGCTAGGACCCTCCGCCGCCCCCGTTCCCGGCTCCTTCTCCGCCTCTTGGCATTTCCGGCTCGCCTCATGATATGAGGAGCCATGACTGCGACCACGTTCATAGATCCCGCGCCGCCGGGCGCCGAAACCCGCCCGAAAGCGTGCCTTGTCGGGATGACCCGCGCCGCGCTTGCCGAACGCCTGGACGATCTCGGCGTGCCGGAGCGGCAGCGGCGCATGCGCGTGAGCCAGCTGTGGGGCTGGACCTATGTGCGCGGGGCCACCGATTTCGAGCTTATGACGGATATCGCCAAGGAACTGCGCGGGGAGCTTGCCGCGCATTTCACGCTGGCACGCCCGGAGATCGTTACCGAGCAGGTCTCGGTCGACGGAACGCGCAAATGGCTGCTCCGTCTCGCCGACGGCAAGGAAGTCGAGACGGTCTACATCCCCGAAGAGGACCGCGGCACGCTGTGCATCTCGAGCCAGGTAGGTTGTACGCTCAATTGCACCTTCTGCCACACTGGCACTCAGCGGCTCGTGCGCAATCTCAGCACCAGCGAGATCGTCGGCCAGATCATGCTCGCCCGCGATCGCATCGGTGACTGGCCGGGCGCGGTACCACCCGACCCGACAGGCCTCCCCAGCGGCGAGCGCAAGATCACCAACGTGGTGCTCATGGGCATGGGCGAGCCGCTCTACAATTTCGACAACGTCCGGGACGCCTGCGCCATCGTCGCCGACGGCGACGGTCTGTCCATCTCCCGTCGGCGCCTGACCCTGTCCACCTCGGGCATTGTGCCGGAGATTCCCCGCTGGGGCGAAGAGGCCGGCACCATGCTCGCCATCTCGCTGCATGCGGTCCGCGATGAGTTGCGCGACGAACTCGTGCCCATCAACAAGAAGTGGCCCATCGCCGAGCTGTTGGATGCCTGCCGCGCTTATCCCGGCCTCGCGAACGCCAAACGCATCACCTTCGAATATGTCATGCTGAAGGGCGTGAACGACTCCATCGCCGACGCCAAGGCCCTGGTGAAACTGCTCGCCAAGATTCCGGCGAAGATCAATTTGATCCCGTTTAATCCGTGGCCGGGCGCGCCGTACGAGTGCTCCGACTGGGAGCAGATCGAAAAGTTCGCCGAAGTCGTGAATCGCGCCGGCTATGCGAGCCCGGTGCGCTCGCCGCGCGGCCGCGACATCATGGCGGCCTGCGGCCAGCTCAAGAGCACCAGCCTGAAGCAACGTGCCTCCGAGCGCCTCGCGGCCTCGGTTTGAGCGGCCTGCACGATCTTCCGTCTGACTTGCCGGTCCCTGTGGACGACGGCGCTTGCGCTCATCTCGTCGGCACGTCCATGCCCCACCTCGTCCTCCCTTCAACCGCTGGACGCGAGGTCGATGTGGGAGCGCTCGGCAGCGGGCGCACGCTCATCTATTGCTATCCACGGACCGGCGTGCCGGGCGAGGACCTGCCGGGCGGCTGGGACGCCATTCCCGGCGCCCGCGGCTGCACGCCCCAAGCCTGCGCCTTTCGCGATCATCAAGGCGAGTTCGCCAGCCTCGGTGCCTCCGTCTTCGGGCTGAGCACACAAGATACCGCCTATCAGCGCGAGCTGGCAGACCGCCTGCATCTTCCGTTTGAGATTCTAAGCGATGCCCAGTTCCGGCTGACCAATGCACTTCGCCTTCCCACCTTCGAGGTGGATGGGATGCGCCTGATCAGACGGCTCACGCTCGTCGTGCGCGGCGGCACAATCGAGCATGTATTCTATCCCGTGTACCCGCCCGACGCGCACGCAGACGAAGTTCTGCGCTGGCTTGAGCGCCAAGCGTGACGCTTAGCGTCTCGCCCAAACGAGCGCCGCTTCCAGCCGGTCGTTCCCCCAGAACAGCTCATCGCCCACGGTGAAGGACGGCGCGCCGAAGAGACCGCGGGCTTGCGCCTCCGCCGTCTGCGCTTTCAGCGCCTCTTTCACCTCTTCCGACCCGGCTGCGGCCAACGCGGCCTCGGCGTCGACATCGAGCGAGATGAGGATCGCGCGCAACGTCGCCTCGTCGGATATGTCTTTCTGCTCGGCGTAGTTCGCGACGAACACAGCGCGCGTGAAAGCGGGCGTCCAGTCTTGCTCTTCGCCCGCCAGCGCGAGCCGCGCCGCCTTCAAGCCGTTCTGCGGAAACCGGACCGGCGGCAGGGTGAGCGCGAGCCCGTCCGCTTCACAGACCCGTTCGAGGTCGCGCCACATATAGCGCCCTTTGGTCTTGTAGATGTTGAACGGCGAGTCGTTCCACCCGTACGCTTTGAAGATCGGACCTAGAAGGAACGGCCGCCAGCGCACCGTGACGCCTTCGTCCGCGGCAAGCCGCTCGATGCGCATGGCCGTCGGATAGGAATAGGTGCTGGCGAACTCGTACCAGAAGTCGATTTTGGCCATGGGCTCCGGTCCGTTAGAGTCTTCTGTCTGTCATATAGAGGCGGACGCGGCTTGCGTCACCGCGCGAAGAAAGGACGAAGCGTGATCGGGCGATTGATCTTGCGGGGCCTGGTTGTGGTTCTGGCCTTCGGCCTTGCCGTCGGCGTCGCACTCGCGGTGCTGCTCGCGCTCGGCGCCATGTGGGTCGGCGATGAGCTCCGCGCCGCCGCGCCCAACGATCCTTTGTTCCGCCATGGGGGCGCCGCGGCCTTCGGCGTGGTGCTGTTCACCGGCTTCGTGGCGCCGGCGCTGACGGCCCTTCCGGCGTTTGTGGCAGTCGTGGTGGGCGAGGTGCTGCGCCTGCGGTCTTGGCTGTACTACGTGCTGGCGGGTGGCGCGTCGCTCGCCGCCATTCCGCTTCTTGCCGGCCTGAACGCGAACGGCGCGCCAGACATCCCCGCGGGCGAGTATATGACCATCTTCGCCACGGCCGGATTCGCCGGCGGCTTTATCTATTGGCTCCTGGCCGGTGCCCGGGCCTGACCGGCAAGCCGGTCCTATCCCGCTTGAACGCTAGGAGCCACGGCTCCGGCGTGTAGTCCGTCACGGTCTCGCGCCATGCGCCGCGCGCCATGTTGCGCCGGCGCGCGAAGCCGCACCAACGACCGGTCATTGCATCGCGCGTTTCGCGTTCTCGGTTCGTACTGACTTGACCTTGCATTGCCTTCCACCTCTTCGCCGACCCGCAGCCAAAAACGCCAGTGGCAGCCTCAAGGTTCCCCGCAACATGCATGAGACACGAGATCACTTTCCACAGCCTGTGCACTGATCCGCATCAAACCTGTCACGCAAGCTTCGGCAAATCGTCATTGGGTTGCAGCCGAAACTTCATCCCGGCCACACCGAACTGTCGCGGAGCCTGGTTAGCGTCGTCCCAGATTAGCATTTAGGGGGAATTGTCGTGGCGCGCGGCTGGCTGCTCGCATCTGTCGCACTTGGACTTGTCTTCGGTCTTGTGTTCGCTGTCTATCCGCTGATCGACCTCGAAGTCGCGCGGCTCTTTTTTGACGACCACAAATCGAAGTTCCCCATCTGCTGCTGGTCCCCGCGTTGTTCGCACTGCTGCGCAAGATCGCCTTCCCCGGCTCCAAAATGCTGATCTCGCCGTCGGTGGTGGTCTTCCTCGTCGCCTCGTTCATCGTCGGTCCCGGGCTGACCTCCAATCTCCTGTTGAAGGAGAACTGGGGACGGCCGCGTCCCAATCACGTCGAGCAGTTCGCCGGCACCGCCGACTTCCAGCCCTGGTGGCGGCCGGGCGGCGCCTGCGAGAGGAATTGCTCCTTTGTGTCCGGCGAGGCCAGTCAGGCCTTTTGGGTCGTGGCGCCCGCCGCCCTTGCCCCCGCGCCGATCCGACCCATGGTCATGGGCACGGCCGTCGTGTTCGGCACCTCCGTCGGCGCCATGCGCGTCATCTTCGGGCGCCATTTCGTGAGCGACATTGTCTTTGCTGGGATCATCACCATCGCCATCGTCATGGCGCTTTACTTCTTCTTGCTCGATCCGGTCCGGCGGAACGACGCGCGCATGGAGAAGCTCATCGAGCGCTTCGCGGTGTCGCTGCATCGAAACACCGCGGCGCTGCTGTCGGGTACCGGCACGGCGCTGGCGCACGCGGGCAGCACCTTACGCCATACGGGTCAGCATCTGCACAAACGGATCGCCTGCCTCTAGAGGCAGACGACCCCGCCGGCCCTTGCGCAAGCGCATGGCCCGCCTATAGTCGCGGCCGACTGATCACCCGAGTCGCCTAAGGCGCGCCTTAATCCCAATTCTCCGAGGCCGTTTCCCATGTCCGACATCAAGAAGGTAGTGCTGGCCTATTCCGGCGGGCTCGACACCTCCATCATTCTCAAATGGCTCCAGGAGACTTACGCTTGCGAGGTCGTCACCTTTACGGCCGATCTCGGCCAGGGCGAGGAGCTGGAGCCGGCGCGCAAGAAGGCCGAGCTGCTCGGCATCAAGGAGATCTTCGTCGAGGATCTGCGCGAGGAGTTCGTCCGCGACTACGTGTTCCCCATGTTCCGGGCGAACGCGCTCTATGAGGGCGTGTATCTGCTCGGCACGTCCATCGCCCGGCCGCTGATCGCCAAGCGCCAGATCGAGATCGCGAAGCTGACCGGCGCCGACGCCGTGTGTCATGGCGCCACCGGCAAGGGCAACGACCAGGTGCGTTTCGAGCTTACCTATTACGCGCTGAACCCCGACATCAAAGTTGTCGCGCCCTGGCGCGAATGGGACTTCGCCTCGCGGTCCGACCTCATCGAGTTCGCCGAGAAGCATCAGATCCCCGTCGCCAAGGACAAGCGCGGCGAAGCACCGTTCTCGGTGGACGCGAACCTGCTGCACTCCTCCTCGGAAGGAAAGGTGCTGGAGGACCCGAACACCGAGCCGCCGCCCTACGTGTATCAGCGCACGCTGTCGCCTGAGGAGGCGCCCGACAAGGCGACCGTCATCACCATCGGCTTCGAGAAGGGTGATCCTGTTTCCATCAACGGCAAGAAATTGTCGCCTGCCGCGCTGCTCACGGAGCTGAACGCCTACGGCAAGGAAAACGGCATCGGCCGCGTCGACCTGGTCGAGAACCGCTTCGTCGGCATGAAGTCGCGCGGTGTGTACGAGACGCCGGGCGGCACCATCCTCTACGCCGCGCATCGGGCCATCGAGTCGCTGACCCTCGACCGCGAAGCCATGCATCTGAAAGACAGTCTGATGCCGCGCTACGCCGAGCTCGTCTATTACGGGTTCTGGTTCGCGCCGGAGCGGGAGATGCTGCAGGCGCTCGTGGACAAGAGCCAAGAGAACGTCGAAGGCGAGGTAACGCTCAAGCTCTACAAGGGCAATGTCATCGTCATCGGCCGGGCGAGCGGCAAGTCGCTCTACTCCAGCGAGATCGTCACCTTCGAGGACGATGAAGGCGCCTACGACCAGAAGGACGCCGAAGGCTTTATCAAGCTCAACGCCTTGCGTCTGCGCCTCTTGGGCAAGCGCCGAGGTTGATTGCATGACCTGGCCCGATACCCGAATTCTCGATCTGTTCGGCATCGCCTTGCCTATTCTTCAAGCCCCCATGGCCAACTCGACCGGCGTCGAGGTCGCGATCGAAGTGGCGAAGGCCGGCGGACTCGGCGCCCTGCCCTGCGCGGTGCTCGCACCGAAGGAGATCGAGGCGGGGCTCGCCACCTTCCGGACGCACACCAAGGCGCCGCTCAATTGCAATTTCTTCTGCCACCAGGAGACACCCGACGACCAGGAGCGCGACCGGGCTTGGCTGCTGCACCTCGCGCCCTATTTCGCCGAACTGCATGAAGAGCCGCCGTCCCTGCCACTGCCGCGCGGCCATGCACCCTTTGGCGAGGAGGAGTGCGCCGTGGTCGAGGCGCTGCGCCCGGAAGTGGTCAGTTTCCATTTCGGCCTGCCGGCCGCGCGGCTCTTGGCTCGCGTGAAGGAGGCCGGCTGCAAGGTCATCAGCACGGCCACGTCGCTCCGCGAAGCCGTCTTTCTCGCCGAGCACGGTGTGGATGCGATCATCGCCCAAGGTGCCGAGGCCGGCGGCCATCGCGGCATGTTTCTCGAGACTGAAGTCGCCACCCAGACCGGCACCTTCGCGCTCGTCCGCAGCATCCGCGCGCGCCTCGACCTGCCGGTGATCGCCGCGGGCGGCATCGCCGACGGCCGCGCCATCGCCGGGGCCTTCGCGCTCGGCGCCTCCGCCGTCCAGGTGGGCACCGCCTATCTGCTCTGTCCCGAAGCCTGGACCCATCCGGCACATCGGGCAGCCCTTGCCGATCCTGACCGCGAGACGGCCATCACCAACGTACTGACCGGGCGCCCGGCCCGCGGCATCGTCAACCGCTTCATGCGCGAGCAAGGCTTCGTCAACGCCGGCGTATCGGCCTTTCCGCGCGGCCGCCCCGCCATTGCGCCGCTCCGGGCCAAGGCGGAATCTCAAGGCTCGATGGATTTTTCGCCGCTTTGGTCGGGTCAAGGCCCCGCGCCCGTCGCGGACCGAAGCGCCGGGGACCTCACCCGCAAGCTCGCCGACGAAGCGTTGGCCCGGATCGGCTGCCGCTGAACTAGGGCGCCGCCGCGCCGCCGGCGAGAGCCCGCGGCTGGCGTGCAGGCGGCGCAGCCTTGGGTGCGTAGTCGAGATTCGGCAGCTCGCACAAATCTCCGCCGAGATAGAGGTGATGCCAAAGCTGGGTGGCGACCACGCCGCCGAGACCGAGGCTATCGAACACGCCGAGCTTATCGCCCTCGGCCCGGGCCACCAGCGCGCAATCCCGCTCGACCGCCTCCACATCGAAATAGCCGGTCCGCGCCAGACTCTCCGGGCTCAGCAGATCGCGCACGAAAGCGGGCGGATCGATCAGGAAGGTCTCGGCCGTGGGCGCACGGAACATGTTCTTCGGCCGCAAGGCGACGTCGCGAGGCAGGCGGCGCAAGGCGGCTTGCCGCAGCAAATATTTATCCTTGAGCATGGGCCGAAGTTTCCACCGCGGATGGGTGCGCGCGGCGAGCGCGATCACGTTCTCGTCGAGGAACGGGTAGCGCGTCTCCACGCTGTTCGCCATCGCCACGCGGTCGCCCTTCGAGCCCAAAAGGAGGCCCGGAAGATGGACCTTGTAGCCGAGATAGAGCGAGCGATTCAGCGGATGCCACCGCGCCATGCGCTGGGTATCGAAGTCGAGATCCTCATAGGCCACATGGGACCCGAGTTCTTCCTTCATCCCGGCGCTGTAATAGCGGCCGCGCGAGCGCGCCACGAGATTGTAGAGGATGGACTGCGCGTGCGGTCCGCCGATCATGCCGTCGATGCGGGCCAACTCGGCGAAGCTTTGATCGCGCGCGGCCCATTTGCGCGCCGCGCGGCTGATCACCGTGCTTGGGCGGAAGGCGTCGCCGATGTCGAGACGGCGAGCGATTTCCCGGATCTTGTACCAGACATAGCCGGCAAAAGCCTCGTCGGCGCCTTCGCCGGTGAGCACCACCTTGTAGCCTTGCGCCCGCACCTCGCGCGACAGCGCCAGCAGCGCGGCGCAGGACGTGTCGAGCACCGGACATTCCGCCGCCGTGGTGAGCGCCGCGTAATTGTCGGTGATGATGCCGGCGCCGGCGTCGACCACAGTTGACAGACCGCCGATCGCGCCGGAGGCTTCGAGCGCCTGTGTCGTCTCATCGAGACGAGGATCGGGCACCCGCAAGGTGAAGCTCGGCAGCGGCTTGCCGGAGACGTGCGCGGCGGTTGCCAGCACATAAGCAGAGTCCACGCCGCCGCTGAGATAGCCGACCACCGGCACGTCGGCCCGCAGCCTGATCTCGACGGCGCGGGCGAACGCCTCCTCGAAAGCGTCGATGCCCGCCTCTTCATCGGCGGGATCGTCCTCCTCGCCCCAATCGGGAAAGTCGAAGTCCCAATATTTGGTCTCGACTGGTGTGGCCGCCTTGTCGTCTCTGCCCCAGGCGATCTTCAAACAATGACCCGGCGCCAGCGCCTGCACGCCGTCGAACACGGTGCGGCGCCCGCCAAGGGCGAAGAAGGTGAAGAGATGGTCGAGACCGCGCGGGTCCGCCTTGGGCGTGACGGTGCCCGAGGCGAGCAGCGCTTTGATCTCGGAACCGAAATACAGAAAGTCGCCCTGGCGTGACCAGAACAGGGGGCAAATGCCGACCCGGTCGCGCGCCAGCAGCACGCTCCGCCGCTTGAAGTCGACCAAAGCGAAGGCGAACTGGCCCGTAAGGCGCCCGATGAACCCCTCGCCGTATTCCTCGTAGAGATGGACGATGATCTCGACGTCGCTATGGGTCCGGAACACGTGCCCCTTGGCTTCCAGCTCAGCCCGCCACTCGGGGAACTCGAACAGCTCGCCGTTGCACACAACGGCGACGCTCTGATCCTCATTGAAGATCGGCTGTGCCCCGTCGCTCACGCCGACAATGCTCAGACGCCGGTTGGCCAGGCCGATGCCGGACGCAACAAGGAAGCCGTCATCGTCGGGACCCCGATGGGTGAGCGCGGCGGCCATACGCTCCAGCGTGGCCTGATCGGGCTTTCGCCGGCCTTTGAGGTCGACCACACCCGCTACGCCGCACATGGAGCCTCCTTCGTAAGAAAATGCCAGTCGTGAGCTAGCAATGGAGCGCCGCTCATTGTGGCGGCGGAATCATTGGCACCGGGGGGGGCGCCAAAGGTGTCAAACTGAATAGTACCGGCAGTTGCCAGGATGGGTTAAAATTTATCAAGTTCAATGCCTTGTGCTTACCGCAAGGCGCTCTTTCCCTAGGGAAAAGCCATGGCCGAAGCAGGACGCTAATCGGACATGATCACCGCATCGCCCGGCATTTTCTCGAAAACGCTCTGCTTCACACCGAAATTCGTGGCGAGCAGCAGGTCGGGCGTGCCGGCCATCCAGGCGGTGATGGAGACCGACTGATAGGTCCCATTGTTGAGCACGACGAGCAGTTCGAGATCGTCCTTGCCCGTGTTCTCGATGTAGTGGCCATAACCTTGCGGCACATAGCCTACGTCGCTAGCGCCGAATTCGTCGGTGCGCGCCCGGCCGCCTGAGCCGAACACGGTCATCCGCCCGGTCCCCTTCAGCCAGTACTGCCACTCAGCCGCGTTCGGGTGCCAATGGAGTTCGCGCATGCCGCCCGGCGCAATCGTCAGCAGCGCGCCGGTCATCGTCGAGGAGATGGGAAACTCGATCTCCGAGGCGATGCGCATCTCGCCGCCGGGGAACGGCTCGGGCGCCTGCGCCAAAAGCCGGTAGCGATGGGTGAGCGGCGGCGCGTTCAGGGAGCCGGGCATAGGATCCTCCGGCAGAGGCGGTGGCACCGGCCCCTTGGCGATATAGACCTCCTTCTTGGGAAACTTGGCGAAATCCGCAACCGGCAGACCGAAATTCTTGGCCAGCACCTCATGCGGTGTGTGTCCCAGCCAGTCGGTGATCGAGAACGTGCCGAACTCCGAGAAGTAGCCGTTGTCGAACACCAGGATGAAGGTGCAGCCGCCGTCGAGCCCTTGGATCGAATGGCCGTGGCCGCGCGGGAAGTACCATACGTCGCCCGCCCAGAAATCCACGACCTCCGCCTGGTTCTCCGGATCGATGGTGGTGACGCGGGCGCGGCCGTCGATCATGTAAGCCCACTCCGCCGCGTTGGCATGCCAATGGAGCTCGCGCACCGCCCCCGCCTCGAGCGTCATGTAGACGCCGGCGAGCTTGTCCGACACCGGGAACTGGACGACGGTTGCCTCCTTGGCGGTGCCTCCGTCGAACTGCTTGGTTGGCGTCTCGCCAAGCGCGTAGCGGAAGGAGGGAAGCTCTGGACCCGCGAGCGGCGCGGGCGCCGGCCCATAGGGCGGCTGCATGGTTTCGTGCACGGAAGACTCCATCGCCTTTGAAAGGGCGGAGGAACTCTGCGCCAATTGCGATCGCTGCTGCAACGATTTCCGCGGGGGTGCCCCAATCGGGCGCTAGCGTGCAGGACGCTAAAGCTCGACGCTGACCTTCTCGCTCTCGTCGAGATTGGCTTTGATGCCGTAGAGCCGCGCTTTGGCGAACTGGAAGTCGGCGACGGCTGAGTTTGCCGGGCCGTCCCACATCTCGGCCCGCCACAGCTCGACGCGGATGATCATCAGGTTGGGGTCGTCGGGTCCGCTTAGCCAGCCGTCCTGCTGCCGATCCCAAAGCCGCGCGGCGCAATCGGCGTCGTTGATCACGAACGCTTCGCCGGTCAGAGCCAGGTACACGTTCTCATTTGGGTAGACGAAGGTGAGATAGACCTCCGGGGAGACTTCGATCGCGTGCTCTCGCAAACCGCGCCGGTCCGTGATGAAGCAGATCACGTTCTCGTCGCGCTCGGGAAGCGCCTCCATGGGCCGCACGCGCACCCCGTCGCCGAACTGCGTCGCCATCATGCAGACGCGCGCCTTCTCGATGACTTCCCAGATCCGATCGACGCATTCTTTGTCGTTCTTGGCCATTGTGAATGGACCCCCGTTTGGTGACAGGGTTTCACCCTGAAGGATCGCGCGCGCGAAAGTCCCGCGATCTCGTGTCTTGTGGTGAACGTTTGGCTTCGCGCAACAGCCTTGAGTTGTGCTGCATAAAGTCCTTCGCGGAAGCTCCCGGACGCTACTCCATATCGACGGAGACCTTGCGGTTCTCGCCGAGGTCGGGCTTCTCGCCCCTAGTCCGCGCCTTGGCGAACTCGTGAGCGGCGATCGCTGAGTTCGCCGGCCCGTCCCACATCTCCGCGCGCTTGAGGTCGACGCGCAGGACAAGGAGATTGGGATCGTCGGGTCCGTTCCACCAGGCTTCTTGTTTCTTGTTCCATAGGGCATGCGCGCGCTCGGGATCGCGGCACACGGACGCGTCGCCCGTGAGCGACAGATAGACCTTTTCCGGTGCGTGAAAGAAGGTCAGGCACACTTCCGGGCAGGCCTCGATCTCGTCGTCCTTGAGCCCGCGCCGGTCGGTGAGAAACCAGATGGCGTCGGTCTTCCGCTCCGCCCGCGCCTCCATGGGGCGGGCGCGCAGGCCGTCCGGGAAGTGGGTCGTCATCATGCAGATGCCGGCCTTGCCGATGACCTCCCAGATGCGGTCGAGATGGGCTTTTCCACGCTCGGTCATGCAGCGCCAACGCGTTCCGGGGCCGAGACGTTCCCGTTTAGCGCCCTCATTGCGCCTGCGGACAAAATCACTATATTGCGCTGCAACAACTGCCGCTTCGCGGCCGAAAGACACCCCCGAACATGCAGCTTCGCAATATCGCCATCATTGCCCATGTCGATCATGGGAAAACGACCCTGGTCGACCGCCTACTCCAGCAGTCCGGCTCGTTCCGCGACAACCAGCGCGTGGACGAGCGCGCCATGGACTCAAACGACCTGGAGCGCGAGCGCGGCATCACCATCCTCGCCAAGGCCACCTCGGTCGTCTGGAACGGCACCCGGATCAACATCGTCGACACGCCGGGCCATGCGGATTTCGGCGGCGAGGTCGAGCGCATCCTCAACATGGTGGACGGCGCGCTGGTGCTGGTGGACGCCGCCGAGGGTCCGCTGCCGCAGACCAAGTTCGTCGTGTCGAAGGCGCTCAAGATGGGCCTCAAGCCTATCGTCGTCATCAACAAGGTCGACCGCCCCGACGCCCGCCCCGACGAGGTGCTGAACGAGGTCTTCGACCTGTTCGCCGCGCTCGATGCCAGCGAGGAGCAACTCGACTTTCCGATTCTCTATGGTTCAGCCAAGGAAGGCTGGATGGCCGAAGGCCCCGAAGGCCCAAAGGACCAGGGCATGCTGCCGCTCTTCGATCTCGTGCTGCGCCACGTGGCGCCGCCGACCATCGAGGACGGTCCCTTCCGGCTGATCGGGACGATTCTCGAAGCCAATCCCTATCTCGGCCGCATCGTCACCGGGCGCATTACCTCAGGCACGATCAAGCCGAACGAGATGGTGAAAGTGCTCGACCACAAAGGCGACGTTGTCGAGCAGGGCCGCGTGTCCAAGGTGCTCGCCTTTCGCGGTCTCGAGCGCGCCAGCCTCGACCAAGCATCCGCCGGCGACATCGTCTCGCTCGCCGGACTGCCCAGCGCCACCGTCGCCCACACCATTTGCGCGCCTGAGGTCGACACCCCGCTTCCAGCACAACCTATTGATCCACCTACGCTTTCCATGACATTTCGGGTGAACGACTCGCCGCTCGCCGGTACTGAAGGCTCCAAGGTCACCGGGCGCATGATCCGCGACCGGCTGTTGCGCGAGGCCGAAGGCAATGTGGCGCTGAAGGTCTCCGAGTCCGAGGAGCGTGACTCCATGGAGGTCGCCGGCCGTGGCGAGCTCCAGCTCGGCATTTTGATCGAGACCATGCGCCGCGAAGGTTTCGAGCTCTCGGTCTCGCGGCCCAGGGTGCTGCTCACCCGGGACGAGACCGGCCAGCTTCTCGAGCCCATCGAGGAGGTCGTCATCGACCTCGACGAAGAACACTCGGGCGCCGTCGTGCAGAAGCTGTCCGAGCGCAAGGCGGATCTCGTCGAGATGAAGCCGTCCGGCGGCGGACGCCAGCGTCTCGTGTTCCACGCGCCGACCCGCGGCCTCATCGGCTATCAGGGCGAGCTTCTCACCGACACGCGCGGCACCGGCATCATGAACCGTTTGTTCCACAGTTACGCCCCGCACAAG
The DNA here is from genome assembly GCF_051306395.1 of Methyloceanibacter sp. GTDB lineage: Bacteria > Pseudomonadota > Alphaproteobacteria > Rhizobiales > Methyloligellaceae > Methyloceanibacter. Next base: position 28,297 of record NZ_JBPPND010000022.1, read on the forward strand.
GGTCCGATCCAGGGACGGCGCAACGGCGTGCTGATCTCCACCGACCAGGGCGACGCCGTGGCTTATGCGCTGTTCAACCTGGAAGACCGCGGGCCGATGATGATCGACCCCGGCACCCGCGTCTATCGCGGCATGATCGTAGGCGAGCACAGCCGCGGCAACGATCTCGAGGTGAATGTGCTTAAAGGCAAGAAGCTCACCAATATCCGCACCACCTCGAAGGACGAGGCGGTACGCCTGACCCCGCCTTTGCGCATGGTTCTAGAGAAGGCGCTGGCCTATATCGAGGACGACGAGCTGGTCGAGGTCACGCCAAAATCGATTCGCTTGCGCAAGCGCCATCTCGATCCGAACGAGCGCAAAAAGGCCGAGCGCCAGCGCGCCGAAGCGGTGGCGTAAGCGCGAAGGGCTGGATAACGCCAACGTCCCCTTTGCCCGGCGCATCGATCCTGCGCTAGGCTCCCATTATGTCCGTCGATGTTGCTCACATCAGGCCGGCACGGCCCAAGGACGCACCCGCCCTCGCATCGGCCTACGAGGACGCATGGCGCGGCGCCTATCAGGGCATCATTCCGCATCTGTCTCTTGAGCGCATGCTCGCCCGGCGCAGCTTACGCTGGTGGCAGCAAAGTCTGCACAAGCGCGCGCCGTTGCTGGTGCTCGACTTCCGCGGCGAGGCCGCGGGCTATGTGACCTTCGGCCGCTGCCGGATGTCGCGCACGGCCTATCAAGGCGAGATCTTCGAGCTGTATCTGCACCCCACCTATCAAGGCCTCGGACTCGGCACCAAGCTGTTCGACGGCGCCCGCTTGCGGCTCGGCGAAATGCGCGTCAAAGGCCTTCTGGTGTGGGCCCTCGCGGACAACGAGGCGGCCTGCGGCTTCTATCTCCGCCTAGGGGGCAAGCCCATCGCCGAAGGGGCGGAGAGCTTCGGCGACACCACGCTGCGCAAGATTGCCTTCGCCTGGGCCTGAGGTCTCTTAAGACCTCGTTTACCGCAAGCGTTGGGTGCGCCTTAACGACCTTCCCTTAATTTTGCGACTTCCAAATTGGCAATGGGATTTCGCAAAAATGACAGAGGTTGGCGCACGCGACCGTTGGATCATGGCAGGTCTGGTGACCCTGGGTCTCTTTACCGTTATTGCCGGCGTCCTGACGGGCCGATCGTCCATCAACTACGTTCTCGGCCGGGACGCCCGGGAAGCGGCGCTCGCCTGGAGCGGAAAGATCGATGCGCAGTTGCGTAGTCCGCAAAGCGACGCGGCGGACAGCGCCACGCCCGACATCCAAGCCTTGAACGCCACGGCACTCGATGAGCTGGCCGCCGGTTCTCAGGAGGCGATCACCCTCCCCGCACGCTCAAGCTTTAGCGGAGACGGCTTCGCGCTGATCGACGGGTTCAATCGGCTCACCCGCGGCTGGTTCCTCAGCAATCTCGACGAGAAGAGTGGCGAGTACGTCAGTCAAATGGACGGCTTTGCCGTAATGACGCCGAAGGGCCAGGCATTGGCGGTCGGCGGCGGCCTCTCGCCCGACGCCCTATCCGACATTCTCGAAAGCGGCGCCGGAACGGCGCTCGCCAAGGCGGTCCGTGACGATACCGTCGAACTTGCTGACATTTCTGGCGAAGACAATTTGCGTATGGCCTTCGTGCCCGTCACGCAAGACGGCAAGATTTCGCGCGTCTATGCCTTCGCCGTCGACCAGACGGCCGCCGCCTCTATCACCAGCATGGCGCTCACCGTGGCGACGCTGACCACGAGCCTCCTCATTGTCATGGGCTTCTCCGTGCCGGCGGCCATCGCCTCGCGGCGCATCCGCGAACGCTGGCACGCCGAGGACAGGATCCACTTCCTGGCCTTGCACGATTCCCTCACCGGGCTGCCCAATCGGGTGCAGTTCCGCCAGCATCTCGACCGTGCGGTGGCGCGCGCCAAGCGCCACGGCAATATCGTCGCGGTGTTCTGTCTCGACCTCGACCGCTTCAAGCAAGTGAACGACACGCTCGGCCATGCGACCGGCGATGCGTTGCTGGAGGAAGTCGCCGCGCGCCTGAAGGAGAATATTCGCGAGGTCGATCTCGTCGGCAGGCTTGGTGGTGACGAGTTCGCCGTCGTCGCCGAGGAGATCGAGACGCCCGAGGATGCCATGCGGCTCGCCCGCCGTCTCTGCAATGCGCTCGGCGCCGGTTACCAGGTGAACGGCCACGAGGTCACGACCTCGGCCAGCATCGGGATTGCCCTTGGCCCTCTCGACACCGAGCCAAACGACGCGCTGTTGAAGAACGCCGATCTCGCGCTCTATCGCGCCAAGGAAGACGGCCGCAACACCTTCCGCTTCTTCGAGCCGGCCATGGACGCGGCGCTTCAAAAACGCCGCCGTCTGGAGAACGATCTCCGCAGCGCCTTGCGCAAGAACCAACTCTATCTCGACTACCAGCCGCAATTCGACTTGGAGAGCGGCAAGTTGACCGGCTACGAGGCCCTGGTCCGCTGGTGGCATCCCTCCGAAGGGGAGATTCCGCCCACCACCTTCGTTCCGATCGCCGAAGAGACGGGCCTCATTGTGCCGCTCGGCGAATGGATCCTGAAAACGGCGTGCGCCTACGCCACCACGTGGCCGCTCGATACCAAGCTCGCCGTCAACCTCTCGCCCGCCCAGTTCAAGACCCAGGATGTCTACAGCCTGGTGCGCCGCGTGCTGGCCGAGACAGGACTTGAACCCGACCGTCTCGAGCTCGAGATCACCGAAGGCATCATCCTGCAGAACACCGAATCGGTTATCGACACCCTGACCCGGCTCGATCAGCTCGGCGTCTCCATCGCCATGGACGATTTCGGCACCGGTTATTCGAGCCTCTCTTACCTCACCCGTTTCCCGGTCAAGAAGATCAAGATCGACCGCTCTTTCATCGACACGTTGGGGACCAGCCCGCAGACGAGCGCCATCGTGTCGAGCATTGTCGGCCTCGGCCAATCGCTGCACGTCACAATCACGGCCGAAGGCGTGGAGACCGAAGGTCAAGCCGCCATGCTCAGGAAGTGGGGCTGCGATCAGGTGCAGGGCTACTATTACGGCCGGCCCGAGGCCGAGATCTCGGAGAACGACGAAGACGATACGCCCCTCGACGCGCCTCCGCCGCTGGACCGCCCCCTCGTCGCTTAGTCCGTTCGTGCTCTAGTCGATCTGTTTGCCGTCTGGGCCGTAGGTCCGGAGCCGGTCCCGCTTGCAATCGAAACCCCGCGCCTGAGCGTCGGCGATCTCGCGTGCCAAGCCGTTGGCGTTTGGGTTTCCGGCCGCTTGGATATGGGCCACGTGACAGGCGTCCGTCTCGCCGAGCTTGGTGACGACCAGCGTCGAGCCCTTGGCGCCGTCAGAATCCCAGTGGAAGCGCAGGATCGTCGCGAACGGCTCTCCATCCGCCAGCCGCCATTCGAGCGTCTCGCCGGTTGTGTTGAATGCCGGCACTGTCTGCTGCGCCGCAGTCTGCGCGGCGGCGTCGGGGCCATAGGAGACGAACATGCGTAAGTCCCCCTCCGCCACGCGCACGTCCAGGCCGCCAAGGCCCTTGCAGAGGAACACCCCGCCATACTCGGCGGCCTCCGGCGGCGTGACGTTCTCGCACGCTTTCAGCGCGAGCGGCGTATAGACGCTCTTTATCGTTTTGGCCGAGGCCGCGGACGACAGCAGCACGAGGGCCAAGCCGAAAGCGCAATGGCGCGCGCTTATCATCTGGTTTGATCCATATCAGGCCGACGCTTGCGACTTGTGACCGGCCCCGCGCCGTCCTAGAACCACGCGGAGACTTCAAGCGGCCGTTTTATCACGGCAGGGGCTTCATCGCAGCAAAGGTGGCCGGTTCGCCATGAGTGACATGAGGATCGCGGTTCTGGGCGCGGCCGGGCGCATGGGTCAGGCGCTGACCCGGGCGCTGGCCGAGACGCCGGGCTGCGAGGTCGCCGGCGGACTGGAGACCAAGGGCTCGCCCGCGCTTGGCCAGGATATCGGCGAGGTCGCAGGCCTCGAAGCGCTTGGAGTTCCTATCACCGACGATCCGCTGCCGCTCTTTGCCAGCATTGACGGGGTGCTCGATTTCACGCTGCCCAAGGCCACGGTCGAGTTCGCCGCCCTCGCGGCGCAAGCTCGCATCGTTCATGTGATCGGCACCACGGGCTTTTCCGGCGACGATCTCGCCAAGCTCGACGCGGCCGCCTGGCACGCCACCATCGTCAAGGCCGGCAATATGAGCATGGGCGTGAACCTCATGGCCGCGCTCACCGCGCGCGTGGCAGAGACCCTCGGCCCCGAGTTCGACATCGAGATCCTCGAAATGCATCACCGCCACAAGCGCGATGCCCCTTCGGGCACCTCGCTGATGCTGGGCGACGCCGCCGCCAAGGGCCGCAGCGTCTCGCTCGCGGAAAAGAGCGTCAAAACCAGGGACGGAGACACGGGCCCCCGCCGGGAGGGCGATATCGGCTTCGCCGCGCTCCGTGGGGGCGACGTGGTCGGCGAGCACAGGGTGATCTTTGCCGGGCCCGGCGAGCGGATCGAGCTCGCCCATATCGCCTCGGACCGCGGTATCTTCGCCCGCGGAGCAGTCCGCGCCGCGCTCTGGGCCAGAGGCAAGCCGCCTGGCCTCTATTCCATGGCCGACGTGCTCGGATTGTGACGGGCTCGTTGATATCTGGGGCACCACCATTGGCAAGACCATGCGGAACCGCCTAAAACCTTCCGCACAGTCGGAAAGTGGCCCAAAAGAGGGGCGATGCTGACGCTGGCTTTTAACTTTCATCGCCTATATTGGCGTGCGACCGAGAGGGGCCAGTAAGGCCCGCTTCGGCCGCCGGAAACGCGATGACAGGGCGCCTTCCAAGGGAAATGCTCCAAAAAACAAGCGAAAAGCCGCGGAAGTCCGACAACGTGCTGGTGCTCGTCCGCCACGGACAGAGCGAGTGGAACCGGCTCAACATGTTCACCGGCTGGAAGGACGTGGGGCTGAGCGAGGAGGGCGAGGCCGAGGCTCACAGGGCCGGACAGTTGCTCAAGCAAGAAGGGCTCGTCTTCGACAGCGCCTTCGCCTCGACGCTAAAACGCGCCCACAACACCCTCGACATCATCCTTGGAGAGCTCGGCCAGGGGAAGCTTCCCACCGTCAAGGCCGCGGCCTTGAACGAGCGCGACTACGGCCAGCTTGTCGGCATCAACAAGGAAGAAGCCCGCAAGCGCTTCGGCGCCGACCAGGTGCATGTCTGGCAGCGCTCCTACGACATCGCACCGCCTGGCGGCGAGTCGCTGAAAGACACCGCCGCGCGCGTCTGCCCCTTCTTCGACAGGTGGATCGTGCCCGAGCTGCAAGAGGGCAAAAATGTCATCGTCGTCGCCCACGGCAACTCGCTCCGCTCGCTGATCATGGAGCTCGACAAGCTCACGCCGGAAGAGGTGCAGGACTATTCGATCGCAACGGCCACGCCGGTGATCTACCGCGTCAAGGCCGACGGCACCCTAGTGGAGAAGCGCAACCTCGCGGCTTAGGCCGTGCGCGGCAAGCGCGCCTCGCGCAATGCTTGCTTCAGCGCGCTGGCGAAATCCTCCCGCTCGGGATCGGTCAGGAAGCTTGCGAACACGAGCCGCTCGCCATGACTGGCGATCGACAGCTCGGATGTGCGCCCCACCCGCTCATCGAGATTGAGCCGTACCCAATAAGGATTGAAGCGCCACGACTGCGCGCGGCCGCTCGGCGCCACGCGCGTCACCGTCAGCGCATCCTCCGTAAGGTCCACCGTCTCGTACACGCGCAAGGCGCGGAAGTTGACGCGGAAGGCGGTATAGATCAGCAGCACGTCGAGGCCCATGAAGCCCATCACCGGCCAAGCGCCCATCAAGTAAAACATCAGCCCGGTGCCGAACGAGATCGTGCTGATCGCCGCCATGAACACCAGGAACCCTCTCGGCCCGAGCGAGCGGTTCGGCGTCAGCACGGCGCTGAACTGGGGGTCGCCGTCGGCGGGACCTTGTGGAGCGGGGGATGGCTCTGTCATAGCAGTGAAGCTAATACGTTCCTCGGGGGTGACAAGGGTCTGTGACCGCTCAAGCCAAACACGCAAAGCCGGCGAAAATGCCCGGCAGAGCCAGAAGGGCGCCGGGCTCGAAGCTGACCGAGGCCCAGATCGGCGAGATGTTCGCGCGCTTCGAGGCGCGGGACCCCGACCCCAAGACCGAGCTGGAGTATCGCGACCCGTTCACCTTGCTCGTCGCCGTCGTGTTGTCCGCGCAAGCCACCGATACGTCGGTCAATCGCGCCACGCCTGCGCTGTTCGCCCTGGCCGATTCGCCGGAGAAGATGATCGCGCTCGGCGAGGAGGGCGTCAGCGACAAGATCAAGACCATCGGGCTTTACCGCAACAAGGCCAAGAATGTCGTCGCGCTGTCCAACAAGCTCGTCGAGGAGCATGGCGGTGAGGTGCCCTGCTCGCGCGAGGTGCTGGAGACCCTACCCGGGGTCGGCCGCAAGACGGCCAATGTCGTGCTGAATGTCGCCTTCGGCGAGCCGACCATCGCCATCGACACCCATATCTTCCGGGTGTCGAACCGCACGGGACTCGCGCCCGGCAAGACGCCGCTCAAAGTCGAGGAGACCCTGAACCGCGTGGTGCCGGAGCGCTATAAGCACAACTGCCATCACTGGCTCATCCTGCACGGCCGCTATGTGTGCAAGGCCCGCAAGCCCGAATGCTGGCGCTGCATCATCGCCGATATCTGCGTTTTCAAGCCGAAGACGCCAGCCCCCAAGACGCCGGTCCCCAAGACGCCCGCCTCGGAGACGCCCGCCTCGGCTTGAGCCGACGGCCTGGCGGGGCGCGTTGAGGGGCGCCCTCAACCCCTTCATTAGGGCTTTTCAACTATTCTCCGTTTGGGGACCCGCACGTAGCGGGGAGGGGGATGTAGTGAGACGCGTACCTGCCTTCGTATCGGCCGCTCTGGCCGCGGCCTTGGCCGCGGCATGCCTCACGGGCTGCACCACCACACAGAAAGTCGCGAGCGGCGCTGCTGTCGGCGGCGGCACCGGCCTCCTGCTCGGTGGTCCGATCGGCGGACTCGCCGGCGCCGCTATCGGTGCCGTGGCCGTCCCCGTGGCCACGTCCAACTAACTTCTTCGGAAAAATCGGATCAGGCGACCGCCGGGCGTGCGAGCCTGATGCCGGACTTTGCCGCGATCCGTTTCCACATCCGCACCATGAAGCCCGTCGCGAAAACCGGCGTAACCAAGTTCAAGATGGGCACGGACGCGAGCGCCGCGATCACAAAGCCGCAGATCAACACCGTCAGCCGGTTGGCTTTTCGGATGCGCTTCGCTTCCGCCGCGCTGACATGGCGCATGGCCGCGAGCTCGAAATATTCACGCCCCAGCAGATAGCCGTTGCCCACGTAGAACGCGATCAAGTTCACGCCGGGAATGAGCAGCAGAAACAGCGCGATCAAGTTCACCACCAGAACCACCAGGAAGAACTTGATGGCGAGAAAGATCGAGCGCGCGATCGGCAGCTCGCGTCCTGGCGGATCGTGCGGGAAGTTGGCCTGTTCGACCTTGGCGGCGATGTCGTCGATATAAAGCCCGGCGATCAGCGACGTCACCGGCGGGATCAGAAAGATCGACGCCGCGACCAGTGCCAGCCCGCCGAGCCACTGGATCGCGGTCTCGATCCAGTCCGGCCAGGCGACGAAATGGGTGAACGACCATTGGACCGCGACGATCAGTCCCGCAAGGAGCGCGATGGTGAAGCCCACGCATTTCAGCATCACCGAGCGAAACGGCGGCGAGAAGAGTTCCTCGAAGGCTTGACCTGCGGCGGCGAGCATGAACGTTGTCCCTGAGCTTTCGGCACGGCGAATATAGTGGCCTGCGCCCGTGACGCCAGGGCCGGACGCCTCTCCAGATTTGAACGAGAACGGGAGACCCGCGAAGAATGGCTGAAAAAATTTATGCCGTCGTCGGCATCGGCAACGCCATCGTCGACATCATTGCCCGCTGCGACGACGGCTTTCTGTCGAAGCACGATCTCGACAAGGGCTTCATGCGCCTGATCGATGCGGACGAGGCGGCGAGGCTCTACGAGGCCATGGGACCGGCCACCGAGCGCTCCGGCGGCTCCGTCGCCAACTCCATCGCCGGGCTCGCCTCCTTCGGCGCCAAATGCGGCTTCATCGGCCGCGTCGCAGCCGATCAGTTCGGCGGCATCTTTCGTCACGACATCCGCTCGCTCGGCATCGCCTACACCACCGACCCGGCCGATGACGGCGCGCCCACGGCCCGCTGCCTCGTGCTGGTCACGCCGGACGGCGAGCGCACCATGAACACCTTTCTCGGCGCGAGCGTGGATTTCGCCCCCGGCGACCTCGATTCGGATCTGATCGAAGGCGCCAAAATCGTCTATTTGGAGGGCTATCTCTTCGACAAGGACGCGGCAAAATCCGCCTTCCGCGAGGCGGCCAAGCGCGCCAAGGCGGCTGGCGCCAAGGTGGCGCTGACGCTTTCCGACCCCTTCTGCGTGGAACGCCACCGGGACGATTTCCGGAAATTGGTCAAGGAGGACGCCGATATCGTCTTCGCCAACGAAAAGGAGGTCACCACGCTCTACGAGGTGAATTCCTTCGACGAGGCGGCGGATGCGGCGCTGCAGGACTGCGAACTGGCCGTTCTGACCCGCTCCGAAGACGGCTCGATGATCCTAGGTGCCGGAGAAACAACGGAAATACCGGCCGATCCGGTCTCAAAGGTGATGGACGCCACGGGCGCCGGCGACCTTTATGCGGCGGGCTTCCTCTTCGGGCTCACCCAAGGGCTCCCCGTGGAAGCCTGCGGCCGGCTGGGCAGCCTGGCGGCGGCGGAGGTGATTTCCCATATCGGCGCCCGGCCGGAAACGAGCCTGGCCAAGCTCGCGGCGGCGCGCGGATTGCTGAACTAGCGGGAAAAGGCCCCATCCCAGCCTTGTGGCCGATCTGTCACGCAAGGCCGAAATCTTATTGTGACCGCAAGAGATAGCTCCCTGGGCCGGTGATTCCCCTGCTATCTTATCCACAAATCGAAGATGCGCTTTGGGGGCTTATCGATGTTGAGATCATCCACTGTGGTTGCCGCGACGCTGCTGGGAGCCGCCGTTCTGGCGCAGCCCGCTTCGGCGCAGGACTTCACAACCACGACGTTCAGCGGCACGACGATCTGGGTTGGCGGCGGCGTCCAGTTCTTGTCGCTCCCCGACATCAACTTCACCTACAAGCGCAGCGCCAACGGCTCGCTTCAGCGGCAAACCAACTCCCATAACGACTGGCTCGATTTCGGCGGCGCGACCGGCGGCGGCCTCGAGACCGCGCTTGGCTATTGGGGCGGCTTCCGCGTCTCTGGTTCGGTCAAAGGATTCTGGTCGAACGTCGAGGACGATCACACGACCAAGTGCCAGGGCGCTCCCGGATCCGCGCGCTGCGTGATCATCGACCCGAATGACGCATCCGGTGCCGTGGGGTCCTATCTCCGCACCAGGACCGAGCGCGACGCCGACTATTGGGGCGCCAGCGCCGAACTGAAATTCGCCACCGGCGCGCCGAAAGAGGTCAAGCCCGAGATTTATCGCAACGACTATTTCATCGCCGGCTTCGACGTCCGCGGCATCGACCAGGACAACAGGCTTAACGGCGTTCAGGGTCCGCTCGACGTGTTCACCTATCAGGAGACGCTCGATACGACCTATACCGGCGGCTATATCGGCTTCGGCGGTGAGTACAGCTTCGGCTTCATTCCGGGCATCAAGAATGTCGGCGGCTTCTACGACCGTCTGGGCTTGCGCACCTTCGTGAATGCCACGGCCGGTCTCTACAATGCCGAGACCGATTATACCGGCCGCTTCGACTACAGGTTCTTCCCCACCCCGACATCCAACGTGTCGCGGTCGGACGACGACCTCGCCTTCATCGGCACCGTGTCGCTGGAGACCCGCAAGCAGATCGGCGACCGCACCAGCCTGTCGCTGTGGACCGACTACGAGTACATCTCCTCGGTTCCGAAGATGAAATATGCCGGACCCGATGGCCCGACGCGGATTGACGACGAGGCCGTCTTCGCCACCCGCACCATGCTGCGGCTGAACATCGGGCTTGGTTCGCAGCAGCTCTACAACGGCCAGGGCTACTAGCCTCTATCAGAGCTTCCTGAGCGCCACGCTGTCGACGGCATGGTCTGCCCCTTTGCGCAGGATGAGATCGGCGCGCAGGCGCGTGGGCAGGATATTCTCTTTCAGATTGACGAGATTGATCGTCCGCCAGATCGACAGCCCGGTTTCGCGCGCCTCCTCCTCGGACAACGTGGCGTAGCGGTGGAAGTAGGAGGCGGGATCGCGGAACGCGGTCTGCCGCAGGCGCAAGAAGCGCTCGACATACCATGCCTCCACCAGCTCCTCGCTGGCGTCGATATAGATCGAAAAATCGAAGAAGTCCGAGACGAACGGGATCGCCTCGCCGTCCTTCGGCAGCCTGGCCGGCTGGAGAACGTTGAGGCCCTCGACGATGACGATGTCCGGCTGCTCCACCACCAGCGTCTGGTCGGGAAGCACGTCGTAGACGAGATGCGAATAAAGCGGCGCTTCGACTCGCTCCTTGCCGGACTTCACCTCGGCGAGAAAATTGAGCAGCCGCCCCAGATCGTAGCTTTCGGGGAAGCCCTTGCGGGCCATCAGGTCGCGGGCCTCGAGCACCTCGTTGGGAAACAGGAACCCGTCGGTCGGCACGAGCGCCACGTTGGGATGGCTCGGCCAGCGGGCGAGAAGCGCCTGAAGCACGCGCGCCGTGGTGCTTTTCCCCGCGGCGACGCTGCCGGCGAGCCCGATGACGAACGGCATCTTGCCGTTGCCCTTGCGCAGGAACCGCTCCGTATGCCCGTGCAGGCCTTGCGACGCCTCCACATAGAGATTGAGCAGCCGGCTCAGCGGCAGATAGATATCGACCACTTCATCTGTCGAAACGCGCTCGGTCAGGCCTGAAAGATTTTCGAGGTCTGCCTCGGTCAGCGTGAGGGGGGTATCGTCGCGCAGCCGCGCCCACTCGGCGCGCGAATAGGTGGCGTAAGGTGAGAACGCGACGGTGGGCCGGGGGTTCATGACAGTGAGGCGCGCGTTCGGCTAGACCGACGCGGCCTTTCGGCGTTTCTCCTCGGCCGCGACCATGCGCCGCTCCAACTCGTCACGGACCTCATCGAGCGTGACCTCGCGCGATTCCAGCAACACGAGCAGATGGTAGAGCAGATCCGCGGTCTCGGAGACGAGCGCCGCCTTGTCCTGCGCGACGGCGGCAAGCGCCACCTCGACCCCTTCCTCGCCGACCTTCTTGGCGGGCTTGATGGGCTCGGCCAAGAGTTGCTTGGTGTAGGAGTCTTCGGCGCTCGCGTTGCGGCGCGCCGTGATGATCGCCGCCAGCCTATCCAATGCATCCTTGCTCATGCCCTGGCTCATACACTGTGGCGGGGACGGTGGGAATAGGCCGAACGGCCGGCGTTAAGGATCGAGCCGCATCGGCAGCCCGGCATCAGCCATGAACTGCTTCGCCTCGCCGATCGTGTGCTCGCCGTAATGGAAGATCGAGGCGGCGAGCACGGCCGAGGCATGGCCGTCGCGCACGCCCTCCACCAGATGCTTGAGCGTACCGACGCCGCCTGATGCGATCACCGGCACGGACACCGCATCGGCAATGGCGCGGGTCAGTTCGAGATCGAAACCGGCCCGCGTGCCGTCCCGGTCCATCGAGGTGAGCAGGATCTCGCCGGCGCCGAGTGACACCACCTCCTCGGCGTAAGAGATCGCCTCGATGCCGGTCGGCTCACGGCCCCCATGGGTGAAGATCTCGAAGCGCGGCGCCCTGCCGTTGGCGCCCACGCGCTTCGCGTCGATGGCGACGACGATGCACTGCGCGCCGAATTTCTCCGCCGCCCGGCGCACGAGCTGCCGGTCCGTCACCGCCGCGGTGTTGATCGACACTTTGTCGGCGCCTGCTTCCAGCAACGCGCGCACGTCTTCGGTCGAACGCACGCCGCCGCCGACCGTGAGCGGCATGAAGCAGCGCTCCGCCGTGCGGCGGACAATGTCGAGAATGGTGCCGCGCTTTTCGTGGCTCGCCGTGATGTCGAGAAAGCAAAGCTCGTCCGCGCCCGCCTCGTCATAGGCGGTTGCCGCTTCCACGGGATCGCCGGCGTCCTGCAGATCGACGAAGTTCACGCCCTTGACGACGCGGCCTTCCTTCACGTCGAGGCACGGTATGACGCGGACTTTCAGCATGGCCTCAATATTGTCCCGTCGCGCCGTGGCGGGCGTAGCGCTCGGCGATCAGTGCTAGCGCTTCTTTCGCGTCGAGCCGTCCGTCATAGAGCGCGCGGCCCGTGATCGCGCCGTCGAGCTTCTCGTAGCGCGGTTCGAGTAGCCGTTTGATGTCGTCGAGCGAGGCAAGGCCGCCGCTGGCGATAACCGGGATCGAAACTGTCTCGGCGATCGCAAGCGTCGCATCGAGATTGAGGCCTTCGAGCACGCCGTCGCGGGAAATGTCGGTGTGGATGATCGCCGCCACGCCCGCGTCTTCGAAGTTACGGGCCAAATCGAGCGCGGTCATCTCGGAGGTTTCCGCCCAGCCTTCGATTGCCACCTTGCCGTCGCGCGCGTCGATGCCGACCGCGATGCAGCCGGGAAAGTCGTGCGCCGCCTCGCGCACGAGATCGGGATCGCGCACCGCGGCCGTGCCGAGGATCACCCGGTCGATGCCCTTGTCGAGCCACATGGCGATGGTGTCGAGGTCGCGGATGCCGCCGCCGAGCTGAATGGGCAAATGCACCGCCTTGAAGATGGCCTCGACGGCGGCGCCGTTCACCGGCTTGCCCTCGAAGGCGCCGTTGAGATCGACCACGTGCAGCCACTCGAAGCCTTGGTCCTCGAACTCCTTGGCTTGCGCGGCCGGATCGGCGTTGAACACCGTCGCCTGGTCCATCTCGCCCTGGACCAGCCGCACGCATTGTCCGTCCTTCAGATCGATGGCGGGAAACAGAATCATGCGACCTCTACGGCATCCATTTCAGAAAATTGGCGATCAGGGCCAGCCCGAGCTTCTGGCTCTTTTCGGGGTGGAACTGGCTGCCGGCCATGTTGTCGCGCGCGACGAACGCGGTCACCTCGCCCCCATAGTCGGTGGTGGCGATGCGCGCATCCGCGTCCTCGGGCACAAAATGATAGGAATGCACGAAATAGGCGTGCAGCCCTTCGGCGCCCGTCGGAATCCCGTCGAATAGCGCATGCTCGCGCGAAAGCGTGAGCGTGTTCCAGCCCATATGCGGGATCTTCAGCGATGCATCGTCCGGCTCGATGGCGCGCGCCTCGCCGCCGATCCAATCGAGCCCCGGCGTCACCCCGTGCTCCAGACCGCGCGTGGCCATGAGCTGAAGCCCGACGCAAATGCCGAGAAACGGCGTGCCCCGCTCCTGCACGGACTCTTCCAGCGCCTCGATCATACCCTCGATGCTGGCGAGTCCCGCCTTGCAATCGGCGAACGCACCGACGCCCGGCAGCACGACGCGCTCGGCGGAGAGCACCTCGTCCGGCTCGGCCGTGACCTTGATGGAGAGCTTCGAGTCCTGCTCCCGCGCCGCCCGCTCGAAGGCCTTGGCGGCGGAGTGGAGATTGCCCGAGCCGTAATCGATGATGGCGACGTGCATGGTTTACGCTCGCGGAAACGATCCGATGACTTCGTCGCCGCCGCTCGGACGCGTCGGCGTGAGGGCGCCCTTCGCTGCCCCCGTCGCGGGAAGCGGGACGAGGTGCCGCGCGCTGCGGCCCTGCTCCGGTAGCCATGCGGTGAAGAAGGAACGCTCGGCCTCGATGCGGTTGCGCCCCGAGGCCACGCCCGAGAAGCGATAGCCCCGGCGCTGGAGCGCCCAACCGCGTAGATCGTTGGCCTCGAAGGCGAACAAGAGGGTCAGGCCGATCGTCACCAAGCCGGCGAGCTCCTGCCCCGCCTCGCTGGGGCCGAACAGAAACGGCAGGGCGCCGATCACCACCAGGAAGACGATGAGCTCGAGCCACATGCGCCGGAAGATCAGCCACAGCACCGGCACGAGAAGCGCGGGCCAGTTGAAGCCGTCCTTGACGAAGGCGATTCTGTCGGCGCGCGCCTCCACGTCGGCGCCGTCGCCCTCTGGCTCGTAAACGGAATAGACGGTCACTTCATTCCTCGGAACGCGTTATGCCCGGACTTGATCCGCCCTGCGGCCCAAAGCCTTCGGGCGACGGGCCGGGCATCCACACCGTTAGACCTCAGCATCCGAGAGGCCCGCCCGGCAATGACGGGAATCGTTAGAGCTGGCCCTTGGTGGAGGGCACCCGTCCACTTTGCCGCGGATCGATGGCAATCGCTTGGCGAAGCGCGCGGGCGAGCGCCTTATAGCAGGTCTCGGCGACGTGATGGCTATTCTCGCCATAGAGATTTTCGACATGCAGCGTGATTCCGGCATGCTGCGCGAAGGCCTGGAACCATTCGCGGAACAGCTCGGTATCCATCTCGCCGATCTTCGAGCGGGTGAACTCCACGTCCCAGACGAGATATGGCCGGCCCGACACGTCGAGCGCCACGCGGGTCAGGGTTTCGTCCATGGGCAGATAGCAGGCTCCATAGCGGGTGATGCCCGCCTTGTCGCCAAGCGCCTCCGCGAAGGCCTGGCCCAGCACGATCCCGGAATCTTCCGTGGTGTGGTGCTGGTCGATGTGGAGGTCGCCTTCGGCCTTGAGGGTGATATCGATCAAGGAATGCCGGGCCAGCTGCTCGATCATGTGATCGAGGAAGCCGACGCCCGTGGAGACGTCATAGGCCCCCGTCCCGTCGAGATCGACGGTGGCGCTGATCTTGGTCTCCTTGGTGCGGCGTTTGACCGTCGCGGACCGGGAGTCCGTTGATTTGGTTCGCTTTTGCATGTTTGCCAGCATAGCCCACAGGCTGTTAGCAATTCGCTTCTAGCCCCGGCTTATACGCCGCGTCATGCGGCCGTGCTATGCCCCAACACCCATAAATGAGGGAACTCCATGCGCCGCCTGCTTCTGCTGCTTGCCATCCTGATCGCCGCCTATGCCGGTTATCCCTATCTGACGCTCTATTGGCTGGATCAGGCGCTCCTCAACGACGACCAGGAGGCCCTGGAGCGGCTGGTGGATTTCCCGCAAGTCCGGGCCGATCTGAAGGCGGAAATGAAGGGCCATTTGCTCGAAAAGGCCGCCGAGGTCAAAGAAAAACGGCCGATTCTAGGGACTTTCGGGGAAGCTTTGACCAAGCTGTTCGCGCCGGACCTGGTGGACAGCTCCGTGGACGGCATGGTCACGCCCGAAGCCATCTTGAACAATCCCACCGTGGTCGAGCACCGCAAAAAGGACGAATCCTTCGTCGATTTCATCACCTATGCCTTCTTCACCGCGCCGGCCCGGTTCATCTTCGACCTGAAAGACCCGGAAAAGCCCGATTCGCCCACCGTGACCGCGATCATGAAGCTGGACGGCTTCCGCTGGCGCGTCGTGGGGGTCGAGGTCCCGCCCTTGGAACAGCTTCTCTCCAAGGTCCCTTAGAGCCAAGCTGCGCCCTTAAGCAACGTTGGCCCCAATGCCGCGGATAGCTTGACGAACGGGCCGCCCGCGCCGATATCGCATTGCAGCATGTCATCCCATTCCTCCCCCGACACGTGGCACGGCACCACGATCCTGACCGTCCGCAAGGCCGGCAAGGTGGTCATCGCCGGCGACGGCCAGGTCTCCCTCGGCCAAACCATCATCAAGGGCTCGGCGCGCAAAGTGCGCCGCGTCGGTTCCGGCAATGTGATCGCCGGCTTCGCAGGCTCCACGGCGGACGCCTTCACCCTGTTCGAGCGGCTCGAGACCAAGCTCGAGCGTTTTCCCGATCAGCTGAAGCGGGCTTGCGTCGAGCTCGCCAAGGACTGGCGCACCGACCGCTATCTGCGCCGCCTCGAAGCCATGATGATCGTGGCCGACCCGGACGAGAGCCTGGTGCTCACCGGCACCGGCGATGTGCTGGAGCCGGACGACGCGGTGATGGGCATCGGCTCCGGCGGCTCTTACGCGCTGGCCGCCGCCCGCGCGCTCCTCGATACGGACCTCGACGCGGAGCAAATCGCGCGCAAGGCCATGGCCATTGCCGCCAAGATTTGCGTCTACACCAATGACGAGGTGACCGTCGAAATCCTCGACGCCACGAAATAGCAAGTTAGAGAGTCCATGACGTCATTTTCCCCTCGCGAGATCGTTTCCGAGCTTGACCGACACATCATCGGCCAGCGCGACGCCAAGCGCGCCGTGGCCATCGCGCTGCGCAACCGCTGGCGCCGCCAGCAGCTTGAAGGCGACATGCGCGAGGAGGTGCTGCCCAAGAACATCCTGATGATCGGCCCGACCGGCGTCGGCAAGACCGAGATCTCCCGCCGCCTCGCGAAGCTCGCCGGCGCCCCCTTCATCAAGGTCGAGGCCACCAAGTTCACTGAAGTCGGCTATGTCGGCCGCGACGTCGATCAGATCATCCGCGATCTGCTGGAGGCGGGCATCGGGCTTGTGCGCGACGCCAAACGCAAGCAGGTGGAGGCCAAGGCCCAGCTCAACGCCGAGGAGCGTGTCATCGACGCGCTGGTCGGCGCGAGCGCCAGCGAGTCGACCCGCGAGACCTTTCGCCGGCGACTGCGTTCCGCTGAGCTGGACGATAAGGAAATCGAAATTCAGGTGGCCGAAGCGGCCTCCATGCCATCCTTCGAGATTCCCGGCATGCCTGGCAGCCAGGTCGGCATGATCAATCTCTCCGACATGCTGGGCAAAGCGCTTGGCGGCCAGCGCACCAAGCCGCGCAAGGTCTCGGTGAAGGATAGTTTCGAACTTCTCATGGCCGAGGAGTCCGACAAGCTCATCGACGACGACATGATGATCCAAGAAGCGATCAAGATCGTCGAGAATGACGGCATCGTGTTCTTGGATGAAATCGACAAGATCTGCGCGCGCTCCGAGCGCGCCGGCGCCGATGTCTCACGCGAAGGCGTGCAGCGCGATCTCCTGCCGCTGATCGAAGGCACCACCGTCGGGACCAAATACGGGCCGGTCAAGACCGACCACATTCTGTTTATCGCCTCCGGCGCGTTCCACATCGCCAAGCCGTCGGATCTGCTGCCTGAGCTGCAAGGCCGCCTGCCGATCCGCGTCGAGCTGCGCGCGCTCACTGGCGAGGATTTTCGCCGCATTCTCACCGAGCCGAAGGCCTGTCTCATCAACCAATATGTGGCGCTGATGAAGACGGAGGGGCTGACGCTCGTGTTCACCGAGGACTCTATCGACGCCATCGCCGACATCGCCGTCGAGGTGAACACGTCCGTGGAGAATATCGGCGCGCGGCGTCTCATGACCGTGATGGAGCGCGTCCTCGACGAGATTTCCTTCGAGGCCGGCGACAAGCACGGCGAGACCGTGACCATCGACGGCGCCTACGTGCGCGAGCATATCGGCGACCTCGCCAAGAACGCCGACCTCTCCAAGTTCATTCTTTAGGCGCGGGGACCGTCTTATTTGGGGCGGAACTTCCGCAGCCGCACATAGAGTGCGCCTTCGCCGCCGAGCCGGCGCGGCGCTTCCGAGAAGCTGACGATCAGCGGCGCGAGATCGCCGTGTGACAGCCAATGGGGCACCGCTTGGCGCAGCACTCCGCGCGTCTCGTCTTCGTAGAACGTGGAAGGCGTCGCGCGCGGCGACCCCTTGCCGGTGATGACCAATACGTGACGATAGTCTTTGGCTTGCGCCCATTTTAGGAACTTGCGTAAGGCCACGTGCGCGTCCCGCTGGCGCATGCCATGGAGGTCGAGCCGCGCCTCGACCGCCAGCGACCCTTTGCCGAGCTTCCGCGCCGTCTGCCTGTCGAGTCCTGCGTGAGGCGCGTGGCTCGGCCGCGGCGGCAAGACGGGAGCCTTGATCGTCGCCTTCCCGGCGGCGCTCGCCTTCCCGGCGCTCGCCTTGGGCGGCCGGGCGGGCTTTGGTGGCGCCGCGATCCGGGCGACACGGTTCTTCTTCTTGAGCGGCAGCGCGGTCTGAGCCACACGGGCCCAGAGCTCGGCGTCGTCCTCGATATTCGTGTCGCGCTTGCCCATGGGTGCGGACCATAGCGCAAATCCGATTAAGGCTCGGCTTAAGGCTTCGGGAGCAGGACGTGGAACCGCGCTTCGTGCTTCGTGACCCCGGCAATGGCGCCGGCCTCAGGCCCAGAGCCCCAATAGATATCGCCGCGTTCCTTTCCTCTGATGGCGGAGCCCACGTCCTGCGCAATCATCAGCTGGCGGAACGGCTTGCCGTCCGGCGTAGGCGCCTCCGGCGCGGTGACGAACATCGGCGTACCGAGCTTGTGATAGACGGCATCGACGGCGAGGCTGCGGCCCGGTGTGAGCGCGACGCCCTGCGCTCCAACGGGGCCAGCGTCGGCTTCGTCCTCCGGCAATTTGCGGAAGAACACGTAGGACTTGTTCTGGTGCATGAGCGCCCGGCCTCGCGCGGCATCGGCCCGCAACCAGCTCTTGAGCCCTTCCATCGTGAGGCCTCCGGGAGGTTTCTCTCCCCGCTCGGCCAGCAGCCTGCCGATCGACGTATAGGCGTGGCCGTTCTTGGCCGCATAGCCGAGCCGCACCCACGAGCCGTCCGGGAACCGCACGCGTCCCGACCCTTGAATCTGCATGAAGAAGAGTTCGATGGGATCGTCGAGATAAAGCAGCTCGAGCCCTTTGCCCGAAAGCACGCCTGCGTCGATTTCCGCGCGCGTATAATACGGCACAAGCTCGTCGCCGTTCCGGCGCCCAACGCTAAAGCTGGCGTTGTAGAACGCACGCAGTTCATCCGGGGTCACCTGGACGAGATCGTCCGGGCGCCCATAGACGGGTACTTGAAACTCGCTCTTTCGCTCGCGCGAACCGCTCACTTCGGGCTCGTAGTAGCCGGTGACCAGACCTGGCTCTTCCTCCTCGACGCGGTGCGGGACGAAATGTGTTTCGAAGAAGCGCCGCGCGGTCTCACGGTCGACCTCGTTCCCAAGGTTCAATACTTCCCGGCAAGCGCTATTGCTCGTCGGCCGCTTGCGGCATGATTTGCGCAAGACGTCAAAAGCTGCTGCGTGATCGTCGCGGGCCCAGCCTTCGATCTCGCCGAAGCTGACGGGCGTGAGCTTGATGGCGGCCTGATCGTCCACGAGGTACCTCCAAAGGAGGAGCGCAATCGTGGCAGCAGCTATGCCCAGGATCCACAATGCATGCCAGCGCATTGTTTGGGTTCCCTCAAGCTCGACCCGTCATTGCCAGGCTTGACCGGGCAATCTAGTAACCCCTGCGTGCGCGAACCAACCGAGCGCGGTGGTTACTGGATCACCCGCCTTCGCGGGTGATGACACTCTAAATTGAAGAAAAAGGCTAGTTCGCCGCTTCGGTGGCGACGAGCTTCCAGTTCGGATTGCGCGAGGCGACCTCGCGGGCGAAGGTCCAGATGTCGGTGACCTCGCGGACCTTCTTGGGATCGCCTTCGACCACCTCGCCGTCTGCGTCCCGCGTCACCGAGATCAGCTCGCTCACGAACTTCACCGTGACGAGGGCTTGGCGGTCCTTGATCTCGGCCTCGATGATGTCGGCCTTGTCGATGCCGACCAGCGTGGAGGTCAGCGTCTCGCCGCGCTGCTCGCGCTCGGCGATGGCGCGGGTGAAGCCCTCGAGCACGTCCTCGCCCAGAAGCTGCTCCAGCATCTTCCCGTCGCCTTCGGCAAACGCGCCCACGACCATCTCGTAGGCGGCCTTGGCGCCGTCGAGGAACTGGGCGGGATCGAAACTGGGATCGGCCTTGATCAGCGCGGTCAGCGACTTGCTGAGCGGGCTGTCCTTCTTGGCGAAGCGCTCGAGCCGCTCCTCGATATCCTCCGCCGAGGGCCCCGCAGGCTCGTTCGCAGGCTGGCCCGTGCGGCCGCGCGGCAGCGCCACCACGGTCCCCTCCGGCGCGCTCTGCTTGGCGTCGGCGCGCGTATAGGGATCGTAAGGCGGGCGCTCGCTGCCCGTGCGGCGGCCCAGCACGCTGCGCAGCCGGATGAAGATCACGACCGCGAGCACTAGGAACAACAATGTGTAGATATCGAAAGCTTCACTCATGCCTTGCCGCCACCCGCGCCTGACCTAAACCCGCAATCGCTGCGGAATGCTCTAGGGGTTATATCGTCGCGCACCTAGAGATTTTCTAGCGGGAGCCTCAAGCCACGGCCGGAATTTCACGCCCGAACCGTAGCATTTCAGGCCCAACTTAAGGCATTCCCCTATTTGACGCCAACCCTAAAGGGGCTTGCACTTAATTTAGGCTCAAAGCGGATCGCCGCAGCCGAATTGCAGGGCCTCCCGGCCCATGCTAGCCAGCAACCCGGAAACGCGGAGGGAGTTCCATGGCGAAGAAGAAAGACGACGACGGCGCCAACAAGCCGAATGGCGACGGGCCGAAACCGGAGCCCGCGGCGACCGGTTCGGCGGGGCAATCGACGGCCGGCGCCCGCGCCGGGACACAAGCGCAGCTCAATATCCTCGCTCAATACGTGAAGGATCTGTCGTTCGAGAGCCCCGGCGCGCCGCAAACCCTGCAGGGCCCGGGCGATAACCCGCAGCTCAAGATCGGCGTCAACGTCAATGCCGGCCCGCGCGGCGAGGATGTCTACGAGGTCGCCGTTCACCTCGAGGCTCACGCCAAGAGCGACGCCGGCGTGATCTACAATGTGGAACTCGACTACGCCGGCCTGTTCCGCATCAAGAATGTGCCCGAGCAGCTCCTGCAGCCGGTGATGTTCGTGGACTGCCCGACGCTGCTTTTTCCATTCGTGCGGCGCGTCATCTCGGACGTGGTGCGCGACGGTGGCTTCCCGCCGCTGATGCTGGACCCGATCGATTTCGGCAGGCTCTACGCCCAGAACATGGCCCAGGCGCCCCAGGGCACCCCGACCCAGCCCAATTAGCGCTTACGCGTAGCGCAGCCACAGCGCGTCGTTGCCGAGGCTCGCCACGAAGGCGCGATGCGCCTCACGCTCTTCGAGGCTGATTCGCGCGGCGAGCGGCGCGGGCCGGGGCCGCACCGCGATCTCCTGAGCCTGAAGGATCGCGGCCTGCGCGCCGTTGGCGGCAAATTCCAGCCGGGCCTGGTGGCCGCCCACGAGTTCCACATAGACCGAGGCGAGCAGCCGGCAGTCGAGCAGCGCGCCGTGCAAATCGCGCTCGCCGAGATCGACCCCGTAGCGCCGGCACAGCGCATCGAGGCTGGCGGGCGAGCCCGGATGCCGCCGCCGGGCCAGCGCCAGCGTATCGACAACCCGGTCCCACCTGATGACCGGCCGCGCGATGCGCTCAAGCTCCGCGTTGAGAAAGCCGAAATCGAAGGTCGCGTTGTGCATGACGAGCATCGCGCTTTCGACGAATTCGAGGAACTCATCCGCCTTGTCGGCGAAGCGCGGCTTGTCGCGCAGGAAATCGGCGGAGAGTCCATGCACGGCGTAGGCCTGTTCGGGCACGTCGCGCTCGGGGTTCAAATAGCAATGCCAGGTGCGCCCCGTGGCGATGCTGTTCACCAGCTCCACGCAGCCGATCTCGACGACGCGGTGTCCGTCGAAAGGGTCGAGCCCCGTGGTCTCCGTATCGAGAATGATCTCGCGCACCAGCTCATTCCATTTCTGTCATTGCCCGGCTTGACCGGGCAATCCAGTAACCGAGGCGTTGGAAGACTTCAGACTGCAGTGGCTACTGGATCACCCGCCTTCGCGGGTGATGACGAGTCCGTGGCCTACTCCGGCTGCCAGTGGCGCAACCGCTCCATGACGTCGCCATCGCGAGTTTGCAGCGATTCGATCAATTGATCGAGTTGTGCGTGCAAGTTCTCCAGGCCCGAGCCGCTCTCGACCACATGGTCGGCCCGGGCGCGCCGGTCGGCGTCGGAGAGTTGGCGGGCCCGCAAGGCCTCGAATTTTTCGAGGCTCATGCCCGGCCGGTCCAGCACGCGCTCCCGCTGCACATCTTCCGGGGCGGACAGTGCAACCGTCACGTCGATCCGCTTCTCGGCGCCCGTCTCGAACAGGAGCGGGATCTCCAGCACCGCGAGCCTTGCGCCCGTCATTTCCTGCTCGCGCAGGAAATCGATCTCGGCTGCGACCACCAGCGGATGCACGATGGCCTCGAGCGCCTTGAGGCGCTCCGGCTTGCCGGCCACTTCCTTGCCGAGCAATACCCGGTCCACCCGGCCCTCGCGCACCGTGCCGGGAAAGGCGGCCTCGATGGCCGGCACGGCCGCATTCTCATAGAGCCGATGCACATAGGCGTCGGCGTCGAATACCGGCACGCCGCGGCGGCGCAAATGGGCGGCCGCCGCGCTCTTGCCCATGCCCATGCCGCCGGTGAGCCCGAGGACCAGCATCATGTCTCTCCGAGCGTGGCCACCACATGCGCGCGCAAGGCGGGCGTCACGTGGGGCCGCACCCCGAACCAGCGCTCGAACCCCGGTACGGCCTGATGCAGCAGCATGCCGAGCCCGTCGACCACCGCATTGCCGCGCTTGGCTGCCTCCACCAGAAGCGGCGTCAGCAGCGGCGCATAGACGATGTCGGCGACGACGGCGCTTCTGGGCAACGCGGAAATATCGATATCGAGCGGCGGCTGGCCGGTCATGCCGAGGCTCGTGGTGTTGATCAGGAGACCGCAGGCCGAGAGCGTCGCCGCCCGCCCGTCCCAATCGATCGACTCGATCTGCGGCCCGAAGACGCGCGCGAGCGCCTCCGCCTTCGCCTTCGTGCGGTTGGCAAGCAGGATACGCGGGACTCCGGCCGCGAGCAGACCGTAAAGGATCGCCCGCGCCGCGCCTCCCGCACCCAGCACCATCGCCGCACCGATCCCTTCGTTCCATTGCGGCGCTTCGGCGTCCAGATTGGTCACGAAGCCATAGGCGTCCGTGTTGCTCGCGTGGAGCGACCCCTTCTCGTCGAGCCACAGCGTGTTGGCCGCGCCGATGGCAAGCGCCGCGGCGTCCGCCGCGCCGGCCGCGCGCAAGGCCGCTTCCTTGTGCGGCAGGGTCACGTTCGCGCCCACATAGCCGTGGCCGGAAAGCTCCTGGAGAAAGCGGTCCAGATCCTCGGGCTTGACCGCCTCCTTTTCATAGGCGCCGTCGATCCCGTATTCATCCAGCCAATAGCGGTGGATCACGGGCGAGCGCGAATGCTCTACCGGCCAGCCGATCACGCAAGCGCGGCGGGTCATGCTCAACCCTCGATCACGCCCTCGCGCCGAAGCGTATCGAGGAGCGGCAGGAGCGGTAAGCCAAGGATGGAGAAGAAGTCGCCATCGATTTTCTCGAAGAGCTGGATGCCAAGCGACTCGATCTGATAGGCGCCGACCGAGCCGAGCACCGCCTCGCCCGCGGCGGCAAGATAGTGGCCGATGAATTCCGGCGAGAGCTTCCGCATGGTGAGCGTGGCAACATCCGTGTAGGCCCAGACCGCCGCGCCGTCTTTCGCGACCGCAACCGCCGTGTGCAGCTGGTGCGTCTTGCCGTTGAGGTCGAGCAGCTGCTTTCGCGCCGCCTCCATGGTTCCGGGCTTGGACAGGATCCGGTTTTCGAAGGCGAGGATTTGATCTCCGCCGATCACGACGGCGCCACGTGCCAAATCGCTCACGGCTTCCGCCTTGGCGCGGGCCAGCACTTCGGCGACGTCATGCGGATCGAGCGTCTTCTCGCCGCCGATCGCCTCGCGCATGGTGTCTTCGTCGAGACCGGGCGCTTCGGCGATATAGGAAAGCCCGGCCGAGTCCAGGAGCCGCGCCCGGGTCTTGCTGGTCGAGGCCAGGATGAGAGGCGGGCGTCCTGCTTGCAAGATGCCGGTCATGCTTCGAGCGCCGGCGCTTCGCGGTCGTGATAGAGCCGGATGATGCCGGCGGCCGTCTCCTCGATTGAGCGGCGGGTAACGTCGATGATCGGCCAGCCGTGCCGCGCGCAAAGTTGCCGTGTCTGGGCGATCTCCGCGGCGATCGCATCCCGGTCGACATATTCTTCCAGATGACCGTGGGCCTGTTCGATGACGCGGTTCTGGCGAACTTGGGCGATGCGCTCCGGGCTCGCCACCAGCGCCACGACGAAGGCCTTCGTCTTCCGCTCGAGCTCCGGCGGCAGTGTTATGCCGGGCACCAGCGGCACGTTGGCCGTCTTGAACCCGCGATTGGCCAGATAGATGCTGGTGGGAGTCTTCGAGGTGCGGCTGATGCCGAGCAGGATAATGTCCGCATCGTCCAGACTCTCCGGCAGGTGCCCATCGTCGTGCATCATGGAGAAGTTGAGCGCCTCGATGCGGCGGAAATAGTCGGCGTCGAGCTGATGCTGTCCGCCGACGGTCGGCGTCGAGGCCATGCCGAGATAGGAATCGAAGATCTGCAAGACGTGCTTGAGCGGCGCCACGCAAGGCACTTTGAGCTGCTTGCAGGACTGCTCCAAGGCTTCGGCAAGCGTGCGGTTGAACAGCGTGTAGAGCACGATGCCCGGCGCCGCCTCCACCTCCTTGAGCACCCGGTCAAGCTCTCGGCGGCTTCGCACCAGCGGATGCAAATGCTCGATGGGGCGCACTTCCGCGTATTGCACGCCCACGGCCCGGGCGATCGTGGCGAGCGTCTCGCCGGTCGCATCCGAGATCATATGCAGGTGAAAGGTGCGCTGTTGGATATCCATGTATGGCCTTTGGATAACCGGGGCGGGTTAACGGAGCAACATCGTGGGGTCGGTCACCTCTCCCCGCTGACCCGGAACAGTCCGCCGACTTCTTCACAGATTCGCTTGTGTCGAGAACGTGACGACTTTTTCAAGTCGGCCCACAATACCTTTTTGATCCCCAGCTCTAAAGGACAGATACCCACAAGCGATCAAGCATTCGTCCAGAGCCAGAGCGCATGAAAAAGCTCTTTTGTGGCGGGTCCTTGACGCTCTCTTTAAGGCGACCAAGCCACAGCCCCGCCCATTTATCTTCAAACCGTCAAACAGCCCGCAAGCCACCCTGTCGAGAGACTGGTGATGAATGTGAATGTCCGCTATCCACGCCCTAATAATAAAAATAACAGAAACCCTTTTAGAGACTCTCTTTATTAGTTTTAGAGAGACCATGTCCTCACCACACGCTCCTCTCCTCGCCGCTTTGAAGGGCGATCGTTGCAGCCCCCCGCCGCTCTGGCTCATGCGGCAGGCCGGGCGCTATCTGCCTGAGTACCGGAAGGTGAGAAGCGGGGTCGCGTCGTTTCTCGATCTCTGTTTCACGCCGGCGCTGGCTGCGGAGGTGACGCTTCAGCCCTTGCGGCGGTTCCCGCTCGATGCGGCGATTGTGTTCTCGGATATCCTCGTCGTGCCCCATGCGCTTGGCCAGAAGGTCGCCTTCGTCGAAGGGGAGGGTCCGAAGCTCGAGGCCGTGAAGGATGGCGCCGCCATCGCCAAACTTACGGACGAGAACGCGGCCGTGCATCTCGCGCCGGTCTACGAGACGGTCGAACGTGTGGTGGCGGAGCTCCCGGCATCCGTGCCGCTGATCGGGTTTTGCGGCGCGCCGTGGACGGTGGCCACCTACATGGTCGAGGGCGCCGGCAGCAAGGACCAGGCCGCGGCCCGCGGCCTTGCCTATCGCGAGCCGGAAACGTTCCAGCATCTTATCGATCTTCTAATGGAGACCTCCGCCGCCTATCTGGTCGGCCAGGTCGAGGCGGGTTGCCGGGTGCTCCAGATCTTCGACAGCTGGGCGGGAAGCTTGCCGGAGGATGAGTTCGAGCGCTGGTGCATCGCGCCCACCAGGGCGATCGTGGACCGGGTGAAGGCCAAGGCCCCCGATATTCCGATTATCGGTTTTCCGAGAGGATCGGGGCCGCTCGCGGAGCGTTACGCCTCCAAGACGGCGATCGACGCCATTGGTTGCGATACGAGCCTGCCGGTGGGTTGGATCCGCTCCGCCCTGCAAACCCGCCTGCCGGTTCAAGGTAATCTCGATCCTGTCCTGCTGGCCGCCGGAGGCCCTCGGTTCGAGGCCCGCGTCAATTGGATCCTGGAAACGCTGGGGGAGGGACCTTTCATCTTCAATCTGGGCCATGGCATTCTGCCGGAGACCCCCATCGAACATGTCGAGAGGTTGGTCGCGCTGGTCAAGGACGCGCCCGCCTGACCCTCCTGCCCTACACCCTTTGGGAATCCTATGTTTCTTGCCTATATCAAGGCCTTCCACATCATCGCGGTGATCGCCTGGATGGCGGGCGTGCTCTATCTGCCGCGGCTATTCGTCTATCACGCGGTCAGCGAAAAAGGCTCGGCGCAGGCGGAAACCTTCAAGATCATGGAGCGGCGTCTGCTCCGCTTCATCACCACCCCGGCCATGGTCGCGGCCTGGATTTTTGGCCTTATTCTGGCCTTTTCCGTGGTTGATTGGGCGCATGCTGGCTGGTTCCACCTAAAGCTGCTGCTGGTTGTGGTCCTGTCCGGCTTCACCGGCGTGCTCGCCAAATGGACGAGAGAGTTCGCGGCGGATCGAAACACGCACTCGCAGCGTTTCTACCGCATCGCCAACGAGGTCCCCACGCTCCTGATGATCGCCATCGTCATCCTGGCCGTCGTGAAACCGTTTTAGATCGAGGAGGCTCAAATCTGTTTCCGCGTACCGTAAGGGTCTGCTATAAGACGAGTCGCATCCATTCCGGGACGCCCGTCGCGGTCCGGCCTTTCTCCCATAAAAGATCGGTGTACTTGGACTGGAGCAGGCGTCTGAACGCCTTCCCGCCAAGGCACCCAATTTTCCCCTTCTGCTGATCCCGCGCTTCAAGCAGCGCGCATCAAACATCAACATTTCCATCTCTTGGAGTAGCAGCGCATGCAGGAAATGAAGCTGCAAGAATTGAAGGCCAAATCGCCGACGGAGCTTTTGAGCTTCGCCGAGGAGGTCGAGGTCGAGAACGCGAGCGCCATGCGCAAGCAGGAGCTCATGTTCGCGATCCTGAAACAGCTCGCCGCCCGCGACGTGGACATCACCGGCACGGGCGTGGTCGAGGTGCTGCAAGACGGCTTCGGCTTCTTGCGGTCGCCCGATTCGAACTATCTCGCCGGGCCCGACGATATCTACGTCTCGCCCTCGCAGATCCGCCGCTTTGGTCTGCGCACCGGCGACACGGTCGAAGGCCAGATCAGAAGCCCCAAAGAGGGCGAGCGCTATTTCGCGCTTCTCAAGGTCAACACGATCAATTTCGAGGAGCCCGAGAAGCAGCGCCACAAGATCCATTTCGACAATCTGACGCCGCTCTATCCCGACGAGTGGCTCGAGATGGAGACCGAGGACCCGACCCGCAAGGACAATACGGGCCGCGTCATCGACATCGTCTCGCCCATCGGCAAGGGCCAGCGCGGGCTCATCGTGGCCCAGCCGCGCACCGGCAAGACGGTGATCCTTCAGAACATCGCCCACGCCATCACCGCCAATCATCCGGAGTGCTACATGATCGTGCTCCTGATCGACGAGCGGCCCGAGGAAGTGACCGACATGCAGCGTTCCGTGAACGGCGAGGTCGTGTCCTCGACCTTTGACGAGCCCGCGTCGCGCCATGTGCAAGTCGCCGAGATGGTCATCGAGAAAGCCAAGCGCCTGGTCGAGCATGGCCGGGACGTGGTCATCCTGCTCGATTCGATCACGCGCTTGGGGCGCGCCTACAACACGGTGGTGCCGTCCTCCGGCAAGGTGCTCACCGGCGGCGTGGACGCCAACGCGCTCCAGCGCCCGAAGCGTTTCTTTGGTGCCGCGCGCAATATCGAGGAAGGAGGCAGCCTCACCATCATCGCCACCGCGCTGATCGACACCGGCAGCCGCATGGACGAGGTGATCTTCGAAGAGTTCAAGGGCACGGGTAACTCGGAAATCGTGCTCGACCGCAAGGTCGCCGACAAGCGTGTCTTCCCCGCGATCGACATCGCCCGCTCCGGCACCCGCAAGGAAGAGCTTCTGGTCCCCGCCGATCAGCTCAAGAAGATGTACGTGCTCCGCCGCATCCTGAACCCCATGGGCACTATGGATGCCATCGAGTTCCTCATCGACAAGCTGAGGCAGACCAAGAACAACGCCGAGTTCTTCGACTCGATGAACACGTAGGGCAGTCCGTCATTCCGGCGCAAGCCGAATCCAGTGTTTATATCCTCGGTTCACTCTACCCTTGTCATGGCCGGGCTTGTCCCGGCCATCCACGATTTCATTCTTTGACAGACGCAATGCGTGGATGCCCCGCACTGCGGCCGGGCATGACGGAGTT
>NZ_JBPPND010000023.1:0-3912 GCF_051306395.1 Methyloceanibacter sp.
CCTCTACACTGCAGCGCTCGCCAAGCTCGCAGTCCAAGAGCAGGAGCGCATCCTTGAGATCGGATTCGGAAACGGACACGAGATAAGTCGGTTGCTCTCGGGTGCACCCGGTCTTGTCTACGCAGGCGTCGAAGTCTCGGAGACGATGATCGCTGAGGCTGCTTCGCGAAACGCCGTGCCGATCGAAAATGGTCAGGTGACGTTGCGCCATGCGTCGAGTTCTGCGCTTCCCTTTTCGCCCGGTTCATTCGACAAGGCTCTGGCTCTCAACACCATCTATTTCTGTGACGACCCTGTCGTTGATCTCATCGAGATCCGGCGCGTCCTTCGCGAAGGAGGGTGCCTAGTACTGGGTGCGATAGCGCCGTGGAGCACCAAGAACCGGGAGCACTTTCGATACGGCTTCCGGTTTTATGATGCCGCGGAGCTTACCGCCCTTTGCACACGTGCAGGATTCTGCACGGTAGGGATTGACGTCCTCAACGATCAGACGGTGAGCGTCAGTAGCGAGATGATCACCCGAGACTACTTCATAGTCGCCGCAAAGTGATCGCTAAGGCGTCAACACCGACCGGATGGCATTCAATCTGCTCGGCTTCCAGCACCGGCTAGCGGTAAGTTGGGTGATCGAGGAGTATGAGCGGACATCACTTGCGAGTAGGCATCGGCTCCTCATCCGGATGACACGAGTTCCGCTTTCTCTGCCGAGCGTCGCCGACTGCGCGAGCTACTGAGCAGCATCAATGTCTGCAGCGGGTCAATCGCATCGGTTGGCCCACCAGCAGCACTCGCCCGCTTCACCCTCCGCAGCGGACGTCCACTAACGCGGCGGCGAGTTCGGCTCGGGGTCAAGGCACAAAGTCGCTACGCGACAGCCCGCATTGCGGGGGCGAGTATCGAGGGTGGAGTAACTATCTGAGAGGTTGGCGGTAACGGGCGGGAAGCACCGTCCTGAGGATCGAGGTGTTCGTAAACCTCACTCAGGATGGAACTCCCCATGACCGACACTATCACGACCGACACGCTACGCCAGCGCATGATCGAGGACATGACGGCGCGCAATCACGGGCCCGCCAGCCAGAAGAACCACCTTCGGGCCTACCGACGTTTTGCGGCTTGGCTGCAACGCTCACCCGATACGGCGACTACCGAGGATCTTCGACAGTTCCAGTTGCACCTTGCCGAGGCAGGCGTCGGCACGTCGACACGCAATCAGACGATGACGGGTCTGCGTTTTCTATTCCGCGTAACGCTGCGCCGACACGACCTCGCGTTCGAGATCTACCATCTGAAGGAGCCGCAGAAGGTCCCGCTGATTCTCAATCAGGACGAGACCAAGCGCCTGCTGGCGATGGCCGACACGATCCGGAACCGCTTGCTGCTGGGGCTGGGTTATGGCGCGGGCTTGCGTGCGGGCGAGGTGTTGCGGCTCAAGGTCAAGCATATCGACAGCGCGCAGATGATCATCCATGTCCAGCAATCGAAGGGGCGCAAGGATCGCCTCGTCATGCTGTCGCCGGAGACGCTCGCGCTGCTGCGTGAATGGTGGAAAATCCGCCCGAAGCATGCCGACGCCGGCGTCCCGGTCGAGGAGCGTCTGCTGTTTCCCGGCCGCCGGAAGGGCACTGCACTCTCGACCCATCAGCTCAACAACATCTTCCATAAGGTGCGCAAGGCGGCCGGCATCAAGAAGGCAGTCAATGTGCATTCGCTGCGGCACAGCTTTGCGACGCATCTCTACGATCGCGGGGTCGATATCAGAACGATCCAGGCTTTGCTCGGCCACGACAAATTGGAAACGACGGCGCGGTATGCGCGTGTCGCCACCGGTCTGATCTCGGCGGTCGAGAGCCCGCTCGATCGACTGAGCGGCAAGCGGCCGGAGAAGAAAGACAAGGGTCCGGCGAAGTAGCGCCGATCTCGTGATCCGTCCAGCCTTGGAGGTCGCGGATATCTTCCGCGACCACGGTCCTGCGTGGCGTGCCGCCAACGCGGGTCACGTCAGTCTCGACCAGATGAAGGTGATGAGTGCGATCGAGCGCTGCCGCACGGTGGCGCTCGGCGGCCATGTTGCACGCTGCGAGAACGGCGCGTGCGGGCACACCGTCATCGCCTTCAACAGCTGCCGCAATAGGCACTGTCCCAAGTGCCAGGGAGCAGCAGCGCGGAAGTGGCTTGCTGAGCGCGAGGCCGAGTTGCTCCCCGTCGGCTACTTCCATGTCGTCTACACGCTGCCGGCGCCGCTGCGCGACATCGCCTGGCAGAACAAGCGTGTCGTCTACGATCTCCTGATTAAGGCGGCGGCCGAGACCACGATCACCATCGCGGCCGATCCCAAGCGTCTCGGCGCGAAGATCGGCATCACCGCCGTGCTTCATACCTGGGGCTCGGCGCTGACGCACCACCCGCACGTGCACATGATCGTGCCGGGCGGCGGGCTGTCGCAAGACGGCACGCGGTGGATATCGGCACGGCCGCGCTTCCTTGCTCGCGTGGAGGTTCTGTCGCGGCTGTTCCGGGGTCGCATGCTGGCGATGCTGGCCGAGGCGCACGACGAGGGCCGATTGCGGTTCTCGGGCCATCTCACCTCGCTCGGCGACATCAAGACGTTCAAGCGGGTTCTGGCGCCGCTGCGCCGGACTGAATGGATCGTCTACGTCAAGGCGCCGTTCGCCGGCCCTGAGCAGGTGCTGCGCTACCTGTCGCGCTACACGCATCGCGTGGCGATCTCGAACCGCCGGCTGGTATCCGCCGACGACGGCTCCATTGCGTTCCGCTGGAAGGACTATCGCATTACCGGGCCCGAGCGCTGGAAGACAATGAGCTTGCACCCGCACGAGTTCATCCGGCGCTTCCTGATCCATGTGCTGCCGAAGGGCTTCCACCGCATCCGCCACTACGGCCTGCTCGCCAACACCAACCGCGCCGAGAGCATCGCCAAGGCGCGCGAGCTGCTCGCGGCCGCGCCCCGCGTCGTCGAGCCTGAGGAGAAGCCCGCCGCCCCGGACGAGCCGCGTGTGCTGCCGTGCCCGTGCCCGCGCTGCGGTGGCCGCATGATCGTCATCGAGGTGTTCGCGAAGGGCTGCGAGCCCAGTTGGCGGCCGACCCCGGCACCGGCGCCGATCAGGATCGACACTTCATGACCAACGCACGGCACCGAGCCATGAGCAATGCCGATCCATACTGCTGGTCCTGCGCCGGCAACGATGCCGCTTGGCCTGGACCAATCGATCGGCAGCGAAAATGCCGTGCCGGGATGTGCAGAGGGTGCCGACTTCGGCTTCAGTCACGCCCTGATCCGTGCCGATGCCATCCTCGCCTCACCGTATATGGCAGCGGCGAGGCCACCAACAACGACTGCGCTCCGATCAAATCGCCATAGCGCTGCTGCACCCGCGTGCCCACTTCCCGCGACTTCGTGCCTTGGCGCTTCTCCGACGCCGCACGGCAGCGCGCGGGGCATCCGAGCGTCAGCGCCGTCAGAGAAACCTGCACCATAGCAGTCATGTAGATAGCAGCGGAAGTAACCGCAGATTGTCGGTTGCTACCAATCGTGCGATGACGGGAAATTGTGTTGATCGGTTCCGGGCGATGCTTTTCTGTCCCGCTGGGAGGCCCGCGAATTGATCTGGTCACGCGCAATTCTCTCTACCCTGGTTGCGGTCGCGATCGCTGTCGCGCCGATCGGTGCTGCTTGGGCGAGGTCAATGACGCCCAATGGGACGGGGACTGCCGGCGCGCAGCTTCACCCAGAAGCGACAAGCGATCCTGTCGCCGCGGCCACGCACGACTGTGCGTCGAAGATTAAGGGCGCGACCAAATCTCATCCTCCCTGCTGCGCGAAGGACCTTGCCTGCCCGCCCGAGTTCTGTATTGCGAAATGCTTCCTGCTCATCAGTACCGTCGCGTCGT
>NZ_JBPPND010000024.1:0-3058 GCF_051306395.1 Methyloceanibacter sp.
AGCGTTTGGGGCAGGCTTGCCAGCCCGAGTGCGATGACGGCGGAGCGGCCAAGAGTGCGGATCAGTCCGGTGCGGATCAGCATGGCGCGGGGCGGCATGGTCTACTCCGCCGCGAGCCTCACATATTGGCCATTGGCGACCGGGCAGGCGGCCCACAGCTCTTCCAGCGCGGCGATCAGGGCTGCCATCTGCTCATCGGTGTGGACCGGCGAGGGGGTGAAGCGCATGCGCTCGGTGCCGCGCGGCACGGTCGGGTAGTTGATGGGCTGCACGTAGATGCCGTAATGGGTCAGCAGCGTGTCGGTCACCGCCTTGCAGTGCACGGGATCTCCGACCATGACCGGCACGATGTGGCTTGGGTTCTCCATCACCGGCAGGCCGGCCTGTTTCATCAGGCCTTTGAGCGTCCGCACCCGCTCGCGATGGCGCGCGCGCTCGAGCTCGCTCACCTTCAGATGCCGGATCGAGGCCAGCGCGCCCGCGGCGATGGCCGGCGCCAGCGAGGTGGTGAAGATGAAGCCCGGCGCGTAAGAGCGGATGGCGTCGCAGCAGGCCTTGCTCGCGGCGATATAGCCGCCCATGACGCCGAAGCCTTTGGCGAGCGTGCCGTTGATGATGTCGACGCGGTCCATGACGCCTTCGAGCTCGGCGATGCCGCCGCCGCGCGGGCCGTACAGGCCGACCGCGTGCACCTCGTCGAGATAGGTCAGCGCGTTGTATTTCTGGGCCAGGTCGCAGATCGACCCGATGGACGAGATATTGCCGTCCATGGAGTAGACGCTCTCGAACGCGATGAGCTTCGGCGTGTCGAGCGGCACTTTCTTGAGCAACTCCTCGAGGTGGTTGAGGTCGTTGTTGCGGAAGATGTGCTTCGGGCCGCCGCCGTGGCGGATGCCCTCGATCATGGAGGCGTGGTTCTTGGCGTCGGAGAAGATCACGAGCCCGGGCATCAGCCGGGTCAGCGTCGACAGGGTCGATTCGTTGGCGATGTAGGCGCTCGTGAACAGGAGCGCGGCCTCCTTGCCGTGGAGGTCGGCGAGCTCCGCTTCCAGTTCCACATGGTAGTGGGAGGTGCCGGAGATGTTGCGGGTGCCGCCGGAGCCTGCCCCCGCCTCGTCGATCGCCTCGTGCATGGCGGCGCGCACCTTGGGGTGCTGGCTCATGCCGAGATAGTCGTTGGAGCACCAGACCGTCACGTCGCGTTTGCCGGCGTCCGTGTAGTGGTCGGCGGCCGGATAGGCTCCGCAGCGGCGCTTCAGATCGGCGAAGACGCGGTAGCGCCCCTCTTGGTGGAGCGACTGAAGATGCTGGCGGAATCTGTCCTCGTAATCCATCTGTCTCCGTTCCCCTAGACCATTGGCGTTCGCCAAAGCCACCCAGCTATTGGCCGAACAGAATGGATATCGTTATGGGCACCCGGCTTGCCGCAAGTTCTTGAATGACTTGCTTAAAGTCTAAGTGGCACAGGGCCTTACCCAGCTAAGTATCCTATCCCGGCCTCGGCCTCAAGGATCGAGACCGATTCTAAGTTAGATGTATTGTCGCATAGCTTTTATGGAAGCCCCTGGGCTTTGACTTAGGTCAACCGCCGGCCTGACAGCGGCAAAATGGCCGCTTCCTTAACCAAGCGGGGGCTTTGCCCGGCGCCGGTCGTCGATCCCGCGGGCCATTTTACGGAAACAAAAGGAGTTCCTGCTACGCCTTCTCCTGACGGCCGCGCAAAGTCGGCCCACGACAGGGGAATTCGCGTCACATGTTTCTCAACCGACCTTACGACCACGCCCGGAGTTCTGCTCCGCGCTTTCTGCTCGGCGCGCTGTGCGGGGCGCTTTTCGTGCTCTCGTTCGCAGGCGCGAGCCTGACGCTTGCCGGCACGGGGGCGGGCCGCTCGGCGGACCTCAACGACCTGCGGCTCAATCACGTGCCTCAGCCCTCCCTGCGCCTCGGCGGCACGGCCTAGCAGACCACAAGTCTACTGCGCGGCTTCCACTGCCTCCTGCATGGCCTGAAGCAGCTCGCGCCTGGAGAAAGGCTTCTGGAGCACGCGCCGGCTCCGATAGGGTTCGGTGAGGCCGGATGCGCCGTAGCCGGTCACGAAAATATAGGGCAATCCCCGCTTTTCGAGCGCATCGGCGACCGGATAGACCAGGTCGCCGGCGATGTTGAGGTCGAGCACCGCGGCATCGACGGTCTCGTCGTCGATGAGCTTGAGGGCCTGGGCCACCCGGCTTGCCGGGCCGACAACCTCGCAGTCCGAGTCCACCAACATATCCTCTAGTTGGAGGGCGATCGGCGCCTCGTCCTCGACGACGAGGACACGAAGGCCCCGCAGCGTCCCGTTCTGCCCAGAATCGTTCACAGTCTGTTCGCTCCTTGCTCCCGAATCGTGAATAGCCGGGCCATCCCAGACTCACCCAAACCGCCAAGATCGGTCCGCTCGGGCCGCGTTTTCTAGACCAGGAACGGACGCGTCGCGAGCCCTAATTCGCAGGATTTGGCGTTAACAACTTGGGCGGACGGGAGAAACCCTTCTGCATCAAAATGCGCCAGATGTGGACATGGATTGAGCACGCCCCGGCCCTCCGAGGGCGCCTTTGCCCTCCATTTAGGCTGTGGGCCGGAGGCGCCGCGGCCAAGACCGCAGATCACGTACACCGTTGATATTCCGTCCATTTTCATGGGCGGTGACGGTCCCTAAGAGCCGCCAATCAGGGGGCTGAAGCTCGTGGCGGAAATGTCACAAGGGCCCAAAAACGTCCCCGCACGCTTTGATAGCAATTTACCTTCTTGAGGGAACGCGTATAAGCAGAACTTAGAACTCTCTGTCGGGGGATTTCTGTCCAGTTTTGGCGAGAACTGCCCCGATGAGGAGCCGCAAGGCGCATTCGAAGCGAGAGTTTGGATTAGGCAATTTATTCAGGGAAGGTGGAGATGGATATGTTTGGGGGACTGACAAGAACATCCAGCCGCATCGCCATCGCAGCTGCATTTGGTCTGACGCTTGGGGTTTACGCCGTGAGCACGCCAGCCAAGGCAGCTGATTTGGGCGGCGATTGCT
>NZ_JBPPND010000025.1:0-10273 GCF_051306395.1 Methyloceanibacter sp.
GCGTGGTGCTGACCGCGAGCTATGAGGCGCGGCCCTACGGGGTCGGCAGCGCCATGCCGATGGTCACGGCGCGCCGCCTGTGCCCCGACGCGGTCATCGTCCCGCCGCGCTTCGAGCGGTACCAGGAAATCTCGGCCGCGATCATGCGGGCGTTCGGCGAATTCTCTCCCGAGGTCGAGCCCTTGAGCCTGGATGAGGCCTTCATCGACATGACCGGTTCGGAGCGGCTGTTCGGCGACCCGCGGACCATGGGACGCCGCCTGAAGGAAGCGGTGCGCGCGGCCACCGGCGGCCTGTCCGCCTCGGTCGGCGTCTCCGCCACGAAATACGTGGCCAAGGTCGCAAGCGCCTACCAAAAGCCGGACGGGTTGACGGTGGTTCCGCCCGAGACGGCCAAGGCGTGGCTTGCGCCCATGCCGGTCTCGCGCCTGTGGGGCGCGGGCGAGAAGACCGAGCCGCGGCTTCACGCGCTTGGCCTGCGCACCATCGGCGATGTGGCTGACGCCGACCCCAGGCTCCTGGCCGACAAACTCGGCAAGCTCGGGCTGCACTTCTATACGCTCGCCCAGGCAAACGATCCGCGTCGCGTCGACGGACACAGAAAGTCGAAAAGCATCGGCTCGGAGAACACGCTTGAGCGCGACGTGCGCGACAAGGACGAGATCAAGCTGCATCTGCGCCGCTCGGCCGACAAAATCGCGCGGCGGCTGCGGATGAAGGGGCTCGTTGCTTGCGGTGTCGGCGTCAAGCTCAAGACGGCGGACTTCAAGTCGCTCACGCGGCAGCAGCATCTGCCTGAGCCGACCGATGTGGCGGAGCAGCTTTACACGGTGGGTGTGGCGTTGCTCGACGCGTTCATTCATCGCGGGCCGTTCCGGCTGGTGGGCATGACGGCCTACGATCTGTCGCACGCGGGCGGCGTCGGGCAAGCCGGCCTCTTCGATACGTTCGGGCGGAAGCGCAAACTTGAAGTCGCCATCGATACGCTGGCCGCGCGTTTCGGCGGCAAGGCCGTGCAGCGGGGTCAGGATCTCGCCGGATCAGGCGGCATGGCCCTCACGCCTAATCTCGATTTCCTCGACGATGGCGCGGCCGACGGCGACGGCTGACCGCGGCTAGACCAGCATCGTCACCGGGTCTTCGAGATAGGCCTTGAAGGCCGCGAGCAGCTCGGCGCCGAGCGCGCCGTCGATGACCCGGTGATCGGCGGAGAGTGTTGCACTCATCATGGTGGCGATCTTCACCGCGTCGTCCTTGACGATGGCCTTCTTCTCGGCGCGGCCCACCGCGAGGATAGAGCTCTGCGGCGGGTTGATCACCGCCTCGAAGCTGTCGATGCCGTACATGCCGAGATTGGAAATGCTGGTGGTTCCCCCTTGATATTCGTGCGGCGCGAGACGTTTTGAGCGCGCGCGGTCGGCGAGATCGCGCATCTCGTTGGAGATCTCCGACAGGCTCTTGACCTCGGCGCTGCGGATCACCGGCGTGTGCAGCCCCCCGCCTTCGAGCGCTACGGCGACGGCGATATCCGAGGACCGGTGACGCAAGATGCCCGCTTCCGTCCAGGTGGCGTTGGCCTCGGGCACGGTCTGCAGCGCCATGGCCATGGCCTTGATGATGAAGTCGTTGAGCGAGAGCTTGAACATGCGCGGGCCGTCGTCCGGCGCCATGTCGTTGAGGCGCTTGCGGGCGGCAAGCAGCGCATCGAGCCGGCAATCGATGTTCAGGTAGAAATGCGGGATGGTCTGCTTAGCGAGTGTCAGCCGCTCGGCGATGAAGCGGCGCATGGTGTCGTGGGGCACGAACTCATACGTGCCGGGCTCGTACATGGCGAGCACCTGCTTGTCCGAGAGGCCTTGCGCAGCCGGCACGGACGGCGCGCGCATGATCTCGCCGCGGGACGGCGCTTCTGCTGCTTCGGCGTCTTCGGCCGGCGCGGCCCGCGATTCCGGCTCGGCGTGCTCGACATCGCGAAGCACGATCCGCCCGTGAGGGCCGGAGCCTTCGAGCGCGGAGAGATCGATGCCGCGCTCGCTGGCGATGCGCCGGGCCAGAGGCGAGGCGAAGATGCGTTTGCCGTGATCGCCTTTCCCGTGGCCGTTGCCGTTGGCGCGGATCTGCTCGGCGATCCGGCTCATGACGTGTTCCGGCGAGCCTTCGTGTTCGCACTCTATCGTGTTCTCCGCCATCGCGTCAGTCCCGGTAACAGACGGCCTTGGCCGCCTTGACGATCAGCTCCGCCGATGGCAGCGCCAGCGTCTCGAGATTGGCGGCGTAGGGCATGGGCACGTCGGCGCCGGTGATCTTGGTGGGCGGCGCGTCGAGATAGTCGAAGGCTTGTGACGTGACTTGCGCGGAGATCTCCGAGCCGATGGAGCAGATAGGCCAGCCCTCCTCGACGGTGACGAGGCGGTTGGTCTTCTTCACCGAGGCGACCACCGTGTCGATGTCGAGGGGTCGCAAGGTGCGCAGGTCGATGATCTCCGCCTCGATGCCCTCGCCCGCCAGCTGTTTGGCGGCTTGAAGCGTGTAGGCGAGCCCGCGCGAATAGGAGACGAGCGTCACGTCGGCGCCTTCGCGGGCGATGCGGGCCTTGCCGATGGGCAGCACGAAGTCGTCGAGCTTGGGCACTCCGAATTTTTGTCCGTAGAGGATCTCGTTCTCGAGAAAGATCACCGGGCTATTGTCGCGGATCGCGGCCTTCAGCAGTCCTTTGGCGTCCGCCGCCGTGTAAGGCGCGATCACCTTGAGGCCCGGCACATGCGCGTACCAGGATGAGTAGTCCTGGCTGTGCTGGGCGGCGACGCGGGCGGCCGCGCCATTCGGTCCGCGAAACACGATGGGGCAATGCATCTGGCCGCCGGACATATAGAGCGTCTTGGCGGCGGAGTTGATGATGTGGTCGATGGCTTGCATGGCGAAGTTCCAGGTCATGAACTCCACGATGGGCCGAAGGCCGGCGAAGCCCGCGCCGACACCGACGCCGGCAAAGCCGTACTCGGTGATGGGCGTGTCGATCACCCGGCGTTCGCCGAATTCTTCGAGCAGGCCTTGGGTGATCTTGTAGGCGCCTTGATACGCGGCGACCTCCTCTCCCATCACAAAGACGTCGCCGTCGCGCCGCATCTCCTCGGCCATGGCGTCCCGCAAGGCTTCGCGCACGGTCATGGTGACCATCTCGGTGCCGGGCGGAATCTCGGCTTCGGGGGTCGGCTCCTCCGGTGCGATCTGGGGCCCGGCCGGGGCTTCCTCGACCTCGGGCTCGGTCTCGCCGAAATCCGGCGCGGGTTCCTTGGCGCTGAACGGATCGGTGAGGGGCTCAGGCGCCTCTTTCGCCTCTTCCGCCGCGACAGGGTGCTGCGCGGACTGTTCGTTGCCCTGCGCGCCCGCCTCCGCAGCGTCCTCGCCGTCGGTCAACAGGAGCGCGATCGGCTTGTTGACCGGAATGTGCTCGGTGCCCTCGGGCACGAGCAGCTTGCCCATGGTGCCGTCGTCGATGGCTTCCACTTCCATGGTCGCCTTGTCGGTCTCGATCTCGGCGATCACGTCGCCTGTTTGCACGGCGTCGCCTTCGCGCACATGCCATTTGGCGAGCGTGCCCTCCTCCATGGTTGGCGAAAGCGCGGGCATGAGAATTTCCGTCGGCATTAGTGGCTCAAGCTCAAATCGCCATCACGTCGGTCCACAGCTCGTCCGGGTCCGGCTCGGGATCGTTTTGCGCGAAGTCCGCCGCCTCGTTGACGATGGCGCGGATATCCCGGTCGATGCTCTTGAGCTCGTCTCCGCTGCGTCCCGCCTCGATGAGGCGCTGGTGCACCAGCTCGATCGGGTCGTGATGCTGGCGCATGTCCTTCACTTCCTCCCGCGTCCGGTACTTCGCCGGGTCGGACATGGAGTGGCCGCGATAGCGGTAGGTCAAGGCTTCGAGGATCATGGGGCCCTTGCCGCTTCGGGCGTGTTCGAGCGCGCGCATCCCTGCGGCCTTCACCGCCGCCACGTCCATGCCGTCCACCTGCTCGCCCGGAATGCCGAAGGCAAGCCCCCGGTGATACAGCTCCTTGGCCTGGGCGGTGGCGCGCTCCACGGCTGTGCCCATGGCGTAGTGATTGTTCTCGATGATGAAGACGACGGGCAGCTTCCACAGCGAGGCCATGTTGAAGCTCTCATAGACTTGGCCCTGATTGGCGGCGCCTTCGCCGAAGAAGGTCAGGCAGACGTGATCGTTGCCGCGATATTTGTTGGCGAACGCGATGCCGGACCCCAGCGGCGCCGGCGTGCCGACGATGCCGTGGCCGCCGTAGAACTGCTTCTCCACCGAGAACATGTGCATGGAGCCGCCCTTGCCCTTGGAGTAGCCGCTGCGGCGCCCCGTGAGCTCGGCCATGACACCCTTCGGGTCCATGCCGGTCGCCAGCATATGGCCGTGGTCGCGATAGGCGGTGATGACCTGATCGCCCTCGCGCTTGGCCATCATCATGCCGGTAACGACAGCCTCCTGGCCGATATAGAGGTGGCAGAAGCCCCCGATGAAGCCCATGCCGTAGAGCTGCCCGGCCTTCTCCTCGAAGCGGCGGATCAACAGCATGTTCCGATAGGCCTCAAGCTCCCCGTCCGGGGTGAGGCGCGGTTTCTTGGCCTCGGCCGCCTGCCGCTCGCGCGCCTGATCCAGCCAGAAATTGGTGGCTCCAGGCGTCAGGCTTGGGCTGTTCACTCCTGGCCTCCTCGACTCAAACAAAGCTTGTCCGCGCGCGAAAAACTAGCACGAGAACAAAGAGCGCAGGAAGCTTAGGGGTGCGGCGCCTGACCGCGAGGGCTTGCGGCTAACGGAGCGGTCCGGTGGGGTCCGGCGCGCGGCGCTTCATCATCACCAAATCGTCCGGGTGGGCCAGGTTGAGGATGGCCCGGGCGCGCTCGTCCAGCATGTCGGGATCGAGATTTTCCGGCTGGAGCAGCGCCACGTCGCGCTCGATCCTCTGGCGCACCTCGCTTAGGCCCGCGCGTTCGCCCTCGAGCACGTCGACCCGCCGTTGCAGTTCTGCACGGGACTTGAGCCCGTGATCCCCGTTCTGCAGGTGATAGCCGAAATAGCCGCCCGCGCTCAAGGCGAGCAGCGGAAAGACAAACGCAGTGAACCGCAATGACCCCTCCCCGGACAGCGAATCACGAAGATCGAACGGCAGCGGTTAAGGCGCGGTTACCCAAACGCGGTTCTTCAGCGCTTCAACACTGAGGCGCCGGCATAGCGGGCTCTCGGGCCCAACTCCTCCTCGATGCGGATGAGCTGATTGTATTTCGCCACCCGGTCGGAGCGGGCGAGCGAGCCCGTCTTGATCTGTCCGCAATTGGCGGCGACGGCCAGGTCGGCGATGGTGGTGTCCTCGGTCTCGCCGGAACGATGGGACATCACCGCGGCGTAGCCCGCATCGTGCGCCATTTTGACCGCGTCGTTCGTCTCCGACAGGGTGCCGATCTGGTTGACCTTCACCAGGATG
This sequence comes from Methyloceanibacter sp., assembly GCF_051306395.1. GTDB lineage: Bacteria > Pseudomonadota > Alphaproteobacteria > Rhizobiales > Methyloligellaceae > Methyloceanibacter. The sequence continues at coordinate 5,493 of NZ_JBPPND010000025.1, forward strand.
GCGTTGGCGACGTTCTTGTCGATGCCCTCTTTCAGGCGCGTCACATTGGTGACGAACAGATCGTCGCCCACGAGTTGCACACGGTCGCCGAGCGCCTCGGTCAGCGTGCGCCAGCCGTCCCAATCGTCCTCGGACATGCCGTCCTCGATGGAGAAGATCGGATAGTTGGCGACGAGATCGGCGAGGTACGACGCCATCTCTTCGGAGGTCAGCGTACGGTTCTCGCCCGCAAGCACATAGCGTCCATCCTTGAAGAATTCCGTGGCCGCAACATCGAGCGCGAGCACCATGTCCTTGCCCGGGTGGTAGCCGGCGGTCTCGATCGCCTTCATGACGAAATCGAGCGCGGCGCGGGTGGATTCGATATTGGGCGCGAAACCGCCCTCGTCGCCGACCGCCGTGCCGAAGCCCGCTTCGTGAAGGCCCTGCTTCAGCGTGTGGAACACCTCCGCGCCCATGCGCACCGCCTCGGCGATGCTCGGCGCGCCGATCGGCACGATCATGAATTCCTGAAAATCGATCGGGTTGTCGGCGTGCATGCCGCCATTGACGATATTCATCATCGGCACTGGCAGCAGCGTCGCCTCCTCGCCGCCGAGATAGCGGTAGAGCGGTTGCTCGTGGGAGTCGGCCGCCGCCTTGGCCGCGGCCAGCGACACACCGAGAATGGCGTTGGCGCCAAGCCGCTTCTTATTTTCGGTGCCGTCGAGGTCGCGCAGCAGCTGGTCGAGGCCGCTCTGATCGTCGGCATCGAAGCCGTCGAGCGCCTTGCGGATCTCGCCGTTCACGCCCTCGACCGCCTTTTGCACGCCCTTGCCGCCGTAGCGGGGACCGCCGTCGCGCAGCTCATGCGCCTCATGGGCGCCCGTGGACGCACCGGACGGGACGGCCGCGCGGCCGTGATGGCCGTCCTCGAGGACGACGTCGACCTCCACGGTCGGATTGCCGCGGCTGTCCAAAATTTCACGGCCGATGATGGTGGCGATGGCTGTCATACGGAACCCCCAGAACAATTTGGGGCCGTCTTAGCCTAGGCGGCTTGAGAGCGGAAGGTGTATATGAGCCTCAGAATTCGGCTAATAGGCATTCGAGGTAGGTTTAATGACGAAACACACCGGTGGCTGCCATTGCGGCCGTGTCCGCTACGAGGTCGAGGCCGACATTGACGAGGTGATGTCGTGCAATTGCTCGATGTGTCAGAAGCGCGGCACGCTCTTGACCTTCGTGCCGGAACAGCAATTCACGCTGCTTTCAGGCGGCGATGACCTCACCGATTACCAATTCAACAAGAAGATTATCCACCACCTGTTCTGTAGCACCTGCGGGATCGGCTCCTTCGCGCGAGGCGTGGCGCCCGACGGATCCGAAATGGTCGCCATCAATGCGCGCTGCCTGGATGACATCGATCTTGGCGCGCTGACCGTGAAGCTCGTGGACGGCCGGAGTTTCTAGGCAGGACGGACCATCGTTAGCCAGATTGGCCCTGCGGTAAGCTTGACATCGGCGTGCCCCTGCCACGGCCCGGTGTCCGGCCGCAGCCGGGCATCGGCGACATTACGACCTCTACAGCTGGATCGTATTTGTTCATTGCACCGGAGGCCGCATCAACGCTGAGCCCGATAATGCCGCCGAACAGCACGTTGCCGGCGGTCATGACTTCGGTATGGGAGGCCAGCGTGGCGACACCGTCCCCGTAGCATTGGGCCCGGCAGGTGACCGCGACATTGTGCTTGCTCTTGGGCAGGATGATATTGCCTGGCGTCTGTACCGTCCGCGTACCGACCCCCCGGGGATGTGAGCTGGCACATGGCGCCCGGCACGCCGGGTGTGGACACCGAGACCTGCTGCTCGGTGCCTTTGACGATGGTCGAGCAACCAGCGAAAACGATGGAAATTAGGACGCAGGCGACGGTACCCAGACGCAACATGCCCAGCCCCCCGCTCGGCCTTCCCTGAAGGGTGGCAGCTTATGACGAAGACAACCATAAGGCGAGTCTTATGATGCTGGCTCAATCATCGGTAGAAGCGGACGGCGCGCTGGTCCTGTTCTCCGGAGGCCAGGATTCCACCGTGTGCCTCGCCTATGCGCTCGACCGCTTTCCCCGTGTCGAGACGGTGGGCTTCGATTACGGGCAACGGCACGGGATCGAGCTCGACTGCCGCAAACGCGTGCGTGAGGAGATCGTCCGCCGTTTCCCGCAATGGGAAGACCGGCTCGGGCCCGATCATATGCTCGACCTCAGGAGCTTCGGCGCGATTGGCGAGACGGCGCTGACCTCCAATGCCGAGATTGTCATGCTGGAGTCCGGTCTCCCCTCCAGCTTCGTGCCGGGACGGAACCTCGCCTTCTTCGTCTACGCCGCGGCCCTGGGCTATCGCCGCGGGTTCAATGTCCTGGTCGGCGGGATGTGCGAGACGGACTATTCCGGCTATCCCGATTGCCGCGACGCGACGCTGCGCGCGCTGCAAGAGGCCATCCGGCTCGGGACGAATATCGACTTTGTTATCGAGACGCCGCTGATGTCGCGCTCTAAGGCCCAGACATGGGGGCTCGCGCACGACCTTGGCGGCGATGCGCTCGTCACCCTCATCGTTGAGCGGACCCACACCTGCTACAAGGGCGCGCGCGGCACGCGCTATGACTGGGGCTATGGCTGCGGTGAATGCCCGGCCTGCGAGCTTCGCGCCAAGGGCTATTGGGAATGGGTCGCGATGCGAGAGTCCGGGTAACGACCGGAGCATCCCGGTCATTACCCGATCTCGTTGTTAGAGGGCCTTCAAGAGGCGCGGAGGCTCATGCTCCAAGGCCTTTGCGACGCCGCCACGGCAAGCCACAGCGTTGGCTATACCAGCCCCTCGCAGTTCAGCCGCGAGTATCGCCGGCTGTTCGGATTGCCGCCGCAGCGCGACATTGCACGGCTCAAGACGTTTCCCGACGGCTTCGTCGCGGCTTGATCGGGCGGCATCGAACCTGAACCTCAGACAACCGCAGGTTCAAAACTCGTTCAGGCGGGTTGTGGGAAACCTCCACCATCAACCGAGAAGAACGGAACAAGCCGGGCTCGGGGATGCGTGAACAGATGGAGACACCCATGACCAAGCTCAATCGCATGATCCTGATTTCCGTTGTCGCCCTGATGGGTGCCGCCGTGACCACGAGCGCCATGGCCGCATCGAAGCAGGACTGTAGGACATACGCCGAGAACGCCGTATTTCAGTCCAATACCATGCAGGCGCAGAACCGCGGCTGCACCGGCTGGCGCTGGCATAATTGGTACGACGGGCATTACCGCTGGTGCCGCAACGTTTCGAAAGATACGGCGGTGGCCGAATATTGGGTCCGCCAGCAGACCATCGCGAACAACGGCCCCTGCTAGCGACCTCAAAAAGCTTAGAAGCATCGCCCGGCAGAAATGCCGGGCGATCGCTTGTCTTTTTGCCGCGCCCCTCAAGGCAAATTACACCGCCGTGCTATTAGAGACGGTCGCCTGGCCGTCCCTGGCTCAGGTCGCGTCCAAACAAGGGGGATACTGATGGAGCAACACAAACGGAGTTCGTGGATGACAGCGGCCGGCCTGCTCGTGGCCGGCCTCATGATTGTTGGGCTCGCGGTCGTGACCAGCAAGCCGTTCCAGGAAGCGGTGACTCAGACCGAAGTCACGCACGAGATGGCCTCCGAATCCGCACAGGGAGAAACGGCCGAGCCTGCGGAGGAAGCGTCCTCCGAGGTGGCCGAAGAGAAGCCCGCAGACGCGATGGCCGAATCGTCCGAAGCCGCCGATGCGGCACCGGCGGAAGCGGCCGAGGAGACGCCAGCCAAGCCTGCAGACGAACCGCCGTCTAAAGTCGCGGCCGCCGAGGACACGCCCACTGCCGAAGAAGAAGCCGCGGAGACGAAGTCAGAAGCCGCTGCTGCTGATGAGGAAGCCGCTGAGGCCAAGAGCGAAGCGGCTGGAGCCGCGGACGAAGCGGCTGTGGCTAAGGAAGCCCTTTGCTGTAAGCCGGGCGACGAAACACCGCCTCTCGAGCTGGTGCAGCAAGTGCCCCCGGGCGGGCTGCACAATCCCTACGACTGGAAGAAGCTGGTGGCGGAGTCGCCTGAGGATTATCTCGTCAAGCAGTTCCGGCTTCCGGGCTGCAACGAGTGTCACGGCGGCGGTGGCGGCGGCGGCTTCTGCCCTGCCCTCAGCCAAGGCGTCTGGTTTTGGGGCAACACCGACGACGTGCTGTTCCGGCTGATCGCGATGGGCTCCAAGGCTTTGGAAGAGCAAGGCTTCACGCGCATCCAGTGGGGCACCGTGAAAGCGCCGATGCCGGAGATGGGACATGTCATCAAGACGTCCGACCACCTCTGGAAGATCGTTTCCTTTATCCGGTCGATCAATCCTCCCGGAACCAATCCGCCGGAGAAGGTGATCCCCGGACGCTATACCCCGCCCGGAGAAAAGCCGGCCGAGTAGCAATCCGCACATATAGGCGTCGCCCGGCCATGCGCCGGGCGATGACAACAGGTTTGGGCGAGCCTGTCCCCGCCCTCGCCCGCTCGTCCCCGCGCAGGCGGGGACCCAGCATGCATTTTTTCTCTGGATTCCCGCTTTCGCGGGAATGAGCGGTGGTAACGCAGGCCGCACTTATGCCCGCGTGAAAAATCTGCCGTACAATGCGATCACCTCGTCCGTTCAAAGGGCGTTCTCGCGAGGCGTTAGCGTGAGCGGGGCGGGGTGCGGCGCCTGCGGGCCTCGTTCGCAGCGAGACCTCCGGGCGGCGCCGGAGCCACCCCC
>NZ_JBPPND010000026.1:0-14706 GCF_051306395.1 Methyloceanibacter sp.
AGATCGCCGCCAGCGACCACATCAGCCGCTTTCGAAGCTCGATCAGGTGCTCGATGAGCGGCGCCTTGGTGGCGTCGATGTCCTCCTGATCGCTCACCGCTTGGGCCTCGCCTTCGCTTTCGTGGCGGTCCCGGGCGCGGCTTTGGCTTTTGCCGTCTTGCGCGGCGCCACACTTTTGGGTTTGGCGGTCTTGGGCTTGGCGCTCTTGGACGCCTTCTTGGCCGCTGTCTTGGACGCCTTCTTGGCCGGCGTCTTCGCAGGCGTTTTGGCAGGCGTTTTGGCAGGCGTTTTGGCAGACGCGCGCTTCGGCCTCGCAGGCTTCTCGGCCGGTTGGGTGCCGAGCGGCGGCGCGCCGAGCGCGGTCCGCGGCGGCTCGCCCGTCATCAGCGGCTTGTCGGTGAGCGCGCCGAAATCGTCCGTGGTGCCCATATTGGCGCGGATGGCCTCGAGATTTTTGCGAACCTCGTCGGCCTCGCTCTCGGCCATGGCGTCATTGAACTGACGCTGGAAGTCGGCCGCCATGCGCCTGACCTTGCCGGCATAGAAGCCGACGGTGCGCATCAGCTTGGGCAGGTCCTTCGGGCCCACCACGACGATGGCCACAATGGCGACCACCAAAAGTTCCGACCATCCGATGTCGAGCATGAGCTTGGTTCAGGCGTTACGCGATGAGGCTCGCGCGCAAGGCGACTAAGGTTCAGCCCGCGCCTAGCCTGATTTCTGCTTACGCGGGGCGCGGGCGCGCGGCTTCGAACGGGGCTTCGGCGCGGGCGTCTCGTGCTCGATCACCTTTTGATCGGACGTCTTGGCGGCGGCCGTGCCGGCCTCGGCCTTCTCCTCACCGTCGTCGGCAAGGCCCGTCTTGAAGCTCTTGATGCCCTTGGCAACGTCGCCCATCAAATCCGAGATCTTGCCGCGCCCGAACAGGAGCACGAAGAGCACCAGCACGATCAGAATTTGCCACCAACTCGGTCCCATGAATGGCCTCCAACGCTGGCTCCGGGCCGCGCGTGTCATTGTTCGGCGGCACTATGACAGTAAAGGCGGCCGGCTCGCAAGCCGACCTCCCCTTAGGGAGTAGGCGTCTCCGCGCCGTTCTCCGCCGCGAACACGAGCACCGCGCCCTCATCAACGGCAACGCCGACCTCGGAACCGGTTGCGGGCACGTCGGCCTCGCGCATCCGCGAGAAGACGGGGTTGTCGAGCCCCTCGACCGCCACTTCCACGAGCCCCACGTCGCCGAGAAAACGCGTATCCAGGACGCGGCCCGGGGTGCCCTGCCCCGCCGCCAAAAGCCGCATGCCGCCTTGGCGCACGCAGACAATGGCCTGAGTTCCGTCGGCGAGCCCGCCGGCGCCAAAGGTGCCGAGCGGGGTTGCGGCGCGGCCGCCTGCAATGCGCGTGGGCATCTCGTTCAGGTCGGAGAAGGTACGCGCGGCGAAGATATCCTTCGGGGCGCGGTAGAGCTCGGGCGCCGTGCCGGTCTGCACCACGCGGCCCGCGCGCATCAGCACCACGCTGTCGCCCATGCGCATGGCCTCCTCGGCGTCGTGGGTCACGACGATGCAGGTGGCGCGCGCCTCGTGCACGATGGCGAGCGTGTCCTCGCGCATGCTCTCGCGCAACCGCGAGTCGAGACCGGAGAACGGCTCGTCCATGAGCAACACGCCCGGGCGCGGCGCGATGGCGCGGGCAAGCGCCACACGCTGCTGCTCGCCGCCCGACAGGATGTGCGGGTATTCGCGCGCATAGTGGCCAAGCCCGACGCGATCCAGCGCGGCTTGCGCCTCGGCCCGGGCCTCCGTCTTGGTCAAGGAGCGCAGGCCGAAAGCTACATTGTCGAGGATGCTGAGATGCGGAAAGAGCGCGAAGTCCTGGAACATCAGGCCGACGCCCCGCTTCTCCGGCGGCACGAAGCGGTTGGGCCCGGCGACCTCCTCGTCGTCGATGAGCACGCGGCCGGCGGACGGCCGCTCCACGCCGGCGGCGATCCTGAGCAAGGTCGTCTTGCCGCAGCCGGAAGGGCCGAGCAGGCACAGGACTTTGCTCGGGGCGACGTCCAGGGTGACGTCTTGGAGCGCGTAGGTGTCGCCGTAGCGGCGGAAGACGTGCTCGAAACAGAGATGCGCGGCGAAGGTGACGGCCGTCTTGCCGCGGGCCGGCTTAGCCGGAACGGCCTTGCCTGCCGCGGGTTCGGTACGGGGCCGCGCCTTCAGGAAATCGAGCATGGCGCTGGTCTACGCGACTGGCGGGCTCAAGCGCAACGTCCAAGGGGACGCGGGGCTTAACCGTTCCCTACTCCTCCTCGCGCGTATCCCCATCGTCGTCGAAGCCGTCGTCCTCGCCGGCCCCGAGCGGCTCGTCCTCGTCCTCCAGCGGGTCCTCGTCATCGCGCAGATCCGGCGCGTCGTCCGGGTTCGGCATGGAGAAGCCGGGCGGCAGGTTGGAGTCCAGCAGCCCTGCCCCTTTGAGCTCGGAGAGACCGGGCAGATCCTGGATCTGCTCGAAGCCGAAATGCTCCAGGAAGGCTTCCGTGGTGCCGTAGGTCACCGGGCGGCCGGGCGCGCGGCGGCGGCCCCTGAGCTTGATCCAGCCCGTCTCCAGCAGCACATCGATCGTGCCCTTGGAGGTGGACACGCCGCGGATCTCCTCGATCTCGGCGCGGGTCACGGGCTGGTGGTAGGCGATGATGGCGAGCGTCTCCAGCGCCGCCCGCGACAGCCGCCGCTGGGCGATCGCCTGGCGCTCAAGCAGGAAGGACAAATCGTCGGCGGTGCGGAAGGACCATTTGCCCGCCACGCGCATCAGATTGACGCCACGGCCGGCATAAAGGCCTTGCAGCTCCTCGAGCAGCGCCTTCACGTCCTCTCCTTGCGCGAAATGCTGGGCGAGCTCGGCCTCCTTGAGGGGCTCGGACGCGGCGAACAGCAGGGCCTCGACGATGCGCAATTTCTCGCGCCGGTCGGCGGAGGGCAGCGCCATCACATTGGACGGCAGCGGCAGCATCGGCGCGGTGGCGCTCTGCTCATCCTCTTCCACCGTCATTTCCACGACCCTTTCCGCCTGCTTCACTGTCATTTGCATCCCCGCATTTCTTGTCTTTGTATGTTCCGCGACCGCGGCCCGCATCGCTCGATCGAGTTTCACCAGCGCCGACCCGCCGCCGGCCGATGCGTCCCCTTCGCCCTCCTCGTCCGACAGCTTCGAGATGTCGGAGAGGACCTCCTTCAGGGTCGGCTTGGTCCTCGCCTCTTCCTTGGGCGCGGGCGCATCCCGCATATCCCGATCAAGCTTCGATGGCGAAATTTTGGGTCTCGGCATAATTTGCCCCTTGGCGTTTCAGGTCCCTTTGACGCTGGCGCCCGTTACCGACTGTCCCACTCCTAGTTCACTCACAAAACTCACGCGGCCTCACCCCGGCGCCGGACCATGAGCGGCGCGAAGGATTTCGCCTGGCGAAGTTCCAACGCCCCTTCCCGGGTCATCTCCAACGTCGCGGTGAAGCTCGAGGCGAGCGCCGTGCGGCGCATCTCCGGCTCCACCAGGAACTCCGCCAGCAACTGATCGAGCGGCGCCCAGTCGCAAGCCATGCCGAGCAGCCGCTCCAGCTCGTCGCGGGCCTCCTTCAGGGACCACACGGTGCGCTTCTCCATATGGAGGGTGCGAGTGGCGTTGCGCTGGCGCTGCTGCGAATAGGCCTTCAGCAAGTCGTAGACATTCGCCTCGTAGACGCTGATCCGATTCACCCGGATGGGCTCCGGCAGACCGCGGCCGAACACGTCGCGGCCAAGCCGCTTGCGCGTCATGAGCCGGGCCGCGGCGTCGCGCATGGCATCGAGGCGCTTCAGCCGGAAGGCCAGCAGCGCGGCAAGCTCCTCGCCGGTCGGTTCGCCTTCTTCCGAGGGTTCGGCCGGCAGCAAGAGCTTCGACTTGAGGAAGGCGAGCCACGCCGCCATGACCAGATAGTCGGCGGCGATCTCAAGCCGCAACGCCCGGGCCTGGGCGATAAAGTCGAGATATTGCTGGGCCAGCGCCAGCACGGAGATCTTGGTGATGTCGACCTTCTGCGTGCGGGCCAGCGCCAGCAGAAGATCGAGCGGCCCCTCGAAACCTCCGACGTCCACCCTGAGTTGCGGGTCGGCAGGGTCACGCTCGTCCTCGCTCTCCCAAGTGTCGGGCTCGCGCGGGGCTTCATCCGCTTTGATTTCTTCGTCGCTCATACCTGCACCGTCGGGTCTGGACCGACGCTCGCCACGCGGGTGGCGGCCGCCTCGGTCACGCGCGCCAATGCCTCGGTCTCGTCGAAGGGCTCAGGATCGTGCAGGCAGGCGCGTGCCTGCTCGAACCGCTCAAGCGCCTTGCCCTCGAGAGCCGGTGCGGCAACCGCCACCTCGGCCATCTCGGAGAACTTGCCGCTGCAATGAAGCACCACGTCGCAGCCGCCGGCGATCACACCACGCGTCAAATCCGTGAACGAGCCCCGCAGCGCCTTCATGCCGATGTCGTCGCTCATGATCAGGCCGGTCAACCCCATCTGATCTCGAATCACTTTCCCCATTATAGCGGGCGAGAGCGTTGCGGGTCGCCGCTCATCGAATTCAGGCAGCAAAACATGGGCCGTCATGGCGAGCGGCGCGTCATGGAGCGCCTCGAACGGCCGGAAATCGACCGCCTCCAGCGCCTCCTTGGGGGCATCGATGCGCGGCAGCGATTTGTGGCTGTCGGCCAGCGCCCGGCCGTGGCCCGGCACATGCTTGATGACGGGCAGAACGCCGCCCGCGAGCGTCCCGTTCATCACCGCGCGCCCCAGTACGCTCACAACGTCCGGATCCGGGGAGAAGGCGCGGTCGCCGATGATGTCGTGAGCCCCTTCCTGGGGCACGTCGATGCAAGGCGTGCAGTTCACGTTGATGCCAACGTCATGGAGCTCGGCGGCCATCAGCCGCGCACCGGCGAAGGCAGCCCGCTTGGCGGCTTCCGGATCGGAGTCGTAGAGGTCGCCGTAACAGTGCTGAGGCGGCATGGCGCGCCAATGGGGCGGGCGCAGCCGCTGGACCCGGCCGCCTTCCTGGTCGACGAGAATGAGGACATCCTCGCTGCCGACGGCCGTCTTGAAGTCGGCGACCAGGGCGCGGATTTGCGCCGGGCTGTCCACGTTCCGGGCGAACAGGATGAGCCCGCACGGCCGCGCCTCAGCAAAGAGGGCGCGCTCGTCCGCGGTCAACGCCGTGCCGGCGCAGCCTGAGATGAAAGCTTTGAAGGTCACCATCGGGGGCTAGCCCCGGCGGGTCTTGCGGTCAAGCGTGCTCTCAGAACCCCTACTGGACGGCGACGAAGCAGTCGGTGCCTTGCGTCTTCAAATCGCCGCAGAGCTTGTAGGCTTCCGACTTGCTAGCGATCGGGCCAACGCGCAGGCGGTACAGGGTTCCCCCGCCGGCAGTGGTCTTCTGCACGAGCGGCGGATAGTTCCCGAGCAATGCCGGGTTCTTCTGCTGGATGTCGGCGTAAATCGCGAGAGCCTCGGTTTGGCTCTTATGCGCCCCGACCTGGACCAAATATTTGGACTCAGCGGGCGCAGGCGCCGGATCGGCCGCAGCCATTTGTTGCGGGGCAGCCTCAGGGGCGGCCGCGGCCGCCATCGGCACCGGACCATCCGGAATCGGCACCGGCATCATGTTGGACGGCTGAGCTGCGGCTTGGGCCGCTTGCGCTGCGGCATCGGCGGTCGCATTCACCGCGCCGGCGGCGGCATCGGCCACGGCGGGCGCCTCGACGGAGCCGTCGGGACGTACGACCAAGGTCTTCACCTTGCGCGGTCCGCCCTCCTCTCCGCCGTCGACGGACTGGGTGGTCGCCGGGTTGGCCAGATCGGTCGTGGCAACCGGCGCCGGCAGTCCGGCAGTCGCCGCGGCCGGCGGCAGGGCCGGCACCGCGACGTCCTCTTGCCGCGGCACGAGACGCTCGGACTCCGGCGCTGCGCCGTTGGTCAACCGGTCGTAGATGAGCTTGTTCTTGTGGGGGAACTCCTTGCCGCCTGGCTGGTCCGGAGCTTCCTTCACGGGCGTTGCGTCGGCCGTGATGATGGGCGTTTCGCCGCCGCTAGCGCCGCTCTGCTTGTAGGCGAAGGCGAGCGCACCGCCGAGGGCGATGGCGCCAAGAAGCGCGCTGCCGACCATGAAGGCGCTGCGCCCCTTGAGCGAGTTGGCCAGCTTCGAACGGGCGTTGGCCGGCGGAGCCAATTGGCTCTCGTCGATGAAATCGGCGTCGCCGCGATCGGCCTCGAAGTAATCCTGGGACTGTTGAGGTACCTGGCCTTGCGCACCGCCAAGGGCGATCTGCGGCGGCTGGTCGTAAACGGAATCGTAGGCCTGGAGCTGACGGCTCGGGTCGCTCGGCGGCACCTGACCATGGGGGGCCGCGTGCTGCGGGGCGTGCGGCTGCGCTGCGTAGGCCTGGGGATGATAGTTCTGCGGCTGCTGCATATGCTGCTGGGGCGCGCTGCGACCCTGATCGAAATGCGGCTGCGCGGCGGGAGGCGCCTGGTAAGCGTAATCCTGGACACCGATCTCGGGGAAGCTCGCCGCACTCTCGTCGGGAAAGCTCGCATCTTGGAAACTGGCATCGGCCGGAGCCTGATCGTGACCGGAGAAGTCGGACTCGAAGCTCGCATCCGGCTTGAAGTCGCCGAAGATCGAATCCGGAAAGGCGGGGTCGGCGTTGCTGAGATCGGGCAGGTCCTGATCGCCAAAAGCCGGCTTGGGGGCATGGCTCGGCGCGTCATAGGCCTGCTGCGGCTGGAAGTGCTGGTTGCCGCCATAGGCTTGCGGCTCGGGCTGCCGCGGCTGGGGCTGGCGGGGTTGCGGCGCCGCCTGCTGGGCCGGCGCGGCGGGCTGCTGAGGCTGGGCCTGGGGCGGATAGGAGGTCTGAGGAGCGGTCTGGGGCTGCTCGGCGCCGCGCGTTGTCGGCGTGTAGGTCGGCATCTGCGTAAAGGCGCTGCCGCCGTTTCCGAAAATCGAGTTTTGTCCGAAGTTTGGCTGACCGGGCCGACCCGCTCCTTGAGCCATGGGAGATACCTCACTTTTTTGGGTGTTGGCCGCGCTCGCGCCCCAGGAATTATCCCCCGGCGCGGCTACGGCGTTCTGCCTATCGGCAAAATCCGATTCAAATTCAGGGGATCGGCCGCCACTGCCGCCGAACCCGCTATCGTGCGTGGACATGGCTACTTCCCTCGACCACCCCCGTGCCCGTTGTCCGGCTAATGCAATTCGTGCAAGGCATGAACGCCGAGGATCCCCAAACCCATCGCCAGAACACGCTTCGTGGCGGCCACAAGCGCCACACGAGCACGTGTTAACTCTCGGTCATTTTCGTAAATAAAACGTAATTGTGGCAAGTCTTTGCCTCTGTTCCAAAGACCATGAAAGTCTCCGGCAAGATCGTAAAGATAGAAACCGAGTCGGTGCGGCTCATGTGCTTGCGCCGCGCCCTCCACAATACGGGGAAATTGGGCAAGACTACGGATCAAGGCGATTTCGCCGTCGTCATTCAGCCGTTCTAGGTCGGCCCGCGCCAATTGATCCTCCCCCATATCGAGGTCTGGGAAACCCTCACGCACGTTACGCAGAACCGAACTCGCCCGGGCATGGGCGTACTGAACGTAAAAAACCGGGTTGTCCCGCGACTGCTCGGTGACTTTGGCGAAGTCAAAATCGAGCGGCGCGTCGTTCTTCCGATAGAGCATCATGAACCGAACGGGGCCTGCGCCCACCTCGTCCACGACATCCCTCAGCGTCACGAAGGTCCCGGCACGCTTGGACATTTTGACAGGCTCACCGGCGCGAAACAAGCGGACGAGCTGACATATCTTAACGTCGAGGTCGCCTTGGCCGTCGGTGAGCGCGGTCAGCGCCGCCCGCATGCGCTTGATGTGGCCCGAATGATCGGCGCCCCAGACATCGATCATCGACTTAAAGCCGCGTCTGAACTTGTCGTAGTGATAGGCGATATCGGAAGCGAAATATGTGTATGCGCCATCGGACTTGACGAGCGGCCGGTCCTGATCGTCGCCGAACTCGGTGGCGCGGAACAGGAGCTGCTCGCGGTCCTCCCACTCCTCGTCGATCTTGCCCTTGGGCGGCGGCAGGCGGCCTTCATAGACGAGGCCCCTGGCGCGCAACGTGGCGATGGTGTCCGCCACCTCGTCCCGGCCTTCGATGAGCGACCGCTCGGAGAAGAACACGTCGTGGCGGATGCCGAGCTGCGCGAGATCCTCCTCGATCATGCCGAGCATGGCCTTGAGCGCCATGGCGCGCACGAGCGGCAGCCATTCGGATTCCGGCATGTCGAGCAGATCGCGGCCATGATTGCTCGCCAGGCTTTCGCCGACCGGTTTCAGATAGTCGCCCGGGTACAGCCCCTCGGGAATGTCGCCGATGTCCTCGCCGAGCGCCTCGCGGTAGCGCAGGAACGCAGAGCGGGCGAGCACGTCGACCTGCGCGCCGGCGTCGTTGACGTAGTATTCGCGCGTCACGTCATAACCGGCGAAGGCAAGCAGATTGGCGAGCGCGTCGCCGAACACGGCGCCCCGGCAATGACCCACATGCATGGGCCCGGTCGGGTTGGCGGACACATACTCGACGTTCACGGCCTGCCCCTTGCCGATGGCGCTTCGTCCGAACGCATCGCCTTGCTCCAGCACCATGCGCAACACGCGCGGCCAGAATGCACGGGCGAGTGTCAAGTTGATGAAGCCGGGCCCGGCGATCTCGACTTTCTCGATGCCGGGGTCGGAGGCGATCAGCGGCACGATGCGCTCGGCCAGAGCGCGCGGCGCGGCGCCGGCAGGCTTGGCCAGCACCATGGCCGCGTTGGTGGCGAGATCGCCATGGGTCGGGTCCTTGGGCGAGCCCAGCGTGATGCCGTCCACGCTCGCCTCATGGGGCACGACACCGTCATGCTTGAGCTGCTGGACGGCCGCCAGAACGTGGCCGTGAAACCCTGCGAAAACGTCCATGAAAGCTCCGAAAAACTTCTTTGCGCATGATCTTATCGGAAAACCGGTGCCCACTTTTTCCGGATCATGCGTGCGGGCGCGACTATCGCATATCAGGGGTCGCGTCAAACAAGCGGCGGTGCTCGGCGAGGGCGTAGCGGTCGGTCTGGCCGGCGATGAAGTCCGCTACATGACGGGCATAGGCGCGATCGTCGTGGGCCCGCGCTTCCTCGCGCCATTCCGGCGGCAGCGCGTCCGGATCGCGCGCGTAACGCTGGAACAGCTCGACGACCAGATCCTCGGCGTCGCCCATGATGCGCATCACGCGCGGATGGCGATAGACGGAGGCGAAGAGGAACGCGCGCAAGCCGGCGAGCTCGCTCATCATGCTTTCGGAGAACGCCGCCGTCGCGCCGCCCGCTTGGCGTATGGCGTCGGCGCTGCCGGGCTTGAGACGCGCGAGCCGGGTGTGCGTCTCGGCGATGGCGTCGTCGACCATCGCGGTGATGAGACGGCGGTTCAGCTCGTAAAGACGACGCGTGTCCTCAAGCTCCGGATAAGCCGCATCGACTTCAGCGAGGAGGCGGCCGGCAATCGGCACGCCCGCAAGTGCCGTGAAGGTGAAGCAGCTTGCGCGATAGCCGTCGTCGATGTCGTGAGCGTTATAGGCGATGTCGTCGGCGAGCGCGGCGATCTGCGCCTCAAGCGAGGGATGCGTGTCGAGCTCGAGATCCTGAGTGACGCAATAGTCCCGTACGGGTTCCGGAACGGGCTTGTCGCCGCCAAGCAATGGGCCGTTGTGCTTCACCAGCCCTTCCAGCGTCTCCCAGGTGAGATTGAGCCCATCGAAGCCGCCATATTTCCGTTCGAGCTTGGTGACCACGCGCAAGGACTGGGCGTTGTGGTCGAAGCCGCCCGCGTCCGTCATGGCGGCATCCAGGGCACGCTCGCCGGCGTGACCGAAGGGCGGATGGCCGAGATCGTGGGCCAGCGCGATCGCCTCGGTGAGATCCTCGTCGACCTTTAGGGCGCGCGCGATCGAGCGGGCGATCTGCGCCACTTCGAGACTGTGGGTGAGCCGCGAGCGGTAATGGTCACCCTCATGATAGACGAAGACTTGCGTCTTGTAGTTCAGCCGGCGGAAGGCGGTGGAGTGCAGGATGCGGTCGCGGTCCCGGGCATAGGGTGTGCGGGTCGGGCTCGGCGCCTCGGGGATGCGGCGCCCCCGGCTCAACCGCCGATCCACGGCAAAAGGCGCGAGCGGCCCCCTGCCCGACGGAGCATCGTTGCCCGCCAAGGCTTCAAAGTCCTGCTCAGGCTTGCCCGGCTGGCTGATTGACATCTCCCTTGGCCGTTCTCATCTTTAGTGCAACAACATGTGGCTATACCCAAGATGACCGAACCGTCCATCACCATAAGTCCGCGCGCCGCCAAGCGCATCGTCGAGCTCGTGAGCGCCGACCAGGCCGCAAGCCTGTTCCGCGTCAGCGTCGAGGGCGGCGGCTGCTCCGGATTCCAGTATCGCTTCGAACTGGCGAACGAGACGGCCGACGACGACATTCTTATCGAGCGGGACGGCGCCACGGTCGCCATCGATCCGGTGTCCGCGGATTTCGTCAAGGGCTCGGAGATCGATTTCGTGGACGAGTTGATCGGCGCGCAATTCAAGATCCACAATCCGAACGCCACCGCGTCCTGCGGCTGCGGCACCAGCTTCTCGATTTAACGTCAGCCCAATTCTTTGATTTGTCATGGCCGGGCTTGTCCCGGCCATCCACGTATTCTAAGCCCGCGAAGCGAAAATCGTGGATGCCCGGACGTTTGGTTTGCGCTACCGCTTTGCTGCTTGAGCGCAAGATGGCCGGGTATCACAGGCTCTATTGGTGTACGAGACTCTGCCATGAAGATCGCTACCTGGAACATCAACGGCGTGAAGGCGCGCATCGACGCCGCCACGACCTGGCTTAGATCTGCCTCGCCGGACATCGCCTGCCTGCAAGAGATCAAGTGCATGGACGAGGCGTTCCCGTTAAGCGCCTTCGAGAACCTCGGCTATAACGTGGCGGTGCACGGTCAGAAGGGCTTCAACGGGGTGGCGCTGTTGTCGAAGATGCCGCTCGACGACGTCACGCCCGGGCTCGCGGGCGATCCCGACGACGTGCAGGCCCGCTACATCGAGGGCGTGATCTCGATCCCCTCGGGGGTCTTGCGGGTGGTGAACATCTATCTCCCCAACGGCAACGGGGCGCCCGAGAAATTCGTCTACAAGCTCGCCTGGATGAGCCGGCTCAGGGAACGGGTGAAGGAACTCCTGACCTACGAGGAGCCCTTCGTCATCGCCGGAGACTACAACGTCATCCCGGCGCCGGAGGATGTCTACAATCCGGCCGCTTGGATGGACGATGCGCTGTTCCGCCCAGAGACGCGCGCCCACTTCCAGGCGCTGCTCAATCTCGGGCTGACGGACGCTTTCAGGGCCTGCCACGACGAGCCGCACCAGTTCACCTTCTGGGACTATCAGGCCGGCGCCTGGCAGAAGAACCACGGTCTGCGCATCGATCATTTGCTGCTGTCGCCGCAAGCGGCCGACCGGCTCGTGGCGTGCGAGATCGATGCCGACCCCCGCAGCTGGGAGAAGCCTTCCGATCACGTGCCGATTGTCGTGGAACTGTCGCTGTGAGGCCTTAAGGGCCTAAGGCTGGAGCCCGCCAAGCCCGCTTTCCGAGGCGCCGAAGCCGACGGACATGCCCATGGCGGCGGGCGGGATCACATCAACCGGACCGAGCCGCGGCTCCTCCATGGCGGAGAGGGACGGTTCCTGCGCGGGCTTGGCCAGCGTGCGGGTCGGCGGCGGCGCGCCCCGCGTGCTCGGTGAAATCTTCACGGTCGTCGCCGCGGTCCGAGGACCACCGAGCGTCGGCAACAAGGCTTCCGCCTGCTTGCGCGTGGACTTGTCGGCAAGCGCGACCGTTTCTTGATAGCGCCGGCCGATCCACTCGACGTCGTCCACGCTCGTCTTGGCGTTCTCATTGGCGAGCATGAGCAGCGCGAGCCCCCTCACCTGGCGTTGGCTCACGCCTTCGCCACGCCACAGCATCCCGCCGAGGACCGCCTGGGCTCCGGGGTGCTGCTTGCGCGCCGCCATGGCCAACCAATTGGCGGCGATGGTCTCGTTCTTCTCGACGCCGGAGCCGGTCAGATAGAGGCGGCCAAGCTGATATTGCGCGTCGGCATAGCCGAAATAAGCGCCCGCGTGACGGAACAGGCCCACGGCATAGACCGGGTCGGGATGCAGCGGCACGGCGGGGATGCCGCCGACATAATACCGGCCGAGGGCAGAGAAGGCCTCGCCGACATATTGAGCAATCGGGCTCGACGGCTGGATGTCCGCGTATTGATCGGCGATGTGCTGATAGTAGTAAAACGCCTTGGCGTCGTCCTGCGGCACGTCACGGCCCTTGGCGTAGAGGCGGGCCAGCTTCAGCTGCGCACCGAGCACGCCGCGCGTGGCGGCATATTCGAGCGCGGGCACGGCCGAGGTCATCTCGCCCGACTTCATGAAGCTGGCGCCCTGACGATAGGCCTCCGTGGCCGAGGTGTACGGCGGCGGTTGATCCGCGCCGCCCACGCCGGCGGGCGTTAGCACGATGAAGGCCGCGAGCGCGCTGCCGATTTGGGATGCGCTAAATATCGGCATAGCTCGTCCCTTCGCCGCCGCCGGGATGGGTCACGGCGCCGGTGCGCGCGGCTCCAACCTCTTTTGCGTATTTCCAAAGATAGCCGCTCTTGAACGTGGACGGCGGTGCCTTCCAATCCTTCGCGCGGCGCGCGAGCTCTTCCTCGCTCACTTCCAGATCGATGATGCCCTCTTCCGCATCGAGCACGATGGTGTCGCCGTCGCGCAGCAGCGCGATCGGCCCGCACACGGCCGCCTCCGGCCCAACATGGCCGATGCAGAAGCCGCGCGTGGCGCCGGAAAAGCGTCCATCGGTGATCAGCGCCACCTTGTCGCCCATGCCTTGGCCGTAGATTGCCGCGGTGGTGGACAGCATCTCGCGCATGCCAGGGCCGCCCTTGGGGCCCTCGTAGCGAATGACGATGACGTCGCCCTCGTCGTACTTCTTGGCGCTGACGGCGGCGAAAGCCGCCTCCTCGCTATCGAAGCAACGAGCGGGTCCTCGGAATTTCAGGTTCTTCAAACCTGCCACCTTGACGATCGCCCCATCGGGGGCAAGCGTCCCCCTCAAGCCCACAACGCCGCCAGTCGGGGTCAGCGGGGCATCAGCAGAACGCACGACATCCTGGTCTGGGTTCCATGCAACCTTAGAAAGATTTTCCCCGATCGTACGGCCGGTCACTGTCAGGCAGTCGCCGTGCAGGTAGCCGTGGTCGAGGAGAGTTTTCATGAGGAGCGGCACCCCGCCAGCCTCGAACAAATCCTTGGCGACATAACGGCCACCAGGCTTCAAATCTGCGATGTAAGGAGTCTTTTTGAAGATTTCGGCCACGTCGAACAGGTCAAACGCGATCCCGCATTCGTGCGCGATAGCCGGCAGATGCAGCGCCGCATTGGTCGAGCCGCCAGAGGCCGCGACGACGGCGGCGGCGTTCTCCAGCGCTTTCAGAGTAACGATGTCGCGCGGGCGAATATTCAGCGCGATCAGATCCATGATTTTCTCGCCCGCCGCCATGCAGAACCGGTCCCGGATCTCATAGGGCGCGGGCGCGCCGGCCGAGTACGGCAGGGCAAGGCCGATGGCCTCGGACACCGTGGCCATGGTGTTGGCGGTGAACTGAGCGCCGCAAGCGCCGGCAGACGGGCACGCCACCTGCTCCAGCTCGTCCAAATCCTCCGACGACATCTTGCCGACGGAATATTCCCCGACCGCCTCGAACAGATCCTGGACCGTGACCTGCCGGCCCCTGAAGGAGCCCGGCAGGATCGAGCCGCCATAGATGAAGATCGACGGCACGTTGAGGCGGCACATGGCCATCATCATGCCAGGCAGCGACTTATCGCAGCCGGCAAGGCCGACGAGCGCGTCGTAGCAGTGACCGCGCATGGTAAGCTCGACGGAGTCGGCGATGACCTCGCGCGAGGGCAGCGAGGACTTCATGCCTTGGTGCCCCATGGCGATGCCGTCGGTGACGGTGATGGTGCAGAACTCGCGCGGCGTCCCGGCCCGGGCCGCCACACCCTGCTTCACCGCCTGCGCCTGGCGCATTAGCGAGATGTTGCACGGGGCCGCTTCGTTCCAGCAAGAAGCGACACCGACCAGAGGCTGGTGAATCTGCTCGCGCGACAGCCCCATCGCGTACAAGTATGAGCGATGCGGGGCGCGGGATGGCCCCTCCGTTACATGCCTGCTCGGCAAACGGGATTTATCGAACGTCTTTGCGTCCATCTGCCCATGTCCGGCTGTACTTGACCGACCGGACGGGTCTTCCGTCACGGCTCGGAATACGCACCAGCCGGGTCGCTCCCTGGCCCGCCCCCCTCGCTTTGATCGGCTGCGAGTGTCTTCGTGGCCAATGATCCTCTGATTGTGCTGGATGTCCCAAAGTTTTATGGCGCAAACGAGGCGCAAATACCTCAGTCTGTTGCAATTTAGTGACAGTTGTTGAGATTCTGGGTCACGGCTCCTGGGCGCGGCGGGAACCATGGCCCCATCACGGAATTTCGACCTGCGGCACGCTTGATTATTGTCGTAGCA
>NZ_JBPPND010000027.1:0-6921 GCF_051306395.1 Methyloceanibacter sp.
AAGAATTGTTGCGCTCGAACGACCCCGTGCTTCTGTCTTTTGTCAGCGCGCTCCTGAACGAGGCCGAGATCGGCTTCATCGTGCTCGACACCAATATGAGCGTGATGGAGGGCTCTATCGGAATCCTGCCAAGACGTGTCTTGGTGGAGGAAGATTGCATCGATGAGGCACGCAACTTGCTCACCGAGGCCGGTGTCGGTCATGACCTCAAAGGCGAAGACAAAGCCTAGCCGCCCGCGCGGCAAAACGGGCACCACCACCACCGACGACTTCCTCGGCGGTCGTCTGACTGTCCTCCAGCCGAAAACCGGCCATCGTGCCGGGAGCGATGCGGTGTTTCTCGCCGCCGCCGTGGGCGCTCAAGCAGGCGATTCCGTGCTCGACGCCTGTGCCGGCGTCGGCGTCGCGGGGCTCTGCCTCCTCGCTCGGGTTCCAAAGACCACCGTGACCGCGGTCGAGATCGATGAGCGGCAATGCGCTCTTGCGGCGGAGAACGCGGCGCGGAATGGCTTGCCGGACCGGTTCGCCGCAATCCGCGCGGATGTCACCGCGCCCGCCAAGGACTTGGCCGCCGCCGGGCTTATCCGCGAAGGCTACGACCAGGTCATGGCCAATCCACCCTTCTATATGGAGGGCGCGGTGCGGGCGGCGCCAAACGCGTCACGGGCCGCCGCGCATGTCATGCCGCGGGGCGAGCTTGGGCGCTGGGTGCGATTTCTCACCACCATGGCCGCGCCGAAGGGCGCTTTGACCGTGATCCACCGGGCCGACTGTCTCGGCGCGCTCTTGGATTTGCTTCAGGACCGATTCGGCGACCTTGCCGTCTTTCCCCTGTTTCCTAAGGCGGCGGAGCCTGCGGTCCGCGTCATCGTGCAGGGGCGCAAAGGCAGCCGCGCCGGCCTACGGCTCCTCTCGGGGCTGGTCCTGCATGGACCGGATGGGGCCTATACGGGGCACGCCGAGGCCGTGCTCAGGGGCGGGGAGGCGCTTCGGCTTGGCGCCCCACGAAAAAAGGGCCGCCGCCCAGGGGGGAAAGGCGGCAGCCCCAATTTGCCCGAGCGTGAGGAGAGCTCTCGGGCTCGCAAGGTCCGCTAGTCGCAGACCCTGACGTCTCTAAAGACCCTCGGTCTTGGCTGCTGTTTTAGGAGGCCTGGCCTGAACCCCGTCTGAGGTGGCCGTTCATCGCGCGTTCACCACGAAGCGCGCGCATAAAACGCGCATAGAAGAAGGCCGCTCCCATCGCTGGGAACGGCCCTCCAAAATCTTAGCCTTTCAGGCGGTGCGCGCGCCTAGTACCAGCCGCGATAGTAGCGTCCGCGCCAATAGGGATAGTAGGCGTAAGGATAGCCGGCACAGCGGTAATAGCCGCATCCACGATAGGTCCGCGGCGCGTAATAGCCGTAGCGCGGCGCGACATAAACGCTTACGCCGGGTGCGTAGCCCTGCCGCCAAGCCTTGCGGCGCCAGCCGGCATCCGCGGGCTGCGGCAGCAGCGTGACGATCGTGAACGCGATGACGCCCACCGCCGCCGCCAGGATCGCAAACTTCTTCATCTCAGAGTCTCCTCAGGATTCGCGCTATGATCCGAGGCGCTGCTCGGGAGCGGCGCATGCGCCCACGGTGAGAAGATGTATAGCAAGTCATTCGGACAGGCTGATGTCTCCTCGCGAGACTGCCTTAATTAAAGGCTTCAACGCTGCCCCGGTCTGGCCTTTATTGATACAGATTTAGAGAGGTAACCCTCGATCTGGGTTGAGTCTGAAGATAGGGAGAACGGAATGAGCCAAGGCGGTTTTCTGGAGACGATAAAGTCCTATCTCCCTGAGAGGTGGACCAAGTCCCGTCCGCTGGTGCCGGTGCTGCGCTTCACCGGACCGATTGGCATGAGCACGCCGCTGAAGCCGAGCCTGACCCTTTCGACGGTCGCCTTGGCCATCGACAAGGCATTCTCCATGCGCGGCGCCAAGGCGATCGCCATCCAGATCAACTCGCCCGGCGGCTCCGCGGTCCAGTCCACGCTCATCTATAAGCGCATCCGCGCGTTGGCCGAGGAGAAGGATCTCAAAGTCTATGTGTTCGCCGAGGACGTGTGCGCCTCCGGCGGCTACATGCTCGCCTGTGCGGGCGATGAGATCTACGCCGACACGAGCTCGATCGTGGGCTCGATCGGCGTGATCGCCGCCACGTTCGGTTTCCCCGGTCTTTTGGAGAAGATCGGCGTCGAGCGCCGCGTCTATACCGCCGGCGCCAACAAGGATACCCTTGATCCCTTTCTCCCCGAGAAGCCCGCCGACGTGAAGCGCATCAAGGCGATCCAGCAGGACGTGCACGCCGCCTTCATCGAGCTGGTCAAGACAAGCCGCGGCGACAAGCTCACCAAGGCCGACAAGGAGCTGTTCACGGGCGAGTTCTGGTCCGGCAAGACGGCCGCCGAGCTCGGTCTCGTCGACGGATTGTCGGATCTCCGCTCCAAAATGCGCGAGGTGTTCGGCGAGGACGTACGCTTCAAGCTCGTGGCGCCGGCGACCTCCTGGTTCCGCCGCAAGCAGGGCGTGTTTGCCGGCGCGAGCGGTTTCGACTTCGGCCTCTGG
Organism: Methyloceanibacter sp.; assembly: GCF_051306395.1. Classification (GTDB taxonomy): domain Bacteria; phylum Pseudomonadota; class Alphaproteobacteria; order Rhizobiales; family Methyloligellaceae; genus Methyloceanibacter. Next base: position 2,592 of record NZ_JBPPND010000027.1, read on the forward strand.
CCGGACGGGCTTGCCGCGGATGTGATCTCAGCGGTCGAGGCGCGTTCGCTTTGGTCGCGTTTCGGGTTGTAAGCCATGCCGCAGCTTCTTCTTCTGATCGCCGCGGGCGCCGGGCTTCTCATGGTCAGGCGCTACTTCAAGAAAGAGCAGGAGCGCATCGCCGCCGATCTGCGCGCGGCGAAAGAGGCCGCGGAGCGCCGCGATCTCGATCATTCGGTGCCGCTTGAGCAGGACCCTTCGACGGGTGTCTACCGGCCTAAACAGACGCATTGAAGGGCGGCATCAATTAACGCTACAGCCATTGTTGTCATCCATGCCTGTCATGGCCGGGCTTGTCCCGGCCATCCACGTCTTTGACGGTCTGATGGAAATACGTGGATGCCCGGGACAAGGCCGGGCATGACGGTTCAATTTAATGGGGAATTGCATTAGCGTCCGGCGACCCCGCCAAGGTGCGCTCTAACGCCTCGATCCAATGTCCAAATCCAGCAAACAACATGAGGCGCCCTCGTTCCAGGATCTGATCCTGAAGCTGGAACGCTTCTGGGCCGATCAGGGCTGCGTCATCCTCCAGCCCTACGACATGGAGATCGGGGCGGGGACCTTCCATCCGGCGACCACGCTGCGCTCGCTCGGCCCGAAGCCCTGGCGCGCCGCCTATGTGCAGCCTTCGCGGCGACCCAAGGACGGCCGCTACGGCGAGAACCCGAACCGGCTTCAGCACTACTACCAGTTCCAGGTGATTTTGAAGCCGTCGCCGGCCGACATTCAGGACCTCTATCTGGAGAGCCTTTACGCCATCGGCATCGATCCCAAGAACCATGACATCCGCTTCGCCGAGGACGACTGGGAAAGCCCGACGCTCGGCGCTTGGGGGCTCGGCTGGGAGGTGTGGTGCGACGGCATGGAAGTCTCGCAGTTCACCTACTTCCAGCAGGTCGGCGGCTTCGACTGCGATCCCGTCTCCGGCGAGCTCACCTATGGGCTCGAGCGTCTCGCCATGTATGTGCAGGGCGTGGACAACGTCTACGACCTCAACTTCAACGGCGGCGAGGGCGCGGACAAGGTCACCTATGGCGACGTGTTCTTGCAAGCCGAGCAGGAATACTCCCGCTACAATTTCGAGCACGCGGATACCGCGAAGCTGTTCGAGCATTTCCGCGACGCCGAGGCGGAGTGCAAGGCGCTGCTCGCCGCGGGCGGGAACGGCGAGCGGCATCTGATGGTGCTGCCGGCTTACGACCAGGCCATCAAGGCCTCGCATATTTTCAATCTGCTCGATGCGCGCGGCGTCATTTCCGTGACCGAGCGGCAGGCCTATATTTTGCGCGTGCGCGATCTCTCCAAGGCGTGCTGCGCCGCGTGGCTCAAGACCGAAGCGGGCGGAGCGTCATGAGCCGGGCGACGGTCTTGCGGCAAGCACCGGTTCTGTTCGCCCGCGATCTCGAAAAGACGATCGCCTTTTGGGCCGACAAGGTCGGCTTCCGGACGCTTGGCGTCTGGGGCAAGCCACCGGACTTCGCCATCGCCGCGCGGGATTTTGCCCATGTCATGCTGACCCAGTCACCCGACAGCCACGACATTGTTCCGTATTGGCGCATTAAGAACCAGATATGGAACGCCTATTTCTGGGTCGACGACGCACGCGCCATGTACGAGGAGATGAAGGAGCGCGGCGCGCATATCGACTACGACCTTGGTGAGAAGCCTTATGGCGTTCTCGAATTCGGCATCCAGGATCTTGACGACCACGACATCGGTTTCGGTCAAGACCTCGCGCCTGCCGGTAAGGATTGAGCGCGAATGGCTGAGCTCCTGCTTGAACTCTTCTCCGAGGAAATCCCGGCGCGCATGCAACCGCGCGCGCGCGAGGACCTCGGCCGCCTGCTCGGCGACAAACTGAAAGGCGCCGGTCTCGACTTCGAACGTGTCAAGACCTTCGCCACGCCGCGAAGGCTCACCGCTGTCGTCGACGGCCTGCCGAAGCGCTCGCCCGATATCAGCGAAGAGCGCAAAGGCCCGCGCGTAGGCGCGCCCGAACAGGCGATCAGCGGCTTCCTCAAATCGGCAGGTCTCAAGTCGATCGACCAAGCGGAAGTGCGAGAGGACAAGAAGGGCAGCTTCTACGTCGCGATGCTGGAGAAGCCTGGGCGGGAGACGGCCGATGTCATCGCCGAGATCGTGCCCGAGATCGTTCGCAACTTCCCTTGGCCGAAGGCGATGCGCTGGGGTGCCGGCAAGCTTCGCTGGGTGCGGCCGCTCCATTCCGTCCTCTGCATTTTCGACGGCAAGGTGGTGGAGTTCGAGATCGACATCGAAAGCGGCAACCGCACGCGCGGTCACCGCTTCATGGCGCCCAAAGCCTTCACCGTGAAGAGTTTCCGCGACTATGCGGCGAAGCTGAAGGACGCTTTTGTCATCCTCGACTCCGACGAGCGCGCCGAACTCATCTTAAAGACCGCGCACAAGCTCGCCGAGAAGGAAGGCTTGACGCTCGTCGAGGACGAGGCGCTGCTCGCCGAGAACGCGGGCCTGACCGAATGGCCCGTGCCGCTGATCGGCGCCTTCGACGAGGACTTCTTGAGCGTGCCGCCGGAAGTGCTCGCCACCTCGATGAAAGCCCACCAGAAATGCTTCTCGCTGAAGAAGGGCGAGGAACTCGCAAACCGCTTCATGCTTATCGCCAATCTGAAGGCGGAGGATCGTGGCAGGGCGATCACCCAAGGCAATGAACGGGTCATCGCAGCTAGGCTCGCGGACGCCAAGTTCTTTTACGAACAGGATCGCAAGGGCTCGCTGGAAGACTGGGTGCCCAAGCTCAAGGAGATCACGTTCCACGAGAAGCTCGGCAGTCAATACGAGCGCGTGCAGCGCATCTTTCATCTGGCCCGCGAGATCGCGCCCTTGGTCGGGGCCGATCCCGATCTCGCCGAGCGCGCCGCCATCCTCGCCAAGTCGGATCTCGTCAGCGACATGGTCGGCGAGTTCCCCGAGCTGCAAGGCGTCATGGGCCGCTACTACGCGCTCGATCAGAAAGAGAACCCGTCCGTCGCCGATGCCATCGCCGCGCACTATAAGCCCGTCGGGCCGACGGACGACGTGCCGCGCGCGCCCATCGCCATCGCCGTGGCGCTTGCCGACAAGCTCGACACGCTTGTGGGCTTCTGGGCCATCGACGAGAAGCCGACCGGCTCGAAGGACCCCTATGCCTTGCGCCGCGCCGCCCTCGGCGTCATCCGCATTATTCTGGAGAACGGAAACAAGATTCACCTTTTTCCGCTGTTGCATAATCTGATGGGGGCCTGGAAAGCCAGCTTCATTGTGGACGGCGCTTCACTTGAAGCAGCAGCCATGGCGCTTGCCAAAAAGAGGGACCCGGGCACCGAAGTGGATGTTGCTTGGTACAAGGCTAGAACGCTCTTGGATTTCTTCGTCGACCGCTTGAAGGTACATTTGCGCGACCAAGGCGCGCGGCACGATCTCGTGGACGCGGTATTCGCGCTCGGTGGCGACGATCTCTTGATGATCGTCGCGCGGGTCGATGCGCTGGGACGTTTCCTCGAGACGGAAGACGGCAAGCACCTGCTGGCCGGCGCCAAGCGCGCGATGAACATCCTGCGTATCGAGGAGAAGAAGGACGGCCGCAGCTTTGACGAAGCGCCGGATCCAGCGCTCCTGGAGCAGCCGCAAGAAAAGGCGCTCGCCAAGGCGGTTGACGAGGTCGAGAAGGCCGCGGCGTCGGCCGTTGAGAATGAGGATTTCGAAGCGGCGATGGGCGCCATGGCGCTCTTGCGCGAGCCCGTCGATGCCTTCTTCGATTCGGTGACGGTCAACGCCGACGATCCCAAGCTGCGCGAAAACCGCCTGCGGCTCCTAAATCGCATCCGCGCCACCACCCAGACAGTCGCCGACTTCTCCAAGATCGCCGGCTAGCCCGGCTTCTTTCCCTATCCCCGTCATACCGGCGTAAGCCGGTATCCAGAAACGGGCCCACAGGCTTGTTGCCCTGGATTCCGGCTTTCGCGGGAATGAGCGGTGGTAACGCAGGCCGCACTTATGCCCGCCCCCGAAACCTGCCGTACAATGCGATCACCTCGTCCGTTCAAAGGGCGTTCTCGCGAGGCGTTGGCGTGAGCGGGGCGGGGTGCGGCGCCTGCGGGTCTCGTTCGCAGCGAGACCTCCGGGCGGCGCCGGAGCCACCCCCCGGGGCTACTACGAGCCCCTGCGAGAAGCTCGCTGGGATTTGCTCTCGCGCGACAGCGGTCAAAGGCCGGAGCGCACATTGCGCTCAAGCAGGCCGGAGGCCGGTAGCGCAGAGATCAATGAGAAG
>NZ_JBPPND010000028.1:0-4389 GCF_051306395.1 Methyloceanibacter sp.
TGCGCATATGGGGTTCTCCTTGCCTCCTCAAGCGTGGACAATACAGCTGGAGCTTAGAGCAAAGGAAAAGGTTCCAAGAAGCAATGTCGCTTGGAACATTGGCAATAATGCTCAGAGCTGGCCGTAAGAGATCGCACGCTTAAGAGTGCATAAACCGGAAAGCAAACCTTTGCATTACAAGTGAAAATTGACTTGCACACATACCCACAACGGGCCGGGCCACCAGAAAATGTAGAATGGCCGGGACAAGCCCGGCCATCAGCAAGCGATACGCGCAATTTTCTCGCGAAGACTACTCGACTTTTTGGAGCTTGTGACCCCAGCGCTGAGTAGCACGCTGGTAACTCACCTCGCCCGCATTCACGAGGGTAACAACACAGTTGTTCGACAAGCTCGGACCGGCCTTATCCATGCACTTCCGCAGGCCTGGATCGTTGACCGCGTAAACCCCGCAAAAGCGCTTGTAGTCGTTCTTGCACGCCCCCTTGACCGCAGACGAATACTGGGCGGCGGAAGGCACGGTCATCGCCAGCAATGTGGCGACGAAAACAAAGGAAGGGAGAAGTCTCCCGGACATGGTCATCACTCCAATTTGGTTCTGGTCGGCACCGCCTGACACCTACGGCCTTTTCGTCGTTGGATCAAGGCGTCGCCGCGCGGGCTCTAGGGATCTTTGCGTCATTGGGACGGCGCGCTCTGCTCCATTTCTTCGCTTAGCAGTTCGAGCCGCAACCACTCTTCCTCGGCCGTGGCCAAGTCTCCTTGCACCTTGGTCAACGCGGTGCCTGCGGCCGTGAACGCTTCCCGGTCCCGCTCATAGAAATCCGGATCCGCGAGCAACCGTTCCAGCCGCCCGATCTCGTCGTGAAGCGCGGCGATGCGCATGGGCAGGGTCTTCAAGGCGTGCTGCTCTGTGGGGCTGAGGCGCTTGCGCGGTCCCAAGGCAGGCTTATCAGGCACCGACGACTTTGCCGCGTTCTTCGGCGTAGAACTGTCCTTGGGCGCCTCTTGTGGGATGTCTCCCACACCCTTGCCACGCTGCGCGACCATGTCGGTATAGCCGCCGGCATACTCGATCCACCGGCCGTCCCCTTCCGCCACGACCACCGAGGTGACGGTGCGGTCCAAGAAATCGCGGTCGTGGCTGACGAGCAGCACGGTGCCAGGATAGCTCGCCAGCATCTCCTGGAGTACGTCGAGTGTTTCCAGATCGAGATCGTTGGTCGGCTCGTCCAGCACGAGCACGTTGGACGGATGCGCCAGCGCCACCGCGAGCATCAGCCGGCCCTGCTCCCCGCCCGAAAGGGCCTTCACGGGCGTTCCGGCCTGTTCGGGCGCGAACAGAAAGTCCCGCATATAGCTGATGACGTGACGCTCTTCGCCATTGATGATCACCGAATCGCCGCTGCCGTCAGTGAGCGTCGCGGAAACGCTTTGCTCCGGATCGAGCTTCTCGCGGCGTTGATCGAGACTCGCCACTTCGAGATTGGTGCCGAGCTTCACGGTGCCGGCGTCGGGTTTCAACGAACCCGTCAGGAGGTTGATGAGAGTCGTCTTGCCGGCGCCGTTCGGCCCAACAAGGCCGACCCGGTTGCCGCGGGCGATTCTGATGCTGAAGTCGCTGACCAGCTTTAGGTCGCCGTAGCTCTTGGCGAGCCGATGGGCCTCGATGACTTTCCGCCCCGCCTCACCGGCTTCATGCGCAGTCAGCTTCACGTCGGCTTGGATACGGTTCTGCTTCGCCTGAACACGCGTGCCGCGCAAGGAGAGCAGCCCTTCAAGCCGCCGCTGGTTGCGTTTTCGCCGTGCACTGACGCCATAGCGCAGCCAATGCTCCTCCCGCACGATCTGCCGGTCGAGCTTGTGATGCGCGATCTCCTCCTCTTCGAGGATGCCGTCCCGCCACGCCTCGAAAGCGCCAAACCCTTGCTCGAGCCGCCGTGTGGTGCCGCGGTCCAGCCACACAGTGGCGTGTGAAAGGGTCTCCAGGAAGCGCCGGTCATGACTGATCAGCACCAGCGCCGACCGCGAGGCCTTCAGCACCGCTTCCAGTTCCTCGAGGGCCACCACGTCCAAATGGTTGGTGGGCTCGTCCAACAGTAGAATGTCCGGGTCTGGCGCGAGCACCTGGGCCAACGCCGCGCGGCGCGTCTCGCCGCCTGACAAACGCGACGGTGCTTCCTCACCCGTAAGGCCGAGGCTTTCCAGGAGATACCGCGCACGGTGGGGATCATCGCCTGGGGAGAGTCCCGCCTCGACAAAGGCGCGCGTGGTCGCAAAGCCCGACAGATCCGGGTCTTGCGCCAGGTAGCGGATGGTCACGCCGGGCTGGACGAAACGGCTGCCGCTATCGGGCTCGATCTCGCCCGAGGCGATCTTGAGCAAAGTGGACTTTCCCGAGCCGTTCCGCCCCACCAGACACAACCGCTCCGAGGGGCCGATGGACAGCGTGGCACCATCCAGCAGCGGCTTGCTGCCAAAGCTCAGCGAGATCTCTCTCAGAAGAAGAAGGGGCGGCGGGGCCATGCGGGGGATCTATTTTTCTCTATTCGTTTAGCGCGGTTTTAGGGGATACGGCCCCTCCCCGCCACCTTTGGCAAGGCGTGGGCCCGCGGCAAACGCGCGAACAACCTCTGGGGACAATCTTGGTCCTAGTTGCTGTAGAGTTGCAGAATCGGCGGTTGGCAGCGACATTGGTGCGCTCCCGGTCCGACTTAGGGGAGGATGCGGCATGAATGCGTTACGGGGGATTTTGGCGGGCGCGCTTTCGGTTACGGCGGCGACCGTCTCTTCAGTCCAAGCACAGGACTCAGGCGACCTTGCTCAGCAGGCACAAAATCCGATCGCCAATCTGATTTCGGTCCCGTTCCAAAACAACACCAACTTCAATGTCGGCCCGTTCGACAAAGACCAGAACATTCTCAACATCCAGCCGGTGATCCCGTTCAAGCTGAACGAGGACTGGAATCTGGTCACGCGCTGGATCCTGCCGGTGGTCTATCAGCCGCCGGTGTACCAAGGCGACGAGAGCGATTTCGGTCTCGGCAATTTCAATCCGAGCTTCTTCTTCGTGAAGCAGGTCAGTCCGAAGCTCATGATCGGCGCCGGGCCGACCCTCCTCCTGCCCACCAACACGGACAGGAGTCTTGGGCCCGACAAATGGGGCGCAGGTCCGACGGCCGCCATCGTCTGGACGCCGGGCAAGTGGGTGGTCGGCGCGCTCGTCAATAACATCTGGTCGTTCGCGGGTGACTCGAACGAGCCGGACGTGAACGCCTTCCTGCTTCAGTACTTCGTCAACTACAACCTGAAGCACGGCTGGTATCTCTCCTCCGCGCCGATCATCACCGCCGATTGGAATGCGGCCGCCGACGACCAGTGGACGCTACCGCTCGGCGGCGGCGTGGGGCGCGTGTTCAATATCGGCGCGCAGCCCGTGAACATGTCGCTCAGCGCCTACGACAACGTCATCACGCCGGAAGAAGGCCCGGACTGGCAGCTCCGTTTCCAGGTGCAGCTTCTGTTCCCGACGGGAGGGTGATGTAGTCGAACGTCGGGCCTGGCGCAGCCTCGGCCCCCGCCCGCAAGGCGCGGCGGTAGGCGGATATTCACGGTTTTCCGGCAGGCTTCGCCGTGCTCGTGCCACGGTTTTGGACCATCGTGGCGGTCACGAGGGATGAACTTGGGGCATACTTTGGATCTGCTCGTTGCCGGTATCGTTTTGATACTCCTGTTCGTTGCGACTTATAGCCAGCGCAGGACCTGGGTCACGCTCGGCTCGACGGCGCTGACCATCGTCTTGGTCGCCGGCTGTGTGTTCTTCTCGACGGCCCAAGGCCCCAGCCAGATCCACAAGGGCCTCGCTCAGCTCGCCAAAAAGCTCCCGGCCGGGTGGGACCGCCCTGCCCTGGAGCTCACCACAGCGCTTGAACAGGCCTCTACCTCGCTCGCGAGCGCAAGGAAGGAAGCTGGCGCCCGCGAACCGCAGCCGGTCCTGAGCGCGTCGACCGCCGATTGGTTCTCCTGGGGGGCGTGGTTCAAGGCTGAGCAGACGGCCGAGCCGAACACCGAGCAGAAAGCCGAGCCGGGAGCAGAGCAGAGGAACTCACCGGAACCCGAGGCCGAGCCCCAGATCGAGCCCGTAGCGGACACAGGCTCCGCGCCGATCCAGTGGTTGCTCGATGCGCCTGCGGCAAGCGAGACACTCATGCTCACCGGCGCCAATGTGTCGGATCAGCCCATGGAAGACATCCGCGCCGTGCTCAAGCCGGATTCGGGTGGAGGTGCATTGCCGCTGACGCTCACGGTCGCCGGGGAGGATAGCGCGGCGGTGCCGGCTGGCGCGCGCTTTGGCCTTGTGGCCGAAACCCTAACCCCGGATGAGGCCAA
>NZ_JBPPND010000029.1:0-16617 GCF_051306395.1 Methyloceanibacter sp.
TGCCAGTTGGTAGAGTCTCAGCGTTCTGCGGCTGAGACTCTACCAACTGGCCAATGGTCTGAGAAGGGCTCGAAGCCGTCATCCGCTTTCGCTCAGTTATGGGTCCTGACCCTAGTGGATTGATCGGATCAAAGGAGTCCGATTTGGGATTCCGTGTTTGGTTGTGGCGTGCGAGTCTGCGGCATGCGCACAGGTATCTCCTTCGCCGTCTCGTCTCGTGACCGTCAGCGATTGCAAGCGATCGTCGCGGACCCCATGAGCCCGCAGAAGCACGTCTGGCGGGCGCGTATCGTCCTTTTGAGCGGCGAGGGTCTGGGCACCTCGGCGATCATGGCCGCCACGGCCAATTCCAAGACCTGCGTGTGGCGCTGGCAGGAGCGGTTCATGCACGAAGGCGTGGACGGCCTGCTTCGCGACAAGACCCGTCCGCCCGGCAAGGCGCCGGTGTCGCCGGAGCGCGTCGCCGAGATCGTCCGCCTGACGCAGGAACCGCCGCCGTTTGAGGCGACCCACTGGACGTTGCGCGCGATGGCGAAGGTGGCCGGCGTCGCGGCGTCGACGGTCCAGGCGATCTGGAAGGCCCATGGCCTCAGCCCGCACCGCTGGCGGCACTTCAAGCTCTCGACCGACCCGGCCTTCGCCGAGAAACTCACCGAGATCGTCGGCCTGTATGTCGATCCGCCGGCCCATGCCGTGGTGCTGTCGGTCGACGAGAAGTCGCAGATCCAGGCACTCGAGCGCACCCAGCCCGGCCTGCCGATGAAGAAGGGCCGCGCCGGCACGATGACCCACGACTACAAACGGCACGGCACGACGACGCTGTTCGCCGCGCTCAACGTGCTGGATGGGACGGTCATCGGACAGAACATGCAGCGCCACCGCCATCAGGAGTTCATCCGTTTCCTCAACCGCATCGAGCGCGAGACCCCGGCGGACAAGGATATCCACGTCATCCTCGACAACTACGCGGCGCACAAGAAGGACAAGGTGCGCGCCTGGCTCGCCCGCCATCCGCGCTGGACCTTCCACTTCACGCCGACTTCCTGCTCCTGGCTCAACGCCGTCGAGGGCTTCTTCGCCAAACTCACACGGCGCAGGCTCAGGCATGGCGTCTTCCATTCCGTCGTCGAACTCCAGGCCGCCATCAACCGCTTCGTGCGCGAATACAATACCGAGAACCCGCAACCATTCACCTGGAGAGCCAATCCCGATGACATCATCGCCGCTCGAAACAGAGGGTTCCAAACGTTGGAATCAATCCACTAGCCGATCGGCCGTGCCCGATCACGCGCAACGGAACGGCTAGAAGTTAGCCTTGCGATGGGGCCGAAGACAGAGCCCGCCGGTACATCGTCTCCACGTCTTTCTTGAGCGCGCGCCGGGAGTCGGGCCGCAGATAGAGCATGTGACCGCCAGCATAGTCCTCGATGGTGATGGGGCTTGCGCCTTCGAGCGGCGGAAGCTGCTTCACCAGATAAGCCGGCGCCATATAGGGCGTGATGAGGTCGGTGTAGCCGGTGGCGATCATCACCTCGAGGGCGCGATTCGCGGCGCGCGCCTCCTGGATGTCGTCGAGCACGCCGGCATAGCCTTGTCTGGTCGGGCTGGTGCCGTAGTCCCATTTGCCGCTCACCTGGCGGTTCAGCAGCTCGAAAGGCTCCTCGGTTTTGAAGCCAAGTTCCTCTCGCGCGTATTGCACGAATGCCGAAGTCCAGAGCGGCACGGTGGCGTCGAGCACCGGGTCGGGCCCCTGCGGCCAAGCGCTTGAGGGATGCGGGTCGGGCCCACTGACGCTGCCGTCGTAGCGGCTCAGGACCTGGCCGCCGGCGCGGTCGAATTCCTTGATGAAGAAAGAGGGCGTGATGCGGGCAAGGCGCTGCTCGACGTCCTTGAGCGGCAGCCCGGTCAGTTCCGCGACACGCGCGCTCGCCGCCTTGCCGCCTTCCTCCGCGCCCGAGGCCAGTGCCACGAGATAGTCGGTCATGGCGTAGCGCTCGGCCTCTTTCAAAGCCTCGGCAAGCCCTTCGCGCGTGGCGATGCCTTCGCTCTCGAGCTTGACCGCGGCATAAGAGGGAAGGGCCAGCGCCCAGGGCATGGGGTCGTAGTCTTCGCCATGCAGCAGCGCGAATTCGAGCGCCGGCGACACCAGCACGAGCCCGCTCGGCGAGACGCCTCCAGTCTTTTGAAGCTTGCGGGTGATCGTCGCTGCCCGGAAGCCGCCATAGCTTTCGCCGGCGATGAAGACCGGCGAGCCAATGCGTCCGTTCTCGGTCAGATAGAGGCGGATAAACTCGGCGAGCGAGTCCGTATCCTGCTCGACGCCCCAAAAGTCCTTGTCCTCCTTGCTACCGGTGGCGCGGCTATAGCCCGTGCCAACAGGATCGACGAACACCAGATCGGTGAAGTCGAGCCAGCTCGCGTCGTTGGCAATGAGGCGCGGTGGCGGCCCGATCAACTCGCCGGTGTCGGTGGCCTCCACGATTCTCGGACCGATCGTACCGAGATGTAAATAAGTCGAGGCGGCGCCGGGGCCACCGTTGAAGACGAACGTGACGGGCCGGTTGGCGTCCTCAGGCTCCCTGGCATAAGCGACGTAGAAGATCTCTGCGGTTGGCTTGCCATCATCGTCGCGGGGCTCGATGGCGCCGGCCACGGCGCTGTAGGGAATCTTCTCGCCGTCCATCTCCAGCGTATGATGGGTGATCGCGGTCGGCGGCAGCCGCAGGCGGACTTCCTGGCTGTCGGTTTCCGATTGAGCGGTCTTGGAGGCCTCGTTCGCCTCGGCCATCGCCGCGTGCGGAGCGCCAAGGGCGAGGAGAACGCCAAGACATAGGGCGCTTGAGAAGAGGCGGAGAGTGTTCGTCACGGAGACCTGTCGGCTGCTTGCGTTCTTGAAGGCTGACAGGAGAGATAATCAGACATACGGGCAGTCTCAAGGCGAAGTCTTCTCGGGGCTAGGTCTTGCTACCATCACCGCGCCATCATTGGGGCTCAAGCAACCGGCAATGACTAGACAAGTCTTGATCGTGGCCGCCTTGCTACCTCTATGGCTTAGCCTTTTCGCCTGCGCCTCACGCGAAGACCTTCAGGCCGAGCGTGTGGCCAAGCAAGCGGCCAGTGAGGCCGAGGACGATGCCAAGTGCCGCAGCGCCAATGGGGAGCCCGGGAGTGCCGAGTATGACGCCTGCCGCCAAGACTTGGCCGCGCAGAGAGCCCGCCAGGCCGACATCGACTACCAAAAGGCACGGGATTTCGACCGGGTTCTGGGCGGTTTGGACGATCTTTAGGGTCGTCAACCCCGCCGCCACACCTTCATAGAAAAGTCGTATCCCCCGGTTTGGCCGTTGGCCACCATCGCTTTGACCGCTAAGCTAGGAGCAGCGGAAAGCTGACAGCCGAAACGCTTGCTTTATCGGGGCGCAGCCAGGGACGGCGCCCGCGGCTCGCCGGGCCGAGGCAATATGATGTCTGGCAGCTTGTCTTGCGGCGGAGGCTCCGGGATCAGGGGGAGGGAGCTTCGTGCGGGCACCGGCATGCGTGCTCTCCTTGCGTACCGAGTGAGTCTTGCGGTGATTACGAGGCTCGATCTCGATCGGGTCCTTTGCGGAGCCTTTTGGCATGGCCAGTCCAATGCGTAAGAAGCGTGCCTGGTCCACCCGGGAAGACGACGCCGAGTCCAAAGAGACTGCGGCGTTCGAGGCGACTGTTGCCGCCGCCAAGGATACGGCTGCCAAGTCCGGAGCTTTTCTCTCCAGCGCCAACGAAGATCTGACCGACCACCACCGCTGGCTGCGCGCCCAAAGCGCCGCGGTGGAGCGCGACCGGCATCGGCATGAGCGCTGGCTGCAGCGCCAGCGGGACCAGCGTCTTGCATTGGCCAAGAAAGAGCGGGTGCGCCGCCGCCGCCAGCTCATGCGGCAGCGTGCGATGCTGGCCACGCGGGGGGCGATCGTCGCCGGGCTGCTGTTCGTCCGCTCCTGGATTGCCTTCGCCTTCGCAAAGATCGGCGCCGGCTTCAAATTTGTCGGCACGTTGATAGGGCGCGGCTTCGCCTCTATAGGGCGCCAGATCGCCACAGGTACGCGGTGGATCGGCGCCAAGCTCGGGATGGCCGCAAGCGAGGCGGGCAGGGGCCTTTCCGCCGGCTCGTCGCTCATCGCCTCGAAGATCGGCACTGGACTTTCAGCCGCGGGCGCCAAAAGCTCCGTGTTTGCCGGCGCCACGGGCCGCACCGCCTCGAGCGGCTTCTCTCATCTCGCTGCCAAGGCATCGGAACTTGGCGCGGCAAGCAAGCGCGGGCTCGCGAGCGGCTATCGTTGGAGCAGGACGCGCGCGACGGCGGCTTCTCCTGCGGTCTACACGCAGTTGGCAAAATTCGGCCGCCGGGCCGAACACTTCGCCCGCACGCGGGCGGCGGGCGCTGAGCGTATCTCTCCAGCGGAGGTGCAAACACCACCGGCGGCGTCGGTTCATGTCATCGAGGTCTACGGGCCCCATAAGGAAAGTGTCGAGCTCTTCGGCCGCCGGGCGAACGATCCCTGGACGCCGGCGTCAGAGGCCCCCCAAAACTCAGGTGCGGCCGAAGTCTACGGGCCGTTCTATGAAGGGTTCTGGGTCGAGGGCGCTTCGCCTAACGAGCCACATGCCGCGCCCCCGCTTGGCTCTCGGGCGGGAGAGGAAAGCGCGCTATCTTCGTGGGGGGGCGGAGCGCGCGGACGCGCCGGGGCTTTTGCCACGCAAGCGCGCATCGCGGCAGGGCAGGCCGGTGCCTGGACATGGACACACGCTGGCCGCGCGGGCGCTTGGGCCGGGGCCCAGCCTTGGGCTAAGACGGAAAGCTGGGCTAGGGCGAAGGCCCGGGCGGAAACGTGGGCACGAACGAGGGATGTCGATCTTAGCCAGATGATGATTATCGCGGGTGCTGTGTTGCTGGTGTGTGGCGGGCTGCTGGTTAGCGGCGGCCTCCTCATGCGCGCGGGCGCCCGCACCACGACGGTCGCGGATATCGCGCCCGAAGAGACGTTCTCCGGCATCACCTGGACCTTCAACGAACCCGATCTTCCCTTGCCGCAGCGCGCCGTTTTCACGCTGTCGGGAACGCCGGAGTCGTTTCGCATCAACGGACTGTCCGTGAGCGGTGTGAACAATTCCGATCGGCCATTGACCGGTCTCCAAGGCGTGTTGAAGCCGGACGTGCAGCGGCCGGACCTCAGGCTCTCGCTCCAGGTGGACGAGAAGATATCGGCCGGTGAGGGTGCGGCGCAACAGACGCCTGTCGTTGCGCCGGGCACGGTGCCTGCCCACACGCCGTTCCGTCTCGTGTTTCCCTTCCCGCCGGAGGCCATGGGCGGGGAGGATGGCATCACGGTGGATGAGTTCTTCGACTCCTATGGCGGGCTGCTGCTGAAGCTCCGCTACGAGATCGAGGGCGTGGAGAAATCGGTCATCCAGTATCTCGGACCGGACCTGCTCAAAGGGCAGCTCGACGAAGTGTCGGCGCCAGTTGCTGGCGGCTAAGGCAGTCTGGGCAGGAACGGCATTGGCTGCCAAGCGTTGAATCCAGGGAAAGGATTAACGCCATGAGCAAGAAGACCCCGAAGCGCCGGACGATCGAGGAAGCCGATACGCCGGTCAGCCGGCCCGAGGCGCCCGAGACACAACGGGGAAACCGCGCGGCGCGTCTTCTCAGGGCGGATACCCTGCCGAGGGGTGGCGCCATGATCACCGAGAATACCGATCCGGCGGAAGGCTCCGAGACGGAGGTGGCGCTGAAGCGAGCCGCTCGGCGCAAGTCGTAGTCCGCGTCGCGGCGTCTCCTAATTGCAATTGATCACGCGCGGGCCGCAGTTCCGCATCCGCAAGCACACATTGAACTGATTGCAGCAGGCGGTGGTGCAGCCGGCGATATCGGCGTTCACGTCGAGCGCCCTGGCGGCGCAGACATCGTTGCAGGACTGAAAGTCGTTGTTGCAGACCCGCAGGGACTGGCTGCCCAGAGTGCAGGCCGACGGCGTGGGCTTCAGCGACTGAAAGGGCTGCGCCGTCTGGGCGTGACCCACGGACGCCGCGAATATAAGTCCGAGCGCGAGCAGCACAATCCTTGTCATTTTGATCTTCTACCCCGCCGCTTGATCCCGCGTCCCGGCCGATCCCGGCTGAACCTATCTTATGGTGCCGGCCGGAGGATTCGAAGCCCCAGCCGTTCAGGCCGGTATCATGACGCAGAGCGTGCCCCAGCGGAACCACTGTTACGAAGCCATCAAAAGACCGGCTACCACTGCGCCGGTCTAATGGCATGGCTGGGGGACGGCTCGCTGCGCGCCGCCCTTCAAGCGGTCGCGATAAGACCGGGTTCGAAGTCGTTTAGGACGGCGACGGGGAGGGCACGCTCACCGTGCGTGCCTCCGACATCGCCGCCGAGAACGTGAATATCATCGAGGAGTAGTCTAGACAACGTCTAGGTACTACCTGGTTGTCTGCTCCGGTTTCTGGAGTGTGGAGTAGGAGTGCGTCATGGTTTTGCGGCCCGAAGCGGATGTGCCAGTGAGTTCATTCAGGGCGCTGGTCATAAGACACTGCGCAACGTTGGCGGAACGGGTCGACGCCCTTCATGGGATCACATCGTCCTTCGCCGGCGCGGGCGACCCTGCAGCCCAAATCGGCCAGGCTCGCACGTTGGCGCACCAGATCGCCGGCGCCGGAGGTTCAATCGGGTTTGACCGGCTGAGCGATCTGGCGGCTGCGCTCGAGCACAAGCTCGACGAGGTGCTGGAGGCCGCCCAGCCGCCAAGTAGAGAGCAGCTTGCCGAGGTCGCGGTTCTTTGCGCGGACCTCGAGCGCGAGGCGCAGCAAACGAAACCCGAGCACTCGCGGCTCTACAACCTCGACCTTGCCGCCGTGACCAGGACGGGAACTTGAGCGAGGATTCTCGATGGCCCCTCGGGAAGCCTGTGGTCCGCTGTCAGCCCCATGACCATCACTAAGTCATTGTATTATTGGTGCCGGCTGGAGGATTCGAACCCCCGACCTACTGATTACAAATCAGCCGCTCTACCAACTGAGCTAAGCCGGCCCTTTGGCGTTCCGAGGCCCGGTCTTCGAGCCGGGCACGATCCACGCCCTTTATCCCACTTTTCCCCGCGCACTCAAGCAGGCGCGCGAAGCCGCCTGAGACAGAGGCTCTAATAGGTATTGAAGCGGTAGGTGGCGTTGCCGAACACGCCGAAGCGGTCGCTGGAGAAATCCCGAACGTCGGTGAGGCCGAGGTCGGTGTAGCTGTTGGTCTCGGCGTACCAGTAGCGCACGCCGGCGCCGAAGGCCCAATGGTCGGTCACGTCGAGCCGGACCTCGCCCTCGAGCTGATAGCCCCAGCCCGGTCCGCTGTCGCCCGTCGCCTCGGCGGTCCTCCCAATGGCGCGGGGCACCAGATTCCGCACGTCGGTCGACAGATAGGCCACGGGAAGGATGGCGGCGTCGGCGCGAAGCGTCAGCCGATCCGAGAACTTCGCCGTGAGTTCGGCGCCGAGCCTGAGCGACGACCAGCTCACTTCCCCGCTCGCCGACTGCTCGGAGAAGGGAATGAGCAGGCTTCCCGGCGTACAGGGCAGACCGTCGACGCTGCCTGTCTCGCAGCGCGCGCCGAAGGCATCGAGCGTCTCTTCCCAGTAATTGAAGCCGACGAACGGGCTGAACACGACGCGCGTTCCCGTGTCCAGGAGCTTGAAGTCCTGTCCGACATCCATGGTGCCGAAGACCAAGCCCTCGCCGTCGACATCGCTCGAGAAATCCATGAAGCGGACGTCGGTTGATCCGCCGTTCAACCAGCCCCCGCCGACGAAGCCCTTGAAGAAGGTCCGCGTCTCGTTGCGCACAGCGAAGACGAATTCAAGCGAGTTACCGTCCTGATCGTCGGACGTGAGCGTCGAGCTTCCTTCGCTGTACCAGTAGCGGATGCCGAGGTCCCATTGGGGCTCGGGATTCGACAGAGGCGGCAAGGGAATGGCGTAGGGCCGCGGCACATCCGCGACCTGCGCCTGCGCCTCGCCAGCGATGCAGGCCGAAACCAGCAGCACCAGACTGAAAGCCCTTAGCATCGTTCTCGCCTCGCCCCTCGGTGGATAAGCGCTTTGCTTCTCCTTCAGGGTGCAAGACGGGTGGTTAAGACGGGATTAAGAAGCGTGCCGGAATGGCACGTTTAGCGGCGGCGGCTCGCCAGAAGGCCGGCGGCGAAGGCGGCGACGAGGAGGGTAAGCGGGCCCACCTGCTGCATGGCCTTGCCGACACTCTGGTCGATCATGGCCATGCCTTCGGCGGGCGCTTCCATCAAGCTCTGGGGCTCCGTCTTCTTCTGGCGCGTGACGATGGGAATGAAGGCGAGGACGATCAGGGCGAGCACGACGAGGGCGCCGGCCACGATGCCAGCCGCCGCTACCGCCGTGAAGCCATACACGATCAGCGCCTGATAGCCGGCGACCAACCCGAAGGCGATCGCGAACAGTAGGATCACGGCGGCGATGGCGATAATGACCGCCTTTTTCACCGACCGCTCGACGGCATCCTTGATGCGCGTCCCAATCTGAAGGGAGGAAACGGCCGTCAATATGAGGTGCAGCATGAAGCCTCCTAGCGGCGGGTGAAGACGCCGAATAGGAAGCCCAGCCCGGCGGCGATCGCGACGGCCTGAAGCGGATTGCTCTTTATTGCTTCCTCTGCGTCCTGCTTAGTCTCCATCGCCTTGTTCTGGGCGCGGTTCATCTGCTTGCTCGCGATGCTGCTGACAGTCGAGGACAGATTCTGCATGTCGGCGCGGATCGCCTCGATCTGCGCGTTCAAATCTTCGGTTTCTTTGTTTGTCGCCATTGGGGGGGTCTCCCTGAAAACTATTGGAGTTGCTTACCTTAGAAGCAACTCTTGCCTTGGGATCTTTGTTCCGAATGCGGATCGAAGATAACTCCATTGGTGTGTCAGTTGATCGACGGGGATATGTCACTGTCAAGTTTTGCCGGCGAACCATGCACCGTCATTTCTTGCCGGAGCCTTGCGTTGCTGAAGGCTCTTTCTTCGTTTAGAGTCTGAGTGCTTAAGAGGGGTGTCTTAGGGGGAATCAGGGCATGGCCGACAAGACGTTTGGACTCGCCTTTGCAGGCGCCCTGTTGCTGGGGCTGGTCCCGTGCGGGGTGGCGCAGGCCGCGATGCCGGCTCTCGAGCTCTCCACGCCAGTGGCCCGGGTCATAACGGTTGCCCAAGAGGGGCCGCGCTTCCATCACGGCAAGCGGGCGCAAAGCGTCTATTGCCTGCGGCGGAATTACTGGTGGTTCTACCGGCCCTACACCACCGCGCAAGAGGACTTCCCGCGCTGCGAGCCCTATTTCCACTATCTTGAGCCGGCCAATGGACGCCGGGGTGCAGAGGCGGAGCGTTACTTCAAGTAGGCACCTCAAATAGACTTGCGTGAAGTCCCTCTGTAGTCGCTTTCTCATAAATACTTTGTCTGGCCGATTTGTGCCGTTTCGGGCCAATCGTTAGTATGTGCGTAATACTTTTCTTGGGGCGCGCGGGACTCTATTAACTTTACCGATACTTGAACGCCGTAGTCTCAGGACAGCCTTTCGCTGGCCGCACCAAGCCAGTTGGGGCCGCCCCTAGTCCCGTTGTCCCGAGTGGAGTTCCGAGTATGAAATTCCTGTTCAGTGTTGCCGCCGTGGTGGCGGCGGCGGTCGGTTTCAGCCTGCTATCCGCGGCCGATGCGGACGCTGGAGGCTGCCTTACCGGCTGGCGCTGCAACGCCGCCGTTCTCGTTCCCGCGCCCAATCCGATACCGTTGCGCCGCCTACGCCGGCCGCGCGTCGTTGCGCCCGCACCATGCGTTGCGCCTTGCGGTGCCGCGCCGGTTGCCGTGGCGCCGGCGCCTTGCGTCGCCCCATGCGGCTTGCCGCCGGGACCGACCGCGTACCGCTACCGGGCGCCGAACTACTACGCCTATTACAAGCAGCCGGCTTATGCGGGCGAGTGCGGGCTCAGCACCTGCAACACTTATTGGCGCAGGGACTGCTGGTACGATTCGTTCGGCCGACGCTTCTGCAACTGATTTCTCGATCTTCCGGCGCAAGCTGGTTGATTCCCGGACCCGAGGGGGAGGGTGCTGAAAGCACCTTCTCCCTCGTGTACGTTTGGGGATCAAACGCCTTTCGCCTTGAGACGGGCCCAATGCAGAGCGATGGCCGCCGCGTTCGAGACGTTGAGGCTCGCAAGCGCACTTGCCGTCGAGATGCGGCACAAGCGATCGCAGCGTTCGCGCGTGAGCTGACGCAAGCCTTTGCCTTCGGCCCCGAGCACCAGCGCCAGCGGCCGGGCGATCTCGGTATCCTCCAGCGTGGCATTCGCCTCTTCGGCAAGCCCAATCCGCAATACGCCGCGTTCGCCGAGCTCGGCGAGGGCCTGGCTCAGATTCTTCACCAGAATGAGGGGCACGAGATCGAGCGCGCCGCTGGCCGACTTGGCAAGCACGCCTGACAACGGCGGACTATGCCGCTCGGTGAGCACGAGGCCGCTCGCGCCGAAGGCCGCGGCCGAGCGGAGCGCCGCGCCCACATTGTGCGGGTCGGTCACCTGGTCGAGTACGAGGAGGATGCCGTCGGAATCGATGTCGTCCAGAGAGACGGGTTCGAGCGGTCCCGCCTGCAGGACTACGCCTTGATGTACCGTGTCGGGGCCAAGTTGGCGGTCGAGATCCTTCGGCAGAACCCGCTCCGGGATGAGGTTGCGCTCCGCGATGAGGGGCCCCAGCCGATGGGCGGCGTTCTCGGTTGCGCGCAAGGCGTAGACCGGGCGCCGCCGATTGGCGAGCGCCGCCTCCACGGCGTGGAGGCCGAAGAGGAGAACGCGGTCGGATTCGGGTTTTCGTTGCGCCGGGCCCCGCCTGTTCTTGGCGAAGGGTTTGGAATGCTTGGGGTTTTGGCGCGCCATGGGCGGACGACCTCGCTTGCAAAGAGGGTGGAAGGGGCGCGGGACCTACTATAAAACCTAGGAATTCCAGTCCGCTCGTCCTGATTTACAGTTGACAGAGACCGAATGGCTACTCATAAACGCGGCTATTGCGGACCCTGCCGGCCGACGGCGGGGTGTTTTTGCTTGGTTACAATCACCAGTCAATCCATCTGACCTTTCAAGGAGGGGTGCCCGAGTGGCTAAAGGGGACGGGCTGTAAACCCGTTGGCTATGCCTACGTTGGTTCGAATCCAACCCCCTCCACCACCACTTCGTTTATGAGGCGGATGGATGCGGGTGTAGCTCAATGGTAGAGCAGCAGCCTTCCAAGCTGACGACGAGGGTTCGATTCCCTTCACCCGCTCCAGCAAGTTAGGCCCCGAGGCGATTGATTTAATAGTGAATTTTAGGGTGAAGGCGCGAAGTCGATAGGAGTGTAGCTCAACTGGCTAGAGCACCGGTCTCCAAAACCGGGGGTTGGGGGTTCGAGTCCCTCCACTCCTGCCAGGTTGCGGAGCGGAGAGCGGCCAGGAGCTCAAGAAGACGGGAACGGGCCGAATGGGCCCGGCGGCAAGGACAGAGATGGCGAGAACGAATCCCTTCGAGTTTCTCCAGCAGGTGCGCACGGAAGTGTCGAAGGTCACCTGGCCGACCCGCCGGGAGACCGTCGTTACCACGTTCATGGTGCTGCTGATGTCGTTCGCCGCGGCGCTGTTTTTTCTCGGGGTGGACTGGGTGTTGGGCATGGTCGTCCAGCTCATCCTGGGCATGAGATTCTAAGAGGTCGAGGCTTTCGTCCGATGGCAATGCGCTGGTACATCGTCCACGCCTATTCGAACTTCGAGCGGAAGGTCGCCGAGTCCATCAAGGAGCGCGCCGCCTCCGCCGGTCTCGACGATTTGTTCGAGGATGTCCTGGTGCCGATGGAGGAAGTCGTGGAGATGCGGCGCGGCCGGAAGGTCTCCTCCGAGCGTAAGTTTTTTCCGGGCTATGTGCTCGCCAAGATGGAACTCAACGACGAGACCTATCATCTGATCAAGAACACGCCGAAGGTTACGGGCTTTCTTGGCACGGACAACAAGCCGATCCCGATCACCGAGGAGGAGGCGGGCCGCATCCTCCTTCAGGTGCAGGAGGGCGTCGAACGCCCGAAGCCGTCCGTCACCTTCGAGATCGGCGAGCAGGTGCGTGTAGCCGACGGTCCGTTCGCTTCGTTCAACGGCCTCGTGGAAGAGGTCGACGAGGAGCGCGCGCGGCTCAAAGTGGCGGTTTCGATTTTCGGCCGGGCGACCCCGGTCGAGCTGGAATATGCACAAGTGGAGAAGCTCTAACGGTTGCGCTTTATGCGTACGAGTTAGCGGAACGCAGGACGAATTGGGATGGCCAAGAAGATTGACGGTTATATCAAGTTGCAGGTGCCGGCAGGGCAGGCGAATCCGTCGCCGCCGATCGGTCCCGCGCTCGGTCAGCGTGGCGTGAACATTCCGGAGTTCTGCAAGGCCTTCAACGCAGCCACGCAGAACGTCGAGGCGGGTTCGCCGATCCCGACTGTCATTACGGTCTATGCCGACCGGTCCTTCACCTTTGAGATGAAGACGCCGCCAGCGTCCTATCTCCTGAAGAAGGCGGCGAAGGTCGGCAAGGGCTCCAAGGAGCCTGGCCGTGCGAAGGCGGGCCGCGTGACCCAGGACCAGCTCCGCGAGATCGCCGAGGTCAAGATGCAGGATTTGAATGCAAACACCGTCGAGCAAGCGATGAAGATCATCGCCGGCTCCGCCCGCTCGATGGGTCTTGAGGTGCAGGAGTAAACGATGAGCAAGCCCGGTAAGAGGTTTCGCGCCGCCGCCGAGACGGTCGAGAATGACAAGCTCTACGCCATTGAAGAGGCGGTGAAGCTGGTCAAGGGCGGGGCCAAGTCCAAGTTCGACGAGACCGTCGAGATCGCCATGAATTTGGGCGTCGACCCGCGTCACGCGGATCAGATGGTGCGCGGCGTCTGCCAGCTGCCGCATGGTTCCGGCCGCAAGCTTCGCGTCGGCGTGTTCGCCAAGGGCGACAAAGCCGAGGAAGCCAAGAAGGCGGGCGCCGATGTGGTCGGCGCCGAGGACCTGGTGGAGCAGGTGCAGAAGGGCGTGATCGAGTTCGACCGCTGCATCGCCACACCGGACATGATGCCGCTTGTCGGCCGGCTCGGTAAGGTGCTCGGCCCCCGCGGCATGATGCCCAACCCGAAGGTTGGCACCGTGACCACCGATGTCGCCGCGGCCGTAGCCGCGGCCAAGGGTGGTGCCGTGGAATTCCGCGTCGAGAAGGCGGGCGTCATTCACGCCGGCGTCGGCAAGGCAAGCTTCACCGAGGAGGCTCTGGTCGCCAACATCCGCGCCTTCGCCGATGCGGTGAACAAGGCCAAGCCTACGGGCGCCAAGGGGACGTTTGTGAAGCGTATCGCCGTGACCTCCACCATGGGGCCCGGCGTCAAGGTCGAGCCTGCCAGTTTGGGCAGCGCTTGAGTGTAAGAGTTTCGGGACTTCGGTCCCGAAGGATTGCTTGAGAATTCAGGCGATCCAGACCTGTCCGAGATTGCAGGTGCGGGAAACCGCTTAAGCCCTTCGGGCCTGCATGAGACGGGAGACGAACGGTTCGATGGCTGCGGCTAATCCGCAACCAGGAGATCGGTTTGAACCTCGTATGTGGCTCTCGCGCGATTTCGCGCAACGAGCGGGACAGGCAACAGAGCGCCGCGCGACTTAGCGCGGGGTGGCTTCTTGCCTCACCCCGCAAAGGTCTCGCGGCACGGTGTGGCCTACGGCTGCGAGGCTCGTCTTCGCGGCTTTGAATAGACGGAGTGAGCATGGAAAGAGCTGAGAAGCGCGAAGTCGTAAGTGCGCTTCACGATGTCTTCGCCAAGACCGGCGTGGTCGTCGTGGCTCACTATGCGGGCCTGTCGGTCGCCGACATGACCAAGCTGCGCAGCGACATGAGAGATGCTGGCGGCCGGGTCAAAGTGGCGAAGAACAAGCTCGTGAAGCTCGCGCTGGACGGGACCGATGCCAAGGGCATCTCGGATCTCATGACGGGGCCGACCTGCCTCGCCTATTCCGACGATCCCGTGTCGGCACCGAAGGTGGCCGTCAAGTTCGCCAAGGGGAACGAAAAGTTCGTGATCCTCGGCGGCGCGATGGGCGCCACGGTGCTCGACGCCCAGGCTGTGAACTCGCTTGCCGAGCTGCCTTCGCTCGACGAACTGCGCGGCAAACTGATTGGCCTCATTCAGGCGCCGGCGAGCAAGATCGCCCGCACCGTGAATGAGCCGGGAGCACAGCTTGCGCGGATCTTTGCCGCGTATGGCGCGAAAGAAGCGGCGTGAGCCCTAGAGATATCGCAATGCAAGAGTTGAACGTACGAGGATAAGACAATGGCAGATCTCCAGAAAATTGCAGATGACCTTTCGGGCCTTACGGTGCTCGAGGCGGCCGAGCTCGCCAAAATGCTCGAAGAGAAGTGGGGCGTCTCCGCGGCGGCTCCGGTGGCCGTGGCGGCCGCGGGCGCCGGTGGTGGTGAAGCCGCCGCAGTCGAGGAGAAGACGGACTTCGATGTCGTCCTGACCGCGGTGGGTGCCCAAAAAATCAACGTTATTAAGGAGGTTCGTGCCGTTACGAGCCTCGGCCTGAAGGAGGCCAAAGACCTCGTCGAGAGTGCGCCGAAGGCCATCAAGGAAGGCGTGCCGAAAGAAGAGGCCGAGAAGATCAAGAAGCAGCTCGAGGACGCAGGCGCGACCGTCGAGCTCAAGTAGCGTGGGTTGAAGAAGGCCCGGGCGAACACCATATAAGCCAGTTCGCCCGGGCTTCTAACCCATCCAAATTCGTGTGACGTGACAGTTCCCCAGAGTCTCCGCGGTCCAAGCGGAGTTTCCGGAGAGCGGTCGCGACGAGCCTTGAGAGGACCACATGGCGCAAACTAACGGTCACAAGCGATATCGGAAATTTTTTGGCCACATTACCGAAGTGGCCGAGATGCCGAACCTCATCGAGGTTCAGAAGCAGTCCTACGATCAATTCCTCATGGTGGACGAGCCCGAAGGCGGCCGCCTCGACGAGGGACTGCAATCCGTATTTCGCTCTGTGTTCCCGATCAAGGATTTTGGCGAGCGGGCGCAACTCGAGTTCGTGCGCTACGCCTTCGAGGCGCCGAAATACGACGTGGAGGAGTGCCAGCAGCGCGGCATGACCTTCGCCGCGCCGCTTAAAGTGACGCTTCGCCTCATCGTGTTCGATGTCAACGAGGAGACCGGGGCACGCTCGGTCAAGGACATCAAGGAGCAGGATGTCTATATGGGCGACATGCCGCTGATGACGATGAACGGCACGTTCGTCATCAACGGCACCGAGCGCGTCATCGTCTCGCAGATGCATCGCTCCCCGGGCGTGTTCTTCGATCATGATCGCGGCAAGACTCATTCGTCCGGCAAGCTCCTGTTCGCCGCGCGCATCATTCCCTATCGCGGCTCGTGGCTCGACTTCGAGTTCGACGCCAAGGATGTCGTCTATGTACGTATCGACCGGCGCCGCAAGCTGCCGGTGACCACGCTGCTCTATGCGCTCGGTCTCGATGACGAAGAGATCCTGTCGACCTTCTACGACCGCATCGTGCTGAAGGCGACGAAGGAGGGATGGCGCATGCCGTTCCGTCCCGACCGCATGCGCGGCATCAAGCCGACCACCGACCTGATCGACGCCAAGACCGGCAAGGTCGCCATCGAGGCCGGCCGTAAGGTCACCGCGCGTCTTGCCAATAAGCTCGCCGAAGAGGGCCTGAAGGAGCTGCTCATCAAAAATGAGGATCTCTATGGCCGCTATCTTGCCCAGGACATCGTCAATCTGGAGACTGGCGAGATCTACGGCGAGGCGGGCGAGGAGATCGAGGAGAAGCTGCTCGAGACGCTCAAGGAGCTGGGCCTCAAGGAAATCCCGATTCTCGACATCGACCACGTCAATATCGGCGCGTTCATCCGCAACACGCTCGCCGTCGACAAGAACTCGAACACGGATGAGGCGCTGCTCGACATCTACCGGGTGATGCGTCCCGGCGAGCCGCCGACGCCCGAGGCCGCGCAGACGCTGTTCAACGGCATCTTCTTCGATTCGGAGCGCTACGACCTGTCCGCCGTCGGCCGGGTGAAGATGAATATGCGCCTCGATCTCGATGCGCCGGACACGATGCGTACGCTGCGCAAAGAGGACATCCTCGCCGTCATCAAGACGCTGGTGGGCCTGCGCGACGGCAGGGGCGAGATTGACGATATCGACCATCTCGGCAATCGCCGGGTGCGCTCGGTCGGCGAACTGATGGAGAATCAGTATCGCGTCGGTCTGCTGCGCATGGAGCGCGCCATCAAAGAGCGCATGAGCTCGGTCGATATCGACACGGTCATGCCGCAGGACCTGATCAACGCCAAGCCCGCGGCCGCCGCGGTGCGCGAGTTCTTCGGTTCCTCACAGCTGTCGCAGTTCATGGACCAGACCAATCCGCTGTCGGAGATCACCCATAAGCGGCGCCTGTCGGCGCTTGGCCCGGGCGGTCTGACCCGCGAGCGGGCGGGCTTCGAGGTGCGCGACGTGCATCCGACCCATT
>NZ_JBPPND010000030.1:0-2952 GCF_051306395.1 Methyloceanibacter sp.
TGGAGCCGCTGCGGGGCTCGCGATCGGAGGCCCGATCGGGGCGCTTCTCGGAGGCGTGGCGGGGCACTACGTCATCGACCGAGATCAGGAGCAGGACGGGCCGGCCGAGAACCAGGGGGCCTTCACCGAGGGCGTGCTTGCGCTCGGCGCCAAGATGGCCAAAGCCGACGGCGTGGTCACCATGGACGAGGTAAACGCCTTCAAGGAAGTCTTCAAAGTACCTGAAGGCGACATGAAGAACGTGGCGCGCGTCTTCAATCTGGCCAAGCAGGATGTGTCCGGATACGAGGCCTATGCCGAACAGCTCGCGACCATGTTCAAGGGCAACCGCAAGCTTCTGGAAGATGTGCTCGACGGCCTGTTCCACATTGCCAAGGCCGACGAGGCGCTCCATTCCGGCGAGGAAGCGTTCCTGTCCCAGGTTGCCAACCGCTTCGGCTTCACCGAAACCGAATTCAGCTACATCAAGGCGCGCCACGTCGTGGCCTCCAAGCGCAACCCGTATGAGGTCCTGGAGGTCGACCCGAGCGTCACCAACGAGGCGCTGAAGGTCCAGTACCGCAAGCTCATTGCCGACAATCATCCCGATAAGCTGATAGCCCGCGGCGTGCCCAAGGAGTTCATCGCCATCGCCACGGAAAAGGTCGCGACCATCAACGAGGCCTACGACGCGATCGCCAAGGAGCGCGGACTTTAGGTCGCGATGCATCGTCATCCCGGCGCAACCCGGGATCCTGGCAACACACGCTTCCTTTGCGAAGTGGATTCCGGCTTTCGCCGGAATGACTCAGTCTGCAAGACGCCAAGATGACCGCCCCGGACAGCACGCTCGCCACGCAGTGGCGCCCATCGCCGAATATCGAGCCGCGTTGCGAGGGCCGCGCGCCCGATATGCTGGTCCTGCATTACACGGGCATGGAGTCGTGCGACGCCGCCCTCGATTGGTTGACATGCGAGGAAGCCAAGGTCTCCGCGCACTACCTCGTCGACGAAGACGGGCGCATCACCCAGATGGTCGCCGAAGAGATGCGCGCCTGGCATGCGGGGCAAAGCCGCTGGGCCGGCGAGACGGATCTCAATTCCTGCTCTATCGGCATCGAGATTCACAACCCCGGCCATGAATTCGGCTATCCGGAATTTCCCGACGTGCAGATGAAGGCCGTCGAGGCGCTGTGCCTCGATATCCTCAGTCGCCACCCCATCCCGCCGACGCGGATCCTCGCTCATTCCGACATCGCGCCGGGGCGGAAGCGCGATCCTGGCGAACGGTTCGATTGGGAACGGCTCGCCCGCGCCGGGATCGGGCTGTGGGTCGCGCCCGTGCCGCTCGGGGACGACGAAGGGTTAGGCCAGGGCGATGAGAACGAGGCGGTCACCGCCCTGCAACGCGGACTGCAAGAGTTGGGCTATGGCGTGGAGGTGACCTCTACCTACGGCAAAGGTTTGGAGCAGGTCGTGGAGGCCTTCCAGCGCCACTTCCGCCCCGCGCGCGTGGATGGCCGCGCCGACCGCTCTACCTGCGAGACCTTGGCACGCCTCCTTGCCGCCCGCGCGGAGGCAGCTGGCGTCTAGCGCGGCTGCTTGTCTTTACGCGCTAAGCCCGCGCGCGCCCGAAGCGAGCCCAAGCATGAGAATGCTTATGGCCGCGGCCGTGAAGATCCGGTTCATGATCTGCCCTTCCATGGCCTGCACATGCGTCCGCGCATATCCAGTGGCACGCGTCCACTGTAGGCGCGTCCTTCCGAGCATGCGCGCCCGGGCCGCAGCGAGCGTTAAGGAGAGCTTGGCGCGATCGAGCGATCTTTAGAGATTCGGCACCCAGCTATTTCCGCCAATAAGCAAGGCTCGCCCCCAGGGGGGCGGGCCTCACAGTGGTAGGTTGAGAACGGTGAGGTCTACTGGTTGTCGTTGTAGAAGGCCTCGGCCGCGGCAAGATTGCCTTCCGGGTCCTTCATGAACTCTTCCTTGGCGGACTGCTTGCTGAAGCAATAGAGCTTACCGTCGATTTTCTCTTGGACCGAGCAGTCGGTGAACTTCTTCTCGCCCTTGGTGAGCCCGAAGGCGCAGTTGTTGCTGAATTCACCCAAGTCCCCGGCGGCCAGCGCAGCGGAACCGGTGGCGAGCAGGATCGCGCCGGCAAGCGCAAGCGTCACGTTCTTCATAGGCATCTCCTCTCTCAGACTTCGAGTTCGAAACGTTTTTGGTTTGGTGGGAACGTCAAACGTCAGAAAAAATCCCGAACGTCAATGGACAATTGCGCTGCCATGACGCGGAGTCGAACCGGACGCAAGAAAAAGGCCCACCGAAATCGGCGGGCCTTCTCTCCATCTCGCGGGTACGAGAGTTATTGATTGTCGTTGTAGAAAGAGTCTGCCTTGGCGAGGTGGCCTTCCGGGTCCTTCATGAACAAGGTCTTGGCCTGCTCGTTGCCGAAGCAATAGGTCTTGCCGTCGATCTCCGCGTTAACGGAGCAGTCGGTCTCGACCTTCTTGTCGAGGGCGAGGCCCATGGCGCACATGTTGTCGTACTCGCCGGTGGCGGCGAAGGCGGCGGTGGTGAACAGAAACGCGCCTGCAATCGCCGGAATGAGATAGGTCGCTTTCATCGTTATTTCCTCCTGGTCTGGTTCGGGGGGACACCCATGGCGCGAAGGGCAGGGAAGCCAGTCCGCGCAGGCGCCCACTCTACGGCGAAATAACGCGTGAGGAGTGTGACTGGGGTCACCGAGCGCCGCTCACGTTTTCGCGATCAGACTTGGGAAAACCGGCAAAAACTCCGCTTCCCCTGGCAAGGGAAGCGGACAGCGAGGGCGCGCGCCTAAAGCGTCTCTTCGAAGTCCATCCCCTCGAAGGTATAGCGGTCGACCTGGGTCCAAACCCCATCTTCCTGCACGGGAACCTTGTGCACCTTGACTTTATTGACTTTGAGCTTGCCGGTCTTCTCATCCACCCA
>NZ_JBPPND010000031.1:0-19939 GCF_051306395.1 Methyloceanibacter sp.
CGCGACGAATATCCGGCGTACCGGCTGCCCGCAGCCTTGATCCGCACGTCCACCTATCTCAGCCATCCCGTCTTCCAAATGAACCGGGCGGAAAGCGAGATGACGCGCTACATGCGCCGCCTCGCCGACCGTGATCTCGCGCTCGACCGCGCCATGATCCCGCTGGGCTCATGCACCATGAAGCTCAACGCCACGGCTGAGATGCTGCCGATCACCTGGCCCGAATTTGCGGAGATTCACCCCTTCGCGCCGGCCGATCAGGCGCTGGGCTATGCGGAGATGATCGAGGACCTTTCGAAGAAGCTCTGCGAGATCACGGGTTACGACGCCTTCTCGATGCAGCCCAATTCCGGTGCGCAAGGGGAGCTTGCCGGGCTCCTTACCATCCGCGCTTACCACAAGAGCCGCGGAGAGCCCTATCGCAACGTCTGCCTGATCCCAGCCTCGGCGCACGGCACCAATCCCGCATCGGCCACTATGTGCGGCTTCAAGGTTTTGGTCGTGGGGACCGACGCACACGGCAATATCGATATTCAAGATTTCCGCGCCAAGGCCGAGGCGAACGCCGCGAACCTGGCGGCGGCGATGATTACCTATCCTTCGACGCACGGGGTGTTCGAAGAAACGGTGCGCGAGATCTGCGACCTTACGCATGCGAATGGCGGGCAGGTCTATCTCGACGGCGCCAACATGAACGCTTTGGTCGGCCTTGCGCGGTCAGGCGACCTCGGCGCGGATGTCGGCCACCTGAACCTGCATAAGACCTTCTGCATTCCCCATGGCGGCGGCGGACCCGGCATGGGGCCGATCGGCGTCAAGGCGCACTTGGCCCCCTTCCTCCCCGGCCACCCCGAGACCGGCCACAACGCCATGACAGTGTCGGCGGCGCCGTTTGGCTCCGCGTGCATCCTGGCAATCCCGTGGAGCTACATCCTGATGATGGGCGGGGCCGGCCTCACGCAGGCTACTCGCGTCGCGATCTTGAGCGCGAACTACATCGCTCAGCGACTGGCCGGTGCGTATGATGTCCTCTACACCGGACGCGACGGACGGGTGGCGCACGAGTGCATTATTGATACGCGGCCCCTCAACGCGAGCGCCGGCGTGACGGTCGATGACATTTCCAAGCGGCTTATCGATTGCGGCTTCCATCCCCCGACCATGAGTTGGCCGGTACCGGGCACGCTCATGATCGAGCCGACGGAATCGGAGACCAAGGGAGAGTTGGACCGCTTCTGCGACGCCATGCTGGCTATACGCGAGGAGGCCCGGGCCATCGAGCAAGGCCAATCCCATCGCACCAACAACGCCTTGAAGAATGCGCCTCACACCGTCGAGGACCTTATCGGCGAGTGGCACCGGCCGTATTCCAGGGAGCGCGCCTGTTTCCCGGCGGGAGCGTTCCGCGTCGACAAATACTGGCCCCCGGTGAACCGGGTCGACAATGTCTACGGCGACCGCAACCTCGTGTGCTCGTGTCCACCTCTTGAATCGTACGTCAAAGCCCAGGAGCCGGCGGAAGCGGACGTGCTGGCTTCCGGCACTTGACCGCCATGGCGAGAGCTTTGTTTTTGATCTTCAATGCAACGGTAGCCAAATGAATGACCTCTATAGCGTCCTGATTGCCGACCCGATCCATGCCGACGGCCGCGCGCTGCTCGCGGCAGATGCCAGATTCCGCGTCGATGTGGAAGGCGGACTCGATGAGGCGGCGCTGACCGCGCGCATTCCGGATTACGATGCTCTCATCGTGCGCTCCAAGACCCGCGTCACGAGACCGGTGATCGCCGCCGCCACGCGACTCCGGGCAATCGGCAGAGCCGGCATCGGCGTCGACAATATCGACGTGGCCGCGGCGACGGAGCGTGGCATCGTGGTGTTCAACACGCCCGACGCCAACGCGACCACGACCGCCGAGCTCACGCTTGCACATCTGCTCTCTTTGAGCCGCCATCTGCCTCAGGCCGACCGTTCGGTCCGCCAGGGCGAGTGGCAGCCGGCGCGCTTCTCTGGTGTGGAGCTTGCCGGAAAGACGATCGGCATTATCGGCTTCGGAACGATCGGACGCTTGGTGGCCCGGCGCTGTGCGGGGCTCAAGATGCGGGTGCTGGCATATGACCCGTTCGTGGCGCCGGAGATCATGGAGCAATCGGCGGCTGAGCCGGCCGAGCTCGACGCGCTCCTCGCCAGCTCCGACTACATCACCCTTCACTGTCCGCTGACGGACAAGACGCGCAACGTGATCAACGCGAGCCGGTTGGCGATGATGAAACCGGGCGTCCGGATCATCAATTGTGCCAGGGGTGGACTCATCGACGAAGCGGCTCTGGTCGATGCGCTTAAGAGCGGGCACGTCGCTGGAGCGGCTCTTGACGTCTATGCGACGGAACCTCCAGCCGGCTCCCCGCTGCTTGCGCTCGACAACGTCGTTCTGACGCCCCATCTCGGTGCCTCTACCGAGGAGGCGCAACGGGCCGTCAGCCTCAGGGTCGCCCAGGATGTGGTCAGGTTCCTGGCGACGGGCGCCGCGGAAACGGCGGTCAATCTTCCACGCGTCACTTCGGAGCAGCTCGCGCGGACGATCCCTTACCAGCAGCTCGCCCATGCCCTCGGCCGCCTCGTGGGCTCACTCTACGAGGGCCCTATAACGGAGCTCGTGGTGCGGCTGTTCGGCCGCGTCGCCGAGTTGGATTCGCGGCCGATCACGGCAGAGGCCTTGGTCGGGCTCTTGAGCCGGCGCATGACCGGCCGCGTGAATCGTGTCAACGCCGGCCACCTCGCA
Organism: Methyloceanibacter sp.; assembly: GCF_051306395.1. GTDB lineage: Bacteria > Pseudomonadota > Alphaproteobacteria > Rhizobiales > Methyloligellaceae > Methyloceanibacter. The sequence continues at coordinate 2,783 of NZ_JBPPND010000031.1, forward strand.
AAATTGCAGGGCATCGAGGTCAGGGAGTCGCGAACGGAGAACGCGCGAGATTTCGTCTCTCTGGTTGAGATCTGTGCGATTTCCGGCGACAAGAATACGACTGTCGCCGGCACTCTGCTGGGCGAGCGCCATGCCCGGCTGGTGCGCATCGACGACTATGACGTGGAGGCGGTGCCGGAAGGGCATTTTCTATTTACGCGGCACCACGATCAGCCCGGTGTCGTCGGCGCTCTCGGGGAAATTCTCGGCCGGGAGAACATCAACATCTCCCGCATGCATGTCGGCGTCGGCGACTCCTCCAAGACGGCGATCGCCTTGATCAGTACGTCCGCTCCGCTATCGGCGAGCGCGCTGACCGAAATCAGAGCCTTGCCGCCGATCAAGCAGGCCGTGGAATTCGAGCTGTGACGCGGACGAGGCGCCGGTTCGACATCGTCTGCTTCGATTGCGACAGCACCTTGAGCCGCATCGAGGGGATCGACGAGCTCGCCCTGCGCGCAGGCCTCGAGCAGGACGTCGCGCCGCTCACCGCCGCTGCCATGGCGGGGACGATCCCGCTCGATGCCGTCTATGCGGAGCGGCTCTCGATGATTCGGCCGGACCGTGCTTCAATCGATTGGTTGGCCCGACGCTATGTCGAGGAAATGGTTCCGGGAGCACGTGAGACGATCACCGCGCTAACCCGCGCGGGCACATCCGTGCACATCGTCAGCGGGGGCCTGCGACCGGCCCTAGAACCCCTGGCCTGCGAACTTGCGGTTCCCGCGTCCTATGTCCACGCCGTCGATGTTTTCTTCGAGGGCAATGGGACTTACCGCGATTTCGACCATGGGTCGCCGCTGTCGCACCCGGACGGCAAGGCGATTGTGTGCCGCTCGTTGGCGGGACGCAACGCCTCGATCGCCCTGGTCGGCGACGGCGCCACCGATCTCGCAGCGCAGGCATGCGGCGTGTTCGTTGTCGGATTTGGCGGCGTCAGTCGGCGAGACGCTCTGGTAAGGGATGCCGACATCTTTATTGCCGGCCCCGACCTCACGATGGTTCTCGGCCCGCTCTTGGGCGCGGGGGAGTGTTAGTCGTCAGGAACTTCTGGAAACGTGCGACTACTGCAGACGCGGGATCTTCTTCAGGAGATTCGGGTCGATCTTCAGTTCTGGCTTGATCGTCGACGGCCCGGACTGCGGCGGCGGCGGCTTCTCGCAAGCGTAGGCATTCTTGCCGGTCTGCTTGCGCTCGGTGCCCTTCGGGCAGAAGCACTGGCCGCGAGAGACCTTGCCCCCCACGCAGGTGATCGTAGGCGGCGGTTTTACGCAGGTGTATGCGTACGTGCCGGTCTGCTTGCGTTCGCTGCCCTTCGGGCAGTAGCAAACGCCGTTCTTGACCGAACCGCCCTTGCAGACGATCGGCGGCGGCAGCGCCTCGCAGACATACGCGAACTTACCCGTCTGCTTGCGTTCGCTGCCCTTCGGGCAGTAGCAAACGCCGTTCTTGACCGAGCCGCCCTTGCAGGTGATAGGCGGTGGCAGCGTCTCGCAGACATACGCGTATTTGCCCGTCTGCTTGCGTTCGGTGCCCTTGGGGCAGTAGCAAACGCCGTTCTTGACCGAGCCGCCCTTGCAGACGATTGGCGGCGGCAGTGTCTCGCAGACATATGCGAACTTACCCGTCTGCTTGCGTTCGCTGCCCTTCGGGCAGTAGCAAACGCCGTTCTTGACCGAACCGCCTTCGCACGTGATCGGCGGCGGGAGCTTCACACAACGGTAGGCGTAGTCGCCGACCTTCTTGCGCTCATAGCCCTTGGGGCAGTAGCACTCGCCGTTCTTGACGGCGCCGCCTTCGCACGTGATCGGCGGCGGGAGCTTCACACAACGGTAGGCGTAGTCGCCGACCTTCTTGCGCTCATAGCCCTTGGGGCAGTAGCAAACGCCGTTCTTGACGGTGCCCCCTTCGCAGGTGAGCGGCGGTGGTGGTGGTGGCTGCGGTGGCTGCGGCGGTGCGTTGCAGCGGTAGGCGTTAGGCCCGGTCTGCTCGCCCTCGTACTCCTTGGGGCAGACGCATTTCCCTTGATAGACGTCGCCGCCGATGCAGGTCAGCGGCGGGGGCGGCTTGGCGCAGAGGAGCGTCTTACCGCCGCCCGTGACCTCGTCGATCTCCCAGCCCGCTTCCTGCAGATCCTCGGCCTTATTGGGGCTGACCTCGGACCAGCCCGCATCGCATTGCGGAGGCGGCTCCTCCGGCTGCAGAATCGTGATCGTGCTGGTGTGACGGTCGTTCTCCGGCTTGCGGTCCTTCACGCCCGTATCGGGCCACTGCATTTCCTTGCGGTGGACGATGCGCTTGTGTGGGAAGTCCGCGGGGATCGCAATCGAGAGCTCCAGCTTGGCTGCGTCGCCCGGCTTGAGGCTGAACTCGTCCGCTTGGCATTCATAGGTGCCCGCGCCGGTCACTTCGCAGGCGAGATCCGAGGTCAGTCCCTTGATGCTTTCGATGGACACGGCCGGGTCGAGCGTGCCCTTGAGACCGGCGCTGCCCTTGAACAGGCGTCCGCCGCGGTTCTCGATGCTGACATCGAGGTTGCACGTCTCGCCGAGCTTGCAGGTGGTGCCGCCGAACGGCGCGAGGTCGGCGGCGAGAACCGGTATCTCGACACAGGCCGGACCGTCGGTGCCGGCATCGTCGTCGCCGGTATAGCTCGAGGACAGCACGCCGACCGGCACCGGATCCCAACTTAAGTCGGCGCAGTTGGTGACGGTGTCACCCGCCACAGGGTCTGGCAGCCGCACCTGAAGCGTCATCGTTTCGATCGCGCCTGACGGGAAGCCAAAAAGAAGTTGAGCGCATCTAACCGTGTCGACCGCCGCCCCCGGCTCACAGATGTAGCCGTCCGACGCCGCCTCGAGGGTGGCTCCTGGGGGCAACGTGTCGGTAAACACCCACACGCCTTCCGCGGCACGCGGCCCATGATTGGTCAGGCTGACCGCATACTCGCAAATGCCCCCTTCGTAGCATTCGGCCGGGCCGACCTTCGTGATCTCGACATCGAATCCGGTGTCGATCCACGTCTGTATGCAACTCCCGTCGGGCAGGTCTATGCCGGGAGGCGGAATATTGTCGTCCGGCGGCATGCCGCCAAAGCCCCAAAACAGCGCAACACAGTTCAGCGCCGGATCCGGCGGTGCTGGGGGCAGCTGGATTGTCAAAGTGAGGCTTTCCGTGTCGCCCGGATGCAAGAGATGCGGCCCCGCAGCACGCGCGCACGTGATCGAGGGAAGACCGCAATTCCACCCTGGACTAGCGCTGGCAAAGGCAGAGCCGGCGGGCGGCGTGTCCTGTACGATGATCTCGCCCATGTAGTCATCAGGGCCGTTGTTGGTGACGGTGATCTCGTAGTCGCAATCCGCTCCCGCGTCGCAATGGGCGGGTCCTTGCTTGCTGACAGAAAGATCGAAGAAGCCGGTCCCGTCGAGCACGTCCACTGTATGGCAGTCCTCATCCACATGGGCGTCCGCGGCGCCATCATCAGCGCCCATTTTGGCCCAGTCGATCGCCGCGCAGTTCTCGACGGTGCCCCCGGCGATTCCATCGGGCAGCTTGAACATCGGAAGAATCAGCTCACTCGCGCCTAAGGGAAGGGTGATTTCTTCACTGAGACATTCGACCTCCCCATCCGTCTGCGTGCAGCTCCAGGTGAAACTAAAGTTTAGTGTCAAGGACGCGCCAGGCGGCACCGTATCGCGCACGGCCAGGACGCCATTGAACTCCCCAGGCCCATGATTGGTGATTTGTACTCCGAACAGGCAATTGGCGTTCTCGGTGCACTGCGCGGGCCCAACCTTTTGCAGACCGAGATCGAAGCCCTCGACGACGGGCGTCTCGATGCAAGTATGGTCGTTGGTGTCGCCGGGGCCGTCGTCGGTGCCCATCTCGAACCAGTCGATGGCGGCGCAGTTCTCGACGTGATCGTCGGCGACATCCGCCGGCAGCAGGATGATCAGCGTCAAGGTCGCGGACGTCCCGACATTGAGAAGCGCGTTGCCGAGCGTGACGCAGCTGACGACCTGGCCGGCGACGTCGCAATGCCAGCCCGGCGAGGCGGCCGCGAGGGTCGCGTCCACCGGCATGGTGTCGTTGACCGCGAGGGGACCGATATAGGGAACCGCGCCGAAATTGGTGATCTTGACGGTGTAGGCGCAGTTCACGCCCTCCTGGCATTGGGCCGGTCCGGCCTTCTCGATGCCGAGATCGGTCTCCAGCACCGGCGGCGGTGGCACCGGCCAGCCGTCATCAGGCGGCGGGGGTGCCGGGTCCCAACCGGGCTCCCAAGGCTGGTCCGGCGGCCAACCCGGCGGAAAGTCTTCACCCGGAGGAAATCCGCCGGGCTCGGCCACGGGAAACTCTTCAACTGGCGGTTCGCCGGGAACGCCTTCAGGCGGGGCCGGCTGATAGACGACGACATCGCCGACCTCTGTGGCGCCTCTCTTGCCGTCGCCGCCGGCGCCGACATCGATCATGAATGACTGCTCGGGCCCGGTAGGAGGCGTGACCGGACCTTGGTCCGGATAGGGCTCGAAGGCGGTGATGGGCTCGAACGCCTCATAGGGCCGCGCCGCGCGTCCCTCCAGGCCGTTCACCTCCGTGGAGTCGGTCGCCTCGTCGCCGTCGGGATCGAGACAGGGCCCTTGAGGCGAGCACAGGCCGTCGCCCGTCATCCACACGAAGCCGTCCGGCAGAGCCGGATCGATGTTCCAAGCATCGTCATAGCCCATGCCGAAACTGACGCCGCCGGCGGCACTGCCTCGCAGGTAGGGCGGGCCTGCATCCTTTCGGTCGTCGTAACCGACGTCATAGCGTCCGGCGCCGCGCCAGAAGCCGCTGTCGGTCAGCTCGTAGCGCAGCACGCGCGCCTCGTTCGGAGTGGCGAAAGCGTTCTCTTCCCCGAGGCCGAGATTGCGCACGCCCCCGCGCTCGGCGAGCAGCATCACGTCCTGGTCGCCGAAAGCCGGAAACGCGATGTCGGCGACCGGATGGCTGCGCCCGGCGCGGGCGATGGCTTCCGGTGCCTGGAAGAAATCGGGCAGGAAGAATTCCCGGCGCACGCTGGCCAAATTGAACGCGCCATCCTCCTCGATGCGCACCGACCAGACCGAATTGCGCTGGTCGTCGCTCGCCTCGGCATAGTCTTCGTTATCGAACCCCTGGCTGCCCCACACCGCATAATGGAGTCGCACCTCCTCGGTCGCGGGATCGCGGCGCACGCTCAGGCCCCAGACCCGGCGGCGGAAATCGGCGTAGTTCCAGCATGACGGCGTGCTCGCAAAGCCGCCGCTCGGGCAATCATCGATGCGCGCGCCCGAGGCAGGATCAAAGGGGACCGACGGTAGTAACTTGAAGGCGCGCTTCTCCACGTCGAAGAAGGCAGACCGCCCGTCCACACCGTGATCGTAATGACCGAGATCGGCGCCGTCCGACAGGCTGAGCCGGTGGATCATGCCGGTCTCGAGGTCGGACACGTAGAACTGCTTGTTCCAGCGGTCGAAGGCGATGTTGCCGAGCGCAGCGCCTGTGTTGGCGCGCCCGTCGAGTTCGATCTGGGCGAAGATTTCAGGCTGATAGTTACTGGCCGCGTCGAGCTTCCAGACCGTGCCGGGACCTCCATCGGGTCCCCACATGCCGGCCATCCAGTCCGTGTCGTCGGCGTTGCGGTGGAGGCCGAAGGCCGACGTCGCGGTCAGGTAGATATTCGGAGGATCGGCATCGTCGAGCGCGACGCCGAATACTTGTCCGGCTTGGCCGGCTATGATCGCCGAACGCTGAGGCTCGTTTGCCCAATGTGCGCCAGGGGAGGCGGCACCGAGGCTACTGAGGCCGATAATGCTGCCGACCGTGCCCTCTGGATCAATGACAGGGCGACCGGCTTCGTCCACGGTCCCGGAAAAGCGCGTGACAAAGGCCTCGCCGGGTCGCAGGGCGTCTTCGGCGTGTGCGTTCTCCCACGCGGCTAAAGCCGTGATCAACAACAAGAACGCAACACGCGAGCATATCGATAGTCGAGTCATCGACTACTAGGCCCCGCGCGGCAGCCCACCTATCAGGAGCAGAAGTCAGGGAGCATGCCACGTTAGTAGGATAGCAGATACTTCGCTTCTGAGCATGCTTCATTGACTGACACTTAACAGACTGTTGGTGTCGCCGCCTCACACGTGGTCGGTCGCAGTGCCGCTTCCGGCACGACACCCTCACTGCGATGCCGATGAAACCCTCAACAAGAGGGACCGCCCTCGGGCGCTCACGAAGTGGAGCGCGTACGGATTTTAGCCGCCTTGCCGAACAAATGGCTCTTGCCAATCTGGATCAGGACATCGGCCATCAGGATGAAGCCGCCTCCGATGAGGAGCCCATCTATGATCCAGCCCATTGGATCCGCAATTCCCCGATCCCAGAACATCGCGATATGCATCGCGGCAACCGCACATAACGAGAGCCCGGATAAGAGATGCAAGATCCTGGCGCACGCGGTCTCGTCCTGAGAGAAATAGCCGATCCCGAGCGCAGCCCCAAAGCACACGAGATAGCTTTGGCAGGATCAGAGCGGGCGAAGCCGTTAGCGCGACCAGCGCCGCGGCAGCCAGCGCGAACGGCTGACTCCAAGCCAGCGCGGCCCAGATGCGCTCCCAGAATGGCGTGGGCCTGCCCTTCTCGCGCCGTCGGTGCAGCCAGATGGTAACCCCCGTGTGAGTCACAATCGTCAGCGCCAGCCCGAGCAGACCATAGACGATCTTGACGGTCATGCCGCCGAACCAGCCGAAATGGATGGGCTGAAGGGCGCCAAGAATCTGCTGGCCAACAGAGCCCGACTCGAGGCCGCCATCGCCCACCAGCTTGCCGGACCCCTCGAAATAATAGGGATTTGCAGAAGATAGATATCCCGGCGTCCGCATCGAGAGATGGGTCATCTGTCCTGCGGTTCCGGCATGTTCGACATGGGCGCTTGAGAAGATGGAGTCTGAGTGGTCTGCTCGTATGCGCGCGATCATGGCTGCGAGATCGGGCAGCGGCGCAGGCTCGATATCCTCGCCCGCTTGCGGACCGATGAGTTCGCCGAATGCCTTTTCGGAATCGCCCTCATAAGCAGCCAGCGCCAGCACGCCGATGATCAGGACCGACAAGCCTAACAAGGCTCCCGTCAGTGAGGCGGCAATATGAAACGGCAGTCCCCAGACCCCGAGCCGGTTGTGCAGATCGGCATCCTGCCAGTCGCCCCCCGGCAGTAGATTGTTTCGAGTTGAGGATCATTAACCTCTCCTAAACCCTAGACCGGAGGACGAGCAGATCGGTACTGAACTCTCTTCAAGAAGATTATTCAAACAGACGCGACTGCACTGTCTTCAAGAAGATTGTTGAAACAGATTCATCTGCGCTTGAGAGCGCTACTGAACCTTGGTTCAAAGAGTTTATTGAATGAAATTCATCATGGTGCGTTTGGGAACGATGCTGAACTCCTGAAGAAGTTTGTTAAAACAGATTCATCGTTCGCATTGGGTATGTCTGCATGATTGATCCGTCCGACACGATCACGACCGAAGAGGAGCTTCGGACAATCTACGCCCAGCCCGGCAAGCCGGTGGACGCACATCTTGCTGATCGTCGGCATCGATCCTCCACGTCACAGTTTGAAGACATGATAGGAACAGCCGACGCCAGAGGCGGCTTTTTCAGCCGTCAATTCGGCTGAGCAACGCATCTGCGCTAGCAATCGAGTACGGGGGCCCGGGATCATGCCACTTACTTCGGATCAGGCGATAGCATTCGGGACGCTTCTCGGGGCGTTCGCGCTGTTTCTCTGGGGACCCTTTCGTTATGACGTTGTTGCGATGCTTGCCTTGCTCGCGGTGGTGCTCACTGGCCTAGTTCCGGTTGACCAGGCATTCTTGGGCTTTGCGCACCCAGCTGTCATAACCGTTGCAGCGGTCCTTATTCTGAGCCGATCCCTCCAGAATGCCGGGATTGTTGATGTTATAATCCGCCTACTGACGCCCCTTCGCGGCTCCGAGACTTTGCAGGTGGGATCGCAAGCGGGTCTGATCGCGCTCCTTTCTGGCTTCATGAACAATGTCGGTGCCCTGGCGCTCATGCTTCCCGTGGCGCTGCGCAATGCGTATCGCGACGGTTACGCACCTGCGAGCTCACTGATGCCTCTCGCTTTCGCCTCGCTGCTCGGAGGAATGGTGACACTCATCGGGACACCTCCAAACCTCATCATAGCCTCGTTCCGCGAACGTGAATTGGGTACCCCCTTTGGAATGTTCGACTTTACCCCGGTCGGCGGGGCTGTAGCGATTGCCGGGCTGGCGTTCATCGTGCTGGCGGGGTCACGTCTGCTGCCGACTGACCGCCGCGGTGCCAACGACGATGCGCTCAACATCGGCGACTATCTGGCCGAGGCTCGCGTCGAGAAGGACGGCGAAGCCTGGGGCAAGAGTCTCCGGGAGATCGAGAAACTGGTCGACGGGGAAGTGCGTATTGTGGGGCTTGTGCACGGCAGTAAACGTCAGATGGCACCAGCCTCGACGGAACGAGTTCATGCTCGTCACGTACTTATCCTTGAGGGCGAACCCGCCGCCATCAAAGAACTCGTCGACGTGGGAGGCTTGAAACTGCTCAGCAGCGAGGGCCTGACTGCCGAACAACTGCGATCTGAAAAGGTTGGGCTAGCAGAAGCTGTCATCAAGCCCGGGTCGTCCCTTGAGGGGAAGACGCCGACATCACTCAACCTACGTCGTGACCACGGAATCAACTTGCTCGGAATTGCTCGCCACGGCAAGCGGGTCCACAAGCGTCTGGGCGACATTCGCCTCCAGACTGGAGACGTGTTGCTCCTCCAGGGTCCTACGAAGACCATGAACAGGACACTTGCTGAACTGGGCTGTCTTCCCCTAGCCGAGCGCAGCTTGCAGATAGGTCGTCCCAGGCGGTTGCTACTTGCGGGAGGCATCCTCGCACTCGCCATCCTGGCCACCATGACGGGTCTTGTACCCGTGCAACTGGCCTTTGTAACGGCGGCCGTGGCTGTCGTGCTTGTCGGTATCGTGCGTCCGGGCGAGATCTACGACAGTGTCGACTGGCCTGTCATCGTCCTGCTCGGCGCGATGATACCGGTCGGGGCGGCCTTGGAGACGACTGGAGGTGCCGCCTTGGTCGCGGAGGGCATCCTAGCTCTTGGCAGCAATCTAGCCTCGGTGTGGATGGTCATGCTACTACTGGTCGGCACCATGTTCTTGTCGGATGCCATCAACAACAACGCTACTGCCGTCCTTATGGCGCCTATTGGACTCCAGATGGCGGAACACCTGCAAGCAAGCCCCGACCCGTTCCTAATGGCGGTCGCCGTCGGCGCGTCCTGCGCCTTCCTGACGCCGATCGGGCATCAGTCCAACACGTTGATAATGGCGCCAGGTGGTTATCACTTCGGCGATTACTGGCGCTTGGGCTTGCCGCTTGAACTCATCATTGTGGTCGTTGCCGTTCCAATGATCGTGCTCGTCTGGCCCCTGTAGGCGAGGCGACTGAAATTCCTCTGGACTTCTCATGCATACGAAGCATGTGTGGTGGAGGCGGACAGACTGACTGACCTCTGAGCACGCCCCTGGCGCCCGGCTTCGGTCCCGGGCTTGTGGCGGTGCTAGAGCCCGATTTCGGGCTCCAAGGAGGTCAGCGATGAGCACTTCCAACTGCTTTGTCGCGGACGATCACGACAGCGAGCCCAAATTGGGCCGAAGCGATTTTTGCACCGCCCCGCAGGTGACCTGGCTGGCGCCAGCCTTGGCTGGGCTGGGAGGCTGCAGGTCAGCAGCGCGCGCAAGCTCGAGCCATTCGTCCTGTGCACTGCCTAGATATTCACCAAGAAGTGCTAACAGGAGCCTGCCGAAGCCGCTTAAGCTTCCGTTAATTTCGCCCGGCCGCCGGCGAGTTCGTGATGCTTATCGGGCTGGAAAGTCAGCACAAATCTTTGATGCGCGAAGCGGACGCCTACCCCCGGGGGCCAGGGAATATTGGCGGTGAACGGAGAACTTGAGCTCAGAACAGAGACCGCCCTCGTCTATCAATGAATGGCCGCAACCGCAGCTCTGATGTATCCAGTTCGAAACTTTCGGGGGAACTGAACGGCAGCAAATTCCTTATTCTAGGGGAGGTGCCGCTGGCTTTGTCTTTTCTCCAGTGGCGCATTAGACTCGGTCTGAATGATCTCAAATGATTGGTGCTCCTTGAATTTCGCAACAGACCAAACGAAAAAGACCGGCCACACAAAAGGGCACTGCGTCCGTTCCCTAGTCCCTCGCATCTACATTCTCAATGCGCTGCTTACAGGCGGAATCGAACAGTGCGCGAAACACTTCGCACGCATCGCCGAACTCGGCTTTGATTGGGTCTGCTACGTCCCCCACGCCGGCCAATGGGAGCCAAGAACCTTCCCAAAGCTTGCCGACGAGGCGCATCAAGCTGGTCTCAAGATCATGCTCCAAGCGCCGAGCGGGGAAGCAGCGGACTATAAAGCCTGGGCCAAGGCCGGCGCTTCGGGCTTTCTCGTCTCGCCCGCCGCAGAGCGGTCCACCCAGTGGCGGACCATGCTCGCCGAAGTTCGAGCGGGAAAGGCGAAGCCACTTTTTGTGGCGGACACTCTCGGCCGGCCCTGGGAAGAAGTTTTGATCCTAGCGCAAGCCGGTTTCGACTACCTCATCAACAGCACCGCGTGGTGGGATCTCCGCGAAAACTGGTTCCTGCGGCAGCAGCAGGAGCTCGGGGGTCTGGTGCCTACGCTGTCGAGCCCAGAGCCTCTGCATGGGATGCGGCTTGCACACCGGCTAACCCACGCCGATACAGCCCATTACGAGGCGATCTATCGCGGCCGTTACTTGGTCGCGGCAACGGCTTCCTCCGGTCTCATCTGTCCGATGGGCTACGAGTTCGCGAGCAATGTGAGCTTCGAAGCAGCGACGGCTCGTGAAACCGATTGGGATCTCGTGCAAGAACAGGCGCCGTTTGATTTGAGCGACGAAATTAGACGCATCAACAACCTCAAAGCCACAATGCCGGTCCTGCAAGGCGAAGGTGAGCTGCGGGTTGCTTCGGCGCCGGGAACACTGCCGGCGGTGATCGTGCGCAGGTCTGAATATGCGCCCGGCGAGGCCGCCTGCCTCGTGGTCAATTCCAGCGCACATGAGCACGCCGTCCCGCCGCTCTCAGAACTCGCCATCGCTGCCGGCACGGCGCGCTTCGTGGAGCCCGGCAAGAAGAAGCTCGTGGCTTTTGATGATCTTGCTCCTTACGAATCGCGGCTCCTGGCCACGGCACCTCAACCGAAAAGCAAGCCGCTCTCGCCAAAGGAGTCCAATAAGCGCCTCGAGGCCTTGGCGGCAAACCGTGTCGTGATCGAGGGTGTCGCGCCCGAGCTCGACGGGGGACGTTTTCCGGTGAAGCGCGTTTCCGGCGATATGTTCGAGGTCCAAGCGGACATCTTCTGCGACGGCCATGACGTGATCGCCGCTGCTATTCTTCATAGAGCGCCTGACGCGGAGGCGTGGTCCGAAACACCAATGACCTTTGTGGACAATGATCGCTGGGCGGGCAGCTTCCCGCTCACCAAGATCGGGCGTTGGACCTATACGATACTCGCCTGGCGCGATCTATTCGCCACCTGGCGGCAGGAGGTGGCGAAGAAGCACGACGCCGGCCAATCGATCACGCTCGAGCTCGCCGAAGGATGCGAATTCGTGAAGCGGGCGGCGAAAGCGGCCGAAGCGAAGGTCGGCGACGAGCTCAAATCGCTGGCGCGCGAGTTAACGAAGATCAAGGACGAAGGCCGTCTGCTCGGTTTGCTGGAAAGTGCCGACATAGCGAATCTCATGCGGCGAGCCGGCCTGCGCACGAATTTGTCCCGCTACGAGCGTGACCTCGAAGTCACCGTGGATCGCCCAATCGCGGCTTGCGCGGCCTGGTACGAGTTGATGCCCCGCTCGCAGTCGGGCGACCCGCTGCGCCACGGCACTTTCGATGACGTAATCGCGCGGCTGCCCTACGTCCGCGATCTTGGCTTCGACGTCCTCTACTTTCCGCCGATCCATCCCATCGGCAAGACCAACCGCAAGGGCCGCAACAACAGCCTGACGCCGCGGCCAGACGACCCGGGCAGCCCTTATGCCATCGGCGCGAAGGACGGCGGCCATGACGCCATTCATCGCGAGCTCGGCAACTTCGACGACTTCGCCCGGCTGATCGAGGCCGCACGCGCTCATGGGCTCGAAATCGCCATCGACTTCGCCATCCAGTGCTCTCCAGACCATCCTTGGATCAAAGAGCATCCCGAGTGGTTTGATTGGCGCCCCGACGGCAGCATAAAATTCGCCGAGAACCCGCCGAAGAAGTACGAAGACATCGTCAATGTCCACTTCTATCGCGATGCAGTGCCGTCGTTGTGGCTGGCCTTGCGCGACGTGGTGCGCTTCTGGATCGAGAAGGGCGTCACGATCTTCCGGGTCGACAATCCACACACCAAGCCGGTGCCGTTCTGGGAGTGGATGATCGGCGACATCCAGAAGGAGCACCCCGAGGCGATATTCTTGGCCGAAGCCTTTACCCGGCCGAAGATGATGAAGCGCCTGGCCAAAGCGGGCTTCACGCAGTCCTACTCCTACTTCACATGGCGAAACACCAAGGGCGAGATCACCGACTATCTGATGGAGCTGACCAAGACCGAGGCGGCCGAGTACATGCGCCCGAATTTCTTCGTCAACACGCCGGACATCAATCCCGTGTTCCTGCAGACGAGCGGGCCCGCGGGCTTCAAGACGCGTCTGGTACTCGCCGCGACGCTCGATCCGCTCTACGGCGTGTACAACGGATTTGAACTGTGCGAAGCCACGCCGATGCCGGGCAAGGAAGAGTATTTGAACTCGGAGAAATACGAGATCAGGGCGTGGGATTGGGATCGTCCCGGCAACATCAAGGACGACGTTCGCTTGGTGAACGCAATCCGTCGGAACAATCCGGCGCTCTGGCACTTTACCAATCTGACGTTCTTGAATGCATGGAACGACAACATAATCGCCTTCTACAAGATGAGCGCTGAACGCGACAATCTGGTGATCGTCGCCGTCAATCTTGACCCCCACAGCGCACAGGGCGCCGATTTCGAGGTGCCTCTCTGGGAGTTCGGTCTTCCGGACAATGCCTCCATCGAGGCCGTCGATCTCGTCGAGGACAAGCGCTTCACCTGGAATGGCAAAGTGCAGCACGTCTGGCTCGATCCGACAATTCAGCCTTACGCAATCTGGCGCTTGGTGCCGCCTGGCGCTGTCTAAACTCAAGATCCGAAAGTCGTAATGATCGATCGGTCAGATCCGCATTGGTACAAAGACGCCATCGTCTATCAATTGCACATCAAGGCGTTCCAGGACGCCAACAATGATGGCATTGGCGACTTCACCGGTCTGATCAACCGGCTGGACTACATCCAGGATCTTGGTGTCAACACGATTTGGCTGCTGCCGTTCTATCCGTCGCCGCTCCGGGACGACGGCTACGACATCGCCGACTATCGGGCCATCAATCCCTCCTATGGGACGATGCGTGAGTTTCGCCGCTTCGTGGCCGAAGCACATAGGCGCGACATCCGCATCATCACCGAACTCGTCATCAATCACACATCCGACCAGCACCCGTGGTTCCAGCGCGCCCGCACCGCGAAGCCGGACTCCGCTTGGCGCAACTATTATGTGTGGAGTGACACCGACCAGAAATATTCCGGCACGCGCATTATTTTCCTCGACACGGAGACGTCGAACTGGACGTGGGACCCGGTAGCCGAGTCCTTCTTCTGGCACCGGTTCTATTCGCACCAGCCGGACCTGAACTTCGACAATCCCCGCGTGCTCGAAGAGGTGACCAAGGTCATGCGCTTCTGGCTCGAGACGGGCGTGGACGGCCTGCGTCTCGACGCCGTGCCCTACCTCGTGGAGCGTGAGGGCACGAACAACGAGAACTTGGCCGAGACCCACGACGTCCTGAAGAAGATCAGGACAGAGGTAGACGAGCGCTTTCCCGATCGCATGTTGCTTGCGGAGGCCAATCAGTGGCCGGAAGACACGCGTCCCTATTTCGGCGAGGGCGACGAGTGCCACATGGCGTTCCATTTTCCTCTGATGCCGCGCATCTACATGGCGCTTGCGCAGGAGGATCGTCACCCGATCACCGACATCATCGCGCAAACCCCCGATATCCCCGAAAACTGCCAGTGGGCGATCTTCTTGCGCAATCACGACGAGCTCACCCTCGAGATGGTGACCGACTCCGAGCGCGACTATTTGTGGGAAACCTATGCGAACGACCGACGCGCGCGCATCAATCTCGGCATTCGCCGGCGCCTTGCGCCGCTCCTCGAGAACGATCGCCGAAAGATCGAACTCCTGAACGGCTTGTTGCTGTCCATGCCGGGGACGCCGGTCATCTATTACGGCGACGAGCTGGGCATGGGCGACAATTATTTCCTCGGCGACCGCGACGGCGTGCGCACCCCCATGCAGTGGTCGGCCGACCGCAACGGCGGCTTCTCTCGGGCCGACCCGCAAAACCTCTATTTGCCGCCCATCCAGGATCCGATCTACGGCTTCGAGGCGATCAACGTCGAGCGGGAGCAGAAGGACGGCTCGTCGATCCTGAACTGGATGCGTCGCACGATTGCCGTGCGGAAGTCCGCGCAAGCCTTTGGCCGCGGAACGATGACGTTCCTCTATCCCCGCAACCGTAAGATCCTCGCTTATCTCCGCGAGTACGAGGACGAGACGATCCTGTGCCTTTTCAACCTATCCCGTGCCGCGCAGGCGGTGGAGTTCGATCTCGCCGCCTACAAGGGCAGTGTGCCCATCGAGATGGGCGGCCGCGCCGCCTTTCCGCCGATCGGTGATCTGCCTTACTTGCTGACGTTACCGGGCCACGGCTTCTTCTGGTTCGTGCTGGCGGGTGAGGCGGAAGCGCCGGCATGGCATCAACCCGCGACGGAGCCGCTGCCCGACTTCATGACGCTGGTGTTGACCCATGGCTGGCGCACGGTCAGCGAAGGCGTGCCGGCGCGCCAGTTCCAACGGAAAGTGCTACCCGCCTATCTCGCCAATCAGCGTTGGTTCGGGGCCAAGGACAAGGTTATCGAGAGCGTCGCGCTGGCGCCGTGGAGCGAGATTTCCGGTACGGAAGGCGGCTCCTATCTCCTCGCCGCGGTCGACATCAAGCTCGCCGGCGGTGAGAGCCAAATCTACTTCCTGCCGCTGTCGCTTGCCTGGGACGAGACCTACCTCAAGCCTTCGCCGCTACTGGCGAACACCCTGGCAAAAATCAGACGCGGTGCGAAGGTCGGCGCCCTCGTCGACGCGGCCGCGGAGTCCGAGTTCGCCCACGCCTTGTTGTGGCGGCTTCAAGAGGCGAAGACCGATGAAGACGCCGGGGAGGGCGTGATTTACGAGGCGACGGAGCGGCTTCGCGAACTCGAACTACCCGATATCGAGGACTCGCGCCGTCCGACTACCGAGCAGAGCAACGTTTCCATCGTGCTCGGCAATGAGGTGGTGCTGAAGGTCTATCGCCGTTTGCAGGCGGGCATCCAGCCCGAAATCGAAGTCAGCCGCTTCCTGACGGAGGCCGGCTTTGCCAATACCCCGCCCTTCCTCGGCGCTATCGAGCATCGGCCCAAGGAAGGTGACGCTGCGGCCATCGCGGTCGCTTTCAAATTCGTCATCAATCAGGGCAACGGCTGGGACGTTCTACTAGACGCGCTGGACCGTCATCTCGAAGAGCAGGAACTGTCGCCGATGTTGGAGAACGACGAGGCCGCCGAACTGCCGGACCCCGTTTTGCTCGATCTCGTACGCACACTGGCGCAGCGCACCGCGGAGATGCATTGTGCCTTCGCCACCAAGACGCGTGAAAAAACCTTCCGCGCGGAGCCGGTCACCGAGGCGGACATGCGGCGGTGGACGCGGCACGTGCTTGGGCAGTCTAAGCGTGCGTTCGCTGCACTCAAGCAGGTGCGTCGCAAAGTGACGGACGACGAGGAGGCACTCGGGGCCATCGACGCCTTGCTCAAGCGCCAGCGCGAGGTCACACAGCGCATCGAGCGGTTCGGCAAGATGAGTCCGTCCGGTTTTAAGATGCGCCATCACGGCGACTATCATCTGGGCCAGGTTCTGGTGTCCCAAAATGACGTCTACATCATCGATTTCGAAGGCGAGCCCTTGCGGTCGCTGAAAGAACGCCGCGCCAAGGCCGACCCCGTCCGCGATATTGCCGGCATGTTGCGGTCGTTCGATTATGCGGCAGGGACGGCCCTGCAGCGCTCCCTTGCGCGTGGCCTGGGCCACCGGGAGACGGTTGAAGGCATCGCCTTCACCTGGCGCGACGCCGCACAAGCCGCTTTCCTCGAGACGTACGCCGAAGCGCTTGCGGCATGCGACCATTGGCCGAGCTCGACCGAGGATACGTTGGCGCGGCTCGAGTTGTTCTTGTTGGAAAAGGTTCTCTACGAAGTGAGCTACGAGGCAGGCAATCGGCCGAACTGGGTGAGCATTCCAGCAAAGGGAGCTCTACGATTGCTGAATGAACGCAGGAGCAAGTCATGACCCTCCCCGCCGAAAAACGCGCAAATCATTGGATACCGAGCCGCGCGAGCCTTGACGCGCTCGTGCGCGGCGAGCATGGCGACCCGTTCTCGATCCTCGGGCTGCATCGCGGCCGCGCCGGTGCATCTCTCTGCGTCTTCCTGCCGGGTGCGGCGTCCGTCACGGCCCTCGACCCCGAGACGGGAGAGGAGGTCGCGCTCGAGCGGCTGAACAAGACGGGTGTGTTCGGCGCGGAAGTGCCGGACGGATTTTCACAGAGCTACCGCTTGCGCGTCGCCCGCGACGGAGAGACGGCCGAGATCGACGACCCGTATCGCTTCGGACCCATTCTCGGCGAGCTCGATCTCCATCTCTTCGCCGAGGGTAATCATTTGCGCCTTTACGAGAAGATGGGCGCCCATGCCATCACGCATGAAGGCGTGGACGGCATCAGCTTCGCGGTCTGGGCGCCGAACGCCACGCGCGTCAGCGTGGTCGGGCCGTTCAACGACTGGGA
>NZ_JBPPND010000032.1:0-4410 GCF_051306395.1 Methyloceanibacter sp.
TTTTCGCTCGGCGACGGGCTTCGTCCCGGCTCCATCGCCGACGCCAACGACCGCGCCCAATTCGCCGAGCTCGAGACGCTGGGTGAGCTGACTAAGGTCGCCTGGGACCATGGCTGCCAGGTGATGATCGAGGGGCCCGGCCATGTGCCGCTGCACAAGATCAAGGTCAACGTGGAGAAGCAGCTCAAAGAGTGCGGCGAGGCGCCGTTCTACACGTTAGGCCCGCTGGTGACCGACATCGCGCCGGCCTACGACCACATCACGTCGGCGATTGGCGCTGCGATGATCGGCTGGTTCGGCACGGCCATGCTTTGCTACGTGACGCCGAAGGAGCACTTAGGTCTGCCGGATCGTGACGACGTGAAGCAGGGCGTCATCGCCTACAAGATCGCGGCGCATGCGTCCGACCTCGCCAAGGGGCACCCGGCGGCCATGGCGCGCGACAACGCGCTGTCGGAGGCGCGCTTCGGCTTCCGCTGGGAGGATCAGTTCAACCTGTCGCTCGATCCGGAGACCGCGCGCTCATACCACGACGAGACCCTCCCCAAGGAAGCCCACAAGCTCGCGCATTTCTGCTCCATGTGCGGGCCCAAGTTCTGCTCCATGGAGATCACCCGCGAGGTGCGGGACTACGCCGCCAAGCTGAATGAGAACCAAACGCTCTCAAGTAGCGAAGCGGTAGAGCGGGCAAAAAGGCAGGGCATGGACGAGATGAGCGAGAAATTCCGCGACATGGGCGCGCAAGTCTATGTAGCGAAGGAGTAGGGGGCGGACCTTACGCCCCCGTGCTGAGAAGGACATCGATTCGGATTGCGGTCCGGTCAACGCCCCAATTGGCCCATTTGCGTCATCATGGCCTCTTGCACAGTCGGCTTCGGTAGGCCATGACTCTAGTGCCTGCGGTTCCGGGCCCCTCTGGCAAGCGAGGCTGGCGCGCTTGTGATGTCGGACCGCCCTGTCGAGGTCTCGCCGGCTGTAAGCATTCCATCATATGGAGTTTCTTTTCCTGGACGTTCTGGGGAAGCCCGCTTGGATGTGGGCTCTCTTCCTGGGTCTTGTTCTCACACTCGTTGTTTTCGACTTAGGACTTCTGCACCGGCGGCCGCGAGAGATCGGCATTGCGGAGAGCCTGGGCCTGTCGGCGATCTACATTGCTCTCGCGCTCGGCTTCGGTGCCTGGGTGTGGTGGGAGCTGGGCCAGAAAGCCGGCGTTGAATACCTGACGGGCTTTCTCATCGAGAAAAGTCTCGCGATGGACAACGTCTTCGTCATCGCGATGATCTTCGGATATTTCGGCATTCCCCGAATCTATCAGCACCGGGCTTTGCTGTACGGGATTCTCGGCGTGCTCGTGCTACGCGGCATCATGATCGGCGCCGGCGTGGCGCTCGTCAGCCATTTCGAATGGGTGTTGTATCTGTTCGCTGCCTTCCTCATTTTCACCGGCATCAAGATGATGTCCGCGCCGGAGCACAGCTACGACGTCAGCGCAAATCCCGTCTTGAAGTTTCTGCGACGACACCTGCGCGTCAGCGAGGGGCCCCACGGTCACGCCTTCTTCGTTCGTGAAACCAATTCGGCGACGGGACGGTCGCTGATCTTCGCAACGCCGCTCTTTCTCGCCCTGGTGATGATCGAATTCGCCGATGTCGTGTTTGCCGTCGATTCCATCCCGGCCATCTTCGCCATCACCACGGACCCGTTCATCGTCTACACGTCGAACATCTTCGCCGTTCTCGGGTTGAGGGCGCTGTACTTCGCCTTAGCAGCCATGATTCATCGCTTCGTCTATCTGCGTTACGCGCTCGCCAGCATCCTGGTCTTTGTCGGGGCGAAGGTTTTCGCGGCCGACCTCGTTGGGATCGACAAGCTGCCGCCGGCGCTGTCGCTCGCCGTGACGTTTCTTTTGCTGGCGACCGGCATCGTCGCGTCGCTGTGGAAGACGCGGCAGGATGCTGCGCACGCCGACAGGCACTGAGCGGCGGCTCGTCCGGAGCTGGGATTTCCCGCCTTTTGACAGCCCCTTGCCCGCCCGGTACGACTTTGGCGGGGATCCATCGTTCGCTCACGATACGGCCATTTTTTCGAAGCGGCGATGCCGGCACTTTAGACGGGCTTCAGGAAGGCGGCCGAGCCTATGCCAGGACGCGCATCCGCATCGCGCGCCCCGCTCATTCTCATGATCGGGCCTGGGCTGCTGCTCGCCGCGACCGGTGTCGGTGCGGGCGACCTCGCCACCAGCAGCTTCGTCGGCGGGTTGCTCGGCACGACGGTGCTCTGGGCCGTGGTCGTCGGCGCCTTTTTCAAGTTTGTCGTGACCGAGGGGCTCGCGCGCTGGCAGCTGGCGACGGGCGAGACGCTGATCGAGGGCGCGGTCAGCCGCCTCGGCCGCGGCGTCGTCTGGCTGTTCATGCCATATCTCCTGCTTTGGTCCTTCTTCGTCGGTTCGGCGTTGATGAGCGCGACGGGCGTCACGCTGCACGCGATGCTGCCCGTCTTCGAGCATGCCGAGCGCGGCAAAGTCGTGTTCGGCATCGCGGCGAGCCTCGCCGGTCTCGTGCTCGTCTGGTTCGGCGGGTATCGCCTGTTCGAGACCGTGATGCGCGTCTGCATCGCCGTCATGCTCGTCACCGCCGTCCTCGCGGCGGGGCTGCTATGGCCGGGAACGCTGGCCGTCCTGGAAGGCCTGTTCCTCCCCCAGATCCCGGAGGCGGGCGGGCAGGGCCTGTCGTGGACCCTCGCCTTGATCGGCGGCGTCGGCGGCACGCTGACCGTGCTTTGCTACGGGTACTGGCTCAGGGAGGAGGGCCGGACGCAGAAGGACGATCTCCGCGTATGCCGCATCGATCTCGCCACGGGCTACATCGTGACCGCGGTCTTCGGCCTCGCGATGGTCATCGTCGGGTCGAGCATCAGCATCGAAGGCACGGGCGCCAGGCTGCTCGTCATGCTGTCGGACAGGCTCGAGGAGGTCATGGGGCCGGCCGGCAAGTGGATGTTTCTCGTCGGCGCGCTCGGCGCCGTCTTCTCGAGCCTCCTCGGCGTCTGGCAATCCGTGCCCTATCTTTTCGCCGACTGCTGGGGCTTGCTGAAAGGCGGACGCGCAGACGCAGTCACGCGCGTCGATACGCGGTCCGCGCCCTACCGCTCCTATCTCCTCCTCATCGCCACCGTGCCGATGTTCGGGCTGTTTTGGAGCTTCCGCGACATCCAGCTGGCGTATGCGGTTATCGGCGCGCTGCTGTTCCCGGTCCTCGCGCTCACGCTGCTGATCTTCAACGGGCGATCCGCATGGGTGGGGCCGAACTTCAGGAACAGGCCGCTGACGATCGTCGTGCTTGTGGTCGTCCTGCTGTTCTTCAGTTGGATCGGCTTGCGGCCTTTCGTCTAAAGCCTAAAAGCGTAAGCTTCCGAACAAGCGGACATTGGTGCCTGATTCCAGTACGCCCTCACGCCGCTTGAAGGAGGCGGAGTTCAGTACCTTCTCGTCGAGCAGGTTGTCGCCCTTCAGGCCGATCAGCATGGTCGGGGCAAGTCCCGCCGGCCCTGGTGCCGTCTTCACCACGTAAGCCAGCTCGGCGTTGAGCAGAGTGTAGCCCGGCGTTGTCAGCTCGTCCGGCGCCACCTGGTCCTGTTCGAAGGCGTGGAGGAGGCCGACGCGCGCGAACCAATTGCTGTCGCGGTAATAGACCCCGCCGCCGAGACGGTGTGGCGGCATGCGCGGCACATATTCGCCGTTGTCGAACTTGGCGTGAACGAAGTCGTATTGGCCGTCGACGCCCCAGGTGCCGAGCCAGATCTTCGCCACATCGTACTCGCCGAGCAGCTCCACGCCGTAGACGTCGCGTTGCGCTGCTGGAACAGCACTTGGTCGAAGCCGTGGCCGTGACCGTGCTCCTCTTCCTCCTCGTGCTCCGCTTCGTGGCCCTCCGCCTCGCATGAATCCAGATCGCTGCCGCAGGTGAGGCCCGTGAGCTCCCGGTAGATGAAGCCGTCATAGTTCGTGTAGTAGCCGTTGGCGTCGTAGCGGAATTTTCCGGCCGGACGCTTCAGGCCCACTTCCAGCGTTTGGGCCTTCTCCTCGTTGAGAAACGGATTGCCGATCTCAAAGGTGTTGCTTGCGTGGTGCGCACCTTTCGAGAAGAGCTCGGCTGCGGCCGGCGCACCCTCGACCGCCTGTCCGTTCAGCCGCAACACCGTGTTGTTGCCGAGATCGTAGAGCGCGCCGAGTCCGCCGCTCACCGGCACGAAGGTCCGCTTGCCGGTGAAGACGACGGGGGCATCCGGGTCGGCGATGCTGGAATAGCCGGTTCCGTCGACGCTGGCGCCCTCGACCCGCAACGCGGTTTGGAAGCTCAGCCGATCGGAAGCTTCGAGCTCCTCGAACCAGAACCCGGCGAAGCTCTCTGT
>NZ_JBPPND010000033.1:0-2312 GCF_051306395.1 Methyloceanibacter sp.
TTTTCGCTCGGCGACGGGCTTCGTCCCGGCTCCATCGCCGACGCCAACGACCGCGCCCAATTCGCCGAGCTCGAGACGCTGGGTGAGCTGACTAAGGTCGCCTGGGACCATGGCTGCCAGGTGATGATCGAAGGGCCCGGCCATGTGCCGCTCCACAAGATCAAGGTCAACGTCGAGAAGCAGCTCAAAGAATGCGGCGAGGCCCCCTTCTATACACTTGGCCCGCTGGTGACCGACATCGCGCCTGCCTACGACCACATCACGTCGGCGATTGGCGCGGCGATGATCGGCTGGTTCGGCACGGCGATGCTTTGCTACGTGACGCCGAAGGAGCACTTAGGTCTGCCGGATCGTGACGACGTGAAGCAGGGCGTGATCGCCTACAAGATCGCCGCGCATGCGTCCGATCTCGCCAAAGGGCATCCGGCCGCGCAAGCGCGCGACAACGCCCTGTCGGAAGCGCGCTTCGGCTTCCGCTGGGAGGATCAGTTCAACCTGTCGCTCGATCCGGAGACCGCGCGGCAATATCACGACGAGACGCTGCCCAAGGAAGCGCACAAGCTCGCGCACTTTTGCTCCATGTGCGGACCCAAGTTCTGCTCCATGGAGATCACCCGCGAGGTGCGCGACTACGCCGCTAAGCTCAACGACCCGGCGGGCGCTGGCGCCCTCAGCGAAGCCGAGCGCCAAAAGGGCATGGACGAGATGAGCGAGAAGTTCCGCGACATGGGCGCCGAGGTCTATGTGGCGGAGGAGTAGGGGGCGGGCCCTTACGCCCCTGTGCTTAGAAGGACGTCGATTCGGATTGCGGTCCGGTCAACGCGCCAATAGGCCTGCGCCATTGGCGTCATCATCGCCTCTTGCACAGTCGGCTTCGGTAGGCCATGACTCTAGTGCCTGCGGTTCCGGGCCCCTCTGGCAAGCGAGGCTGGCGCGCTTGTGATGTCGGACCGCCTGTCGAGGTCTCGCCGGCTGAGCATTCCATCATATGGAGTTTCTTTTCCTGGACGTTCTGGGGAAGCCCGCTTGGATGTGGGCTCTCTTCCTGGGTCTTGTTCTCACACTCGTTGTTTCGACTTAGGACTTCTGCACCGGCGGCCGCGTGAGATCGGCAGTGCGGAGAGCCTGGCCCTGTCGGCGGTCTACATTGCTCTCGCGCTCGGCTTCGGTGCCTGGGTGTGGTGGGAGCTGGGCCAGCAGGCTGGCGTGGAATACCTGACGGGCTTTCTCATCGAGAAAAGTCTCGCGATGGACAACGTCTTCGTCATCGCGATGATCTTCGGATATTTCGGCATCCCGCGAATCTATCAGCACCGGGCTTTGCTGTACGGGGTTCTCGGCGTGCTCGTGCTCCGCGGCATCATGATCGGCGCCGGCGTGGCGCTCGTCAGCAATTTCGAATGGGTGCTGTATCTGTTCGCTGCCTTTCTCATTTTCACCGGCATCAAGATGATGTCCGCGCCGGAGCACAGCTACGACGTCAGCGCAAATCCCGTCCTGAAGTTTCTGCGACGGCATCTGCGCGTCAGCGAGGGGCACCATGGTCACGCCTTCTTCGTTCGTGAAACCGATGCGTCAACGGGAAGGTCGCTGATTTTCGCAACGCCGCTCTTTCTCGCCCTGGTGATGATCGAATTCGCCGATGTCGTGTTTGCCGTCGACTCCATCCCGGCCATCTTCGCGATCACCACGGACCCGTTCATCGTCTACACGTCGAACATCTTCGCAGTTCTCGGGTTGCGGGCGCTGTACTTCGCCTTAGCAGCCATGATTCATCGCTTCGTCTATCTGCGTTACGCGCTCGCCAGCATCCTGGTCTTTGTTGGTGCGAAGGTCTTTGCGGCCGGCCTCGTTGGGATCGACAAGCTGCCGCCGGCGCTGTCGCTCGCCGTGACGTTTCTTTTGCTGGCGACTGGCATCGTCGCGTCGCTGTGGAAGACGCGGCAGGATGCTGCGCACGCCAACAGGCACTGAATGGCGGCTCCGCTGGTGCTTACGGGCGCGCGAGCCGAGCCCCGGCTTCAAACTAGAATTCGCCGCCTTTTGACACCCCCTTGCCCGCCCAGTACGACTTTGGCGGGGATCCATCGCTCGCTCACGACACGGCTGTTTTTTTAAAGCGGCGATGCCGACGGCTTAGACGAGCTTCAGGAAGGCGACCGAGCCTATGCCAGGACGCGCATCCGCATCGCGCGCCCCGCTCATTCTCATGATCGGGCCTGGGCTGTTGCTCGCCGCGACCGGCGTCGGCGCGGGCGACCTCGCCACCAGCAGCTTCGTCGGCGGGTTGCTCGGCACGACGGTGCTCTGGG
>NZ_JBPPND010000034.1:0-8274 GCF_051306395.1 Methyloceanibacter sp.
CTCCACGACCGGAACTACTTCTCCACGCGGTTCTACAACACGCAGAGCCTGCTGCGCCAAGACGAGGAGTTCTCCGAAGCGACGGTCTATCCGATCATCGATTACGACTACATCGTCGACACCCACATTGTCGGTGGCGAGCTCAGCTTCAACTCCAACGTCATGGCGTTCTCGAGCGACGACGGCACCGACTCGAACCGGTTCATCATGGAAGCGAACTGGCGGCGCCAACTGATCGACGGTATCGGCCAAGTGTTCACACCGTTCGGACGCCTGCGCGGCGACATCTACAGCGTCGACGAGCCGAGCGTGCTCGAGCTGGGCGGCAGCGAAGACCTCGTGACCCCGGATCCGGAAGACGGCGCCATCTGGCGCGGCAACGCCGTCGCCGGCATGGAATATCGCTATCCGTTCATCACGACGACCGGCGCCATCACCCATACCGTGGAGCCGATCGGACAGATCATCGCGCGGCCCGACTCTCTCGGCGACCAGCAGGAGATTCCCAACGAGGATGCGTTGAGCCTCGTGTTCGACGACACGATCCTGTTCGATATCGACAAGTTCTCCGGCTACGACCGCATCGAGACCGGCACCCGCGCCAATGTCGGCGTGCGCTACACCGCACAGCTCGTCTCGGGTGCCTATGCCCGCGCCGTGTTCGGTCAGAGCTATCAGATTGCCGGGCAGAACGAGTTCGACACCGACTTCTACCGGACCAGCGGCCTCGCGACCGATACCTCCGACTACGTCTCGGGCCTCTACCTGCAGGCGACCCAGAACATCTCCTTCACCGCGCAGCAGCGCTTCGATCAGGACACCCTCGATGTCGAGCGTACCGATCTCGGGTCTTGGGTTCGCTACGGTCCGCTGCAAGCGCGCGTCAACTATGCCGACGTGCCCGGCGAAGTTCCGGGGGGAGCGCCACCTCATATCGTGAGCAACACTGACCGCGAAGAAATTGTTCTCGGCGGTGCGCTAGCCATCACCAACGAATGGTGGGCACTCGGCAACCTGCGTTACGACATCGAGGGGGACCAGACCATCACCGACGGTCTTGGCCTCCGCTATCAGGACGACTGCTTCAAGATCGACGTCACCTATCAGCGGTCCTTCATCAAGGATCAGGACATCGAGCCGGATCAGCGTTTCCTCGTGAACTTCGCCCTGAAATATCTGGGTAGCTACTCCGTCGCCAGCGAGGCTTTCGGCACGTTCGGCGCGGATGGATCGGACCTCAATGAGTAGCGCGGCCCTCTATCTAGTGCGCGGTCTTGCGCTTTTCGCCGCCCTCGTGTCCGCGGGTCTGTTTGCCACGCCGCCCGGCCGCGCCCAGGAAGTTTCCATCAAGATCCTGGTCAACGACGATCCGATCTCGGATTACGACATCGCGCAACGCGAGCGCTTCTTGGCGCTCACCACGAAGGAGCAGCCGAGCCCCGAGCTTAAAAAGAAATCGACGGACATGCTCATCGACGAGCACCTTCAGATCCAGGAGGGTCGGAAGCTCGGAGTCACGCCCGACGAGGAGGACGTCACCAAGATTGTCGACGACATGGCCAGCAAGAACGGTCTCGACGTCGCCGGCCTCACCACGGCTCTCGGCAAGGCGGGCGTCAACGTGAAGACCCTCAAGGACCGCATCCGGGCGCAACTCGTCTGGCAAAGCGTGGTGCGGCAGAAATTCGCCCGCGAGGTTCAGATTGGCGACGTCGACGTCGATCAGGCATTGGCCGATTCCGGCGAAGACGAGGCGCAATCCTCTGTGCAGGTTCAGCAGGTGAGGCTGGAACTCCCCAGCGGCGCCGACCAGCGCGTCCTTGCCGCCAAGCTGGCCGCGGCCGAGGCCATGCGCGCCCGGTTCACCGGCTGCGCCAACGTCCCGGATATGGCCAAGGGAGTCGAAGGGGCAACAGTCAAGACCCTGCTGGAGCAACAGGCCACGAACCTCGCCCAGCCCGCCCGGCTCTTGGTCCAGAATGCAAAAGTCGGGCAAATGACCCCGCCCACCGTATCGCGCTCGGCGGTCGAGCTCTATGCGGTTTGCGGCAATCGGGCCGTCAGCAGCGACGGCTCGGTCCGCGAGACGACCCAGCGGAAGCTCATGAACGAGGAGATGATGATCCGCGCCGAGCGCCTCTTGCGCGATCTTCGCCAGGACGCCTTCGTCGAATACCGCTGAGGGCGGTTTTCATGCTAGGCCCTTGATTCATGGGTCCTACCGCCAAACCGCTCGCCCTCACCCTCGGCGATCCCGCCGGAATAGGGCCTGACGTCACCCTACTTGCCTTTGCCGCGCGGAACCGCGAGGCGATACCGCCATTCGTCCTGATCGGTGACGAGACCGTGCTGGCCGAGCGTGCCGAATCGTTGGGCCTTTCCATTCCCATCGCCAAGATTGCCGCGCCTGCGGACGCCGCTCAAATTTTCCCCGATGCCCTTCCCGTATTGCCCACAGCGGTCTCGGGCCCGGTCGTGGCGGGACAACCGAGCCTCGAGGCCATGGACGCCGTCAAGCGTTCCATCGAGATCGCCGTCGCCCTGGTGCAAGATGGCGAGGCGCGTGCGGTGGTCACAAACCCGGTGTCGAAGTCGCATCTCTATCGCGCAGGCTTCGCGTTTCCGGGACACACGGAATATCTCGCCTCGCTGGCGTCCGGCGATGCCACCCCGCTCCACCCGGTGATGATGCTGGTGGCCGGTCCGTTTAAGGTGGTGCCGACGACCATCCACATCCCCCTGAAGGACGTCGAGCGCACTCTCACGCGCGATCTGCTCGCCGAGACCATCAAGATCACCAACCGCGATCTCCGCCGCTTCTTCGGCTACGACCGGCCTAGGCTCGCGGTCAGCGGCCTCAACCCTCACGCGGGCGAGCAGGGCAGTCTCGGCCGTGAAGAGGTGGAGATCATCGAGCCGGTCATCGCCGAAGCGCGGGCCGAAGGTCTCGACGTGTCGGGGCCCTACCCCGCCGACACGCTGTTCCACGAGGCCGCGCGCGAGCGTTACGACGCGGCGATCTGCATGTATCACGACCAGGCGCTGGTGCCGTTCAAGACGCTCGCCTTCGAGGAAGGGGTGAACGTGACGCTGGGGCTTCCCTTCGTGCGGACCTCGCCGGACCACGGCACAGCTTTCGACATCGCGGGGACCGGAAAAACAAATCCGCGCAGTCTGATCGAGGCGCTGCGCTTGGCCTCCGCCATGAGCCAGACCGCGGCCGACGAGGCCTAACCAAATGACCGCGCCCGACGGCCTGCCCCCTTTGCGCGATGTCATCCGCGCGTCCGGCCTCACCGCCAAGAAGAACCTCGGCCAGAACTTCCTGCTCGACCTCAATCTGACCCGCCGCATTGCCAGGGCTGCGGGCCCGCTCGAGGGCGTTACCGTGGTCGAAGTGGGCCCCGGGCCGGGCGGCCTCACGCGCGCATTGCTGCTGGAAGGCGCGGAAAAGGTTATCGCTATCGAACGCGACGACCGCTGCCTTCCGGCGCTTCAAGAGATTGCCGCGGCTTATCCCGGCCGGCTGGAGATCGTCGCGGGCGATGCGCGGGAGGTCGACTACGCGGCGCTGCCTCTCGGCTCTCGTGCCCGCCTCATCGCCAACCTGCCCTATAGCGTCGGCACGCCGCTTCTCATCGGCTGGCTCAAGACATCGCCATGGCCTCCGTGGTTCGACCGTCTCGTGCTCATGTTCCAGAAGGAGGTCGCCGACCGCATCGTCGCCAAGCCGCGCACCAAGGACTATGGCCGTCTTGCCGTGCTGGCGCAGTGGCGCACGGAGCCCCGTATCCTGTTCTCGCTGCCGCGCGATGCCTTCACGCCGAAGCCGAAGGTCGCCTCCGCCGTGGTCGCGTTCACCCCCCGCGACCGGCCAGAGCCCCCTTGCGATGTGGGTGCGCTGGAGCGCGTCACGGCCGCCGCGTTCGGCCAGCGGCGCAAGATGCTGCGCGCGAGCTTGCGCCAGATCACGCCGGATGCGGAGGGTCTTCTGGAAGCGCTCGGCCTCGATCCCAAGGCCCGCGCGGAAGAATTGCAGATCGGCGATTTCTGCCGCATCGCCAACGCGCTCGGGGCTCAAAAGAGCGGGTTAGATTAGAGCTGCTTCAACAGTCCCTGCACGAACCCGTCCAGCCCCGTGAGCCGGGCGTGTTTGAGCCGCTCCGCCGCGAGGATGGCGTGTACCGCCGCCACGGAACGCTCCACATCGAAATTGACCAGCACATAGTCGTACTCGCCCCAATGCTGGATCTCGTTGCTGGCGCCGCGCATGCGCCGGACGACCACTTCCTCGGAATCTTGGGCGCGGGTCTTCAGACGCTCTTCCAGCGCACGCGCCGACGGCGGCAGCACGAAGACCGACACCACGTCGTTCTTGGCGGAGTCGCGCAAGGCCGTGGCGCCCTGCCAATCCACGTCGAACAAGACATCCCGGCCTTCGCCCAAGGACTGCTCCACGGGTCCACGCGTGGTGCCATAATAATTGTCGAACACCACAGCCCATTCCAGAAACGCGCCCTGCTCGCGCATCCGGCTGAAGGTCTGCTTGTCCACGAAATGGTAATCCCTCCCGTCCACCTCGCCGCGGCGCTTCTCGCGCGTGGTGTGGGAGATCGAAGGCGCGATGCCGGTATCCTCGTCGAGCACGCGCCGGGCGATGGTCGTCTTGCCAGCGCCCGACGGCGACGATAGCACCAGCATCAGTCCTCG
This sequence comes from Methyloceanibacter sp., assembly GCF_051306395.1. Classification (GTDB taxonomy): domain Bacteria; phylum Pseudomonadota; class Alphaproteobacteria; order Rhizobiales; family Methyloligellaceae; genus Methyloceanibacter. Next base: position 4,711 of record NZ_JBPPND010000034.1, read on the forward strand.
ACGGCCGATCTCATCCATAGGCGGCCTCACTCGATGTTCTGCACCTGCTCGCGAAGCTGATCGATCACCGACTTGAGCTCGAGCCCGATCCGGCTGAGCTCGATGTCAGAGGCTTTCGAGCAGGTCGTGTTGGCTTCCCGATTGAATTCCTGGGCGAGGAATTCGAGCTTGCGGCCCGCGGGCTGACCGCTCGCGATCAGTTCCTTCGTCGCGCTGACATGCGCGCGCAACCGGTCCAGCTCTTCCTGGATGTCCGCCTTGGCGGCAAGCAACAACGCCTCCTGGTGCAAACGCTCGGGCTCGAGCGCAGCACCGGCCTCGCCGAGACGCGCGGTTTGCTCGCGAAGCCGCCCCGCCAACAATTCGGGCTGTCGCGCCACTGCGGCGGCGGCCTGCGCGACCAGCTCGCCGATGGACGCAAGCTGCTTCTCAATCACATCTTGCAGCCGCTCGCCTTCGGATGTGCGCGCCGCAACCAGTTGGTCCAGCGCGGACGCCAGTCCCGCCAGCAGCGCGTCCGTCAGCGCAGCCTGCGACTTTTGGCTCTCCTCAGGCTCCGCGGTTTCCACCACGCCCCGCATCCCGAGCAGCGTGTCGAGCCGCGCGGGCTTCAAGCCGGCAATGTCCTTGGCGCGCTTGGCCACGGCGAGCGCCTGGGCGAGCGCCGTCTCGTTGAGCCGGATTTCCATCTGGCCGCTCTCGCGCCTCACCCCGAGGGTGACGGTGCAATTGCCGCGGGAAAGCCTCTCCTGACATTGCGCCCGCACAGGGGTCTCCAGCCGCTCCAACCCCGAAGGCAGCCGCAAGCGCAAGTCGAGCGAGCGGCCATTGACGCTGCGGATCTCCCAGAACCAGCTCGTATCCCCGTGCACCCCATCGGTGCGGGCGAAGCCGGTCATGCTTTTCAGGGTCATCGCTTTTGCCTCAGGACGTTGGAAGCATGCTCGCGCGCTTTATAGCCGAGTCGCGAGGAAAATCAGGCGTGAAGCCCGATAAAGCCAAAACGGGGTGAACGGGAAAGAGACGCCTAGCGGACCGGATTGCGGTTGGGCAAGGGGATCGGCCCGCCCGCTTCGGCAAGTCCCACCTCTCCCTCGGGCAGCAACGCACCGCGCTCCTCGGCGGCCGCAGCCGCGGCAGCCTCCGCCGCCTGCCGGGCCCTGATCTCGCGCTCGATCTTCCGCCATTTGGCCACGTTGCGATTGTGCTCGGCGAGGGTCGTAGAAAAGATATGACCGCCGTTGCCGGTGGCCACGAAGTACACGTCCTTCGTCTTTGCCGGCTTCAGAACGGCTTCGATCGCGGCGCGGCCGGGATTGCCGATCGGCGTGGGTGGCAAGCCGTTAATCTTGTAGGTGTTGAAGGGGGTTTCACGCTCAAGCTCTTCCCGCGTGATCGGGTGGTCGCGCATGCCCGAGCCGCCGAAGATGCCATAGATAATGGTGGGATCGGATTGCAGACGCATGCCCTTGCGTAGCCGGTTGTGGAACACACCGGCGATGCGAGGGCGCTCCTCGGCGACGCCGGTCTCTTTCTCCACGATGGAAGCGAGGATCACCGCCTCCTCCGGAGTCTTGACCATGATGTCGGGATCACGCTCCTCCCAGACCTTGGCCAGGAATTTCTGATGAGCGAGTTGCATGCGCTGGACGATGTCTTGCCGTGTATCCTTGGAGCCGAAACTGTAGGTGTCCGGCAGCAGCGATCCTTCCGCCGGGACTTCGGGCACCGGACCGTCGAGCTCCGGATTGGCCGCGAGACGCTCCACGACCTGCTGGCTCGTCCACCCTTCCGGGAACGTCACTCTGAATTGGATAGATTTGCCCTCGACCAAGGTGTCAAGGACTTGGCGCATGCTCGCGTGCTTGTCGAATTGGTACTCACCGGCCTTGAGCGTTCCCTGCCCCTTCAGGTGCATGAAGTAGAAGATGCTGGTCATGAAGATGCGCCGGTCCGCGATGACACCTTCGGCCGCGAGCCGGTCCGCAATTCCCGTGGTGCTTTCGCCCTTCGGCACGACAAGGACCGTCGAGACCTCGAGTGGCCCGGGCCGGTCGAACTCCACACGGATGAAATAGAACACGGCCAGGGCCGCGCAGAGCAGAATGAAAACGAAATTGAAGAGCCCGTCGAACATCCGCAGGAACGGATGCGAGTCATCTTCCGGCACCTCCTGTACGGGAGGCTCGGGCGGGCGTTGCGGCTCGAGAGCCTCGGCGGGACTGCGCGGCAGGACATGACCCACGGGCCGTCCAGCCACATGGGCCGCCGGCCGCTGAGGCGCGGGCCCTGGAGCCGGCCTCGGGCCGCGTGGCGGATTACCCGGAGGGGAAGGCGGAGGTGGCGGAGTGTTTCTCGTCGAAGTCATGCTCGATCAGCGCGCGCCCCCGCATAAGTGAATCCACTTTGCGTCGAAATATGGCGAAAGGGAGGTTCGCCTGACAAGCAAAAGGATAACCGATCAGGCGGCGTATCGGCGCATGATCAGCGAGGCATTGGTGCCGCCGAAGCCGAACGAGTTGGAGAGCACCGTGTCGATGGTGCGCGGCCGCGCCTGGTGCGGCACCAGGTCGATCGCCGTCGCCACCGAGGGATTGTCGAGATTGAGCGTCGGCGGCGCAATGTTGTCGCGCAGCGCGAGCACCGAGAAGATGGCCTCGATCGCGCCCGCGGCGCCCAGCAGATGCCCGGTGGCGGACTTGGTCGAGGACATCGAGACCTTCCCAGCGGCATTGCCGAACAAGCGCTCCACAGCGGAGAGTTCTATCTCGTCGCCCATAGGGGTCGAAGTGCCGTGCGCATTGATGTAGTTGATATCGGCCGGATCGATCCCGGCGCGCTTCACCGCGGCCGACATGCAGCGGAAGGCGCCATCACCGTCCTCGGCCGGCGCGGTGATGTGGAAGGCGTCGCCCGAAAGGCCGTAGCCGACGATCTCGGCGTAGATGTTCGCGCCCCTCGCCTTGGCGTGCTCCAGCTCCTCGACCACCACCATGCCGGCGCCCTCGCCCATGACGAACCCGTCACGGTCGCGGTCATAGGGACGGGAGGCCTTCTGCGGCTGATCGTTGAAATTCGTGGATAGCGCGCGGCAGGCGGCGAAGCCCGCAAGCGCCAGACGGCAGATCGGCGACTCCGAACCGCCGGCGAGCATCACATCCGCATCGCCAAACGCCACGAGGCGCGAGGCATCGCCGATGGCGTGCGCCCCCGTGGAGCAGGCGGTGACAACCGCATGGTTCGGGCCTTTCAGGCCGTGCTCGATGGAAACGTAACCGGACGCCAAATTGATGAGACGCCCCGGAATGAAGAAGGGGCTAATCCGGCGCGGGCCCTTCTCGGCGAACAGCAAGGACGCCTTCTCGATACCCTGGAGCCCACCAATACCGGAGCCGATCAGCACGCCGGTACGGATCTGATCCTCGTAGGCGGCTGGCTTCCAGCCCGCGTCCGTCAGCGCCTGGGTCGCGGCGCCCATGGCATAGATTATAAAGTCGTCGACCTTGCGCTGTTCCTTCGGCTCCATCCAATCATTGGGATTGAACGTCCCTTCGGTGCCGTCGC
>NZ_JBPPND010000035.1:0-18618 GCF_051306395.1 Methyloceanibacter sp.
ACATGGAACCCAAGGAGTACCGGCTGAAGGTGGGCCAGGGCTACCGCTGGGAAATCAAGGCAGAGACGGATTTCGAGTATGGTGTCATAGCCCCTGAGTTCTTTCGCAATATCTTCATCCGCAAGATCGAAGCGGAGGACATCGAAATCAGCACGCCGACGCTCGAAAGCATTTCGTTCGAGGATGTCGGCGAGGCGGAACTGGTATTTGTCGCCATCCGGCCCGGGACCTACGAATTCGGTGTCCAAAATATGAAGGAGCGGGGCATGGTGGGCAAAATCATCGTCGAGGCGGACAGCGACAACTAGGCTGCTGTCTCAAGAACCAAGATCCGAAAAAGGGCTGGGCGTTCTGTTGGCCGCGTCCCAGGGAGGGCGCTTCACGGGAGGGCAACGCCGTGGATGAAGTAGAAAAGATTATTTCGCGGCTGAATGGGGTCGACCCGGAGCGGCCCTATTTCGATCCCCTCGCGGTGGAGGAAGCCGTACGCCGGCATGCCCGGCTGATCGGCTTTCGCGACGTGTCCTTCACCTGGGCGATGGGACCTCGGCAGGCCAATAGCGAGCTCGAAGGAGTCGACTTCGAGAGTCCGGAGGCCTGCCGCTGGCCGTTGACCATGCAGGCAATGCAAGATCAGGCTGTGGCCGAACTCCAGCGCGACGACGCCGTATGGCAAGCCTATCAAGAGGCTCAACGCGCGGCGGAGGAGCGGATCGCTCAGGCGCTGCATCTTGAGCTCTTCCGCTTGGCGCTCTTCAATCTGCTGTCGGGTGAGGCGGGCCAGCAGGGCCATAACGTTGCTTCTCTCGTTTCGTTCGCCTTGCGGGACGTCATCGCCGGCGCGAGCGTGGAGAGCGAGGCTCTCGAAGATTTGAACGACGCCTATCTGCCCTTCGCGGACGCCATCATGGCGGGTCTCGGCTCATTCTGGATCGTCGGCGAGCGGTTCGTCTGCTTGCCTCTGCCGCGCCTCGCCCTGGAAAACGGGGCGCTTGTCAGCGATGGCAGTCCCGCGGCCATCTGGCCGAATGGCGAGGCTTACGCCAATGGGGACGAAGGCCTTATTCCCGTTCTACAATCGGTGGAATGGTAACGTCAGACGTGCCGAGGGCTGACGCAACAAGCTGCAAGGCTTGTGGAAGGAGGCGAAGATGCGTGAACGTCCTATGCTTGCGTCCGTGACTGCTGTTGTCGGCACCGCGTTTCTGGCTCTCGCCGCGGTTCCTGAATCCGCCGAGGCGAAGATCAAATGCCAGGGCATCTTTCAGGTGACCAAGAACGGCCTGATCTCAACGCCATACTGTCAGGAGCTGGAGATTGCGCGGGTGGCGCGCAGCTATGGTTGGAAAGTGACCGACGCACAGGTCCGCAACGATCCCTTGAAGAAGGTCTATATCTGCCAAGCGCTCGGCGGCGACACGCGCCTGAAGGGCGCGTGCGGCGCATATTCACGCGACCTGTATCGCTAGTCAGCATTCACCCGGCGGGGTTCGGCCGGGGGACCTCAGCGCATCCGAGCTGTTGGCTTGGGCCGAAACCCTTGGTGCAACCGGCGTCGCCGAGAACTGGGACGGAGTAATGCTGCTCACCGACAAATAGGGAGCAGCGGCTTCTCGCTCACGCGGTGGAGGCTGCGACTTTTGCTTTCGGCAGGGCGTGCGCCTCCCGGCCGTCCTCCAGATAGAAGCTGCGGATCGTACGCAAGCCATCGTCGAGCTCGTAGACAAGTGGCTTTCCGGTCGGGATTTCGAGATGGGGAATATCCTCATCCGAAATGCCGTCGAGATATTTGACCAGTCCGCGCATGCTATTGCCGTGGGCCGAGATGAGCGGCGTGCGTCCATCCATCAAGAGAGGTTCGACGCGTTCCTGCCAGAACGGCAAGACACGCGCCACGGTGTCTCTCAGGCTTTCGGTTAGTGGCAGATGCCGGCGCGGAACGCGGGCATATTTAGACTGATTGCCCGGAAAGCGCGGGTCGGTGTCGGCAAGCGCCGGCGGCCGGACCGCGTAGCTGCGGCGCCAGATGTGCAGCTGCTCCTGGCCGACCTCTTCCATGACCTCGTCGCGCTTGCGCCCTTGCAGCGCGCCGTAATGGCGCTCGTTGAGACGCCAGCTCCGACGCACCGGCAGCCAGGTGAGCTCGAGCGCATCCAGAACGATCCAAAGCGTGTGCACAGAGCGCTGAAGGTACGAGGCAAAGCACTGATCGAATTTGATATCGTTTTCCTTGAGGAGCGCCGCCGCCCGCTTGGCTTCGTCGATGCCGTTGTCGCACAGGTCGACATCCGTCCAGCCGGTAAAGATCGCGTCCCGGTTCCAGACGCTTTGGCCGTGTCGCAGGAGTATTAGTCGCGGCATAGGAAGTCTCCGTCGCAGGTGCTGTCCCCTGGTGTATGGGCCCCGGCCCTCCAGAGCAAGCCCATCCGGGCCGGCCGCCACCGTTTGATCTTAGCCGTCATTTGCCCGTATTTCGGGGCTATTGCGCTGAATGACGCCGAGGTCTAGCGGTCGTCTTCAAAACGCCTGTTCCCTACCCTGGGAATCGGTTGTAATTCGTGAATCAGCCTGCATTCGACGTGCGGAGGGGCGCCTTGCGGCTCATTTTCTCTATTCTGACGGCCATCGTCGTCCTCATCGCGGCCGTCGTCTTCATCGGCCCTATGTTCATCTCCACCGAGGAGCTGCGCAATCAGCTCTTCGCGCAGGTGGAGGCGAACACCGGCTACCGGCTCCGGGTCAGCGGTCCTGTCGACATCACGTTCTTCCCCTCGCTCGATCTCGTTGCCCAGGATGTCGGGGTCGCGCAGCCCGCCACCGGCAGCGATGCCGAGTTCGCCACGGCCAAAAAGCTCAAGTTCGGCTTGATGCTGCGCGGCCTGCTCGACGGCAAGATGCGGGTGACCGAGGTCACGCTCGTCGACCCGGTCATCGCCGTACCGCAGACCGGCACGGCATCGGCCCCCTCGGGAGGTGCCGCGCCTGACGCCGGCCAAGGCACGGCCGCCGGCGGCGGCAATAGCGGGACGGCGGGTATCGCCGAGAAGCTCAGGAACCTCACGCTCGACAAGCTCGTCATTGAAAACGGTACGGTGATCCTGCCGGCCTCCGGCGGCGAACCGGGCAAGCGCGTCGAAAAACTCAATCTCGATGCATCGCTTCCAGGATACGACGCGCCGCTGTCGTTCGAGACGAGCGCCATCTTCGATGGCAAGGCGATGGAGGCCAACGGTTCGATCGGAACCTTCGGACAGTTCCTCGAAGGTGCGTCCGCCCCGGTGCGGATCACGGCCTCCGCGCCCGGCATGCTCGATGCGCCGGTGAGCGTGAGCGGCACAGCGTCCTACAAGAACGACACGGTGACGCTCACTCAGTTCAGCGCGAAGTCCGGCGACAAGACCTTGTCAGGGACCGCGGTCTATAAAGATGACACCGCAACCTTGAGCCAGTTCACGGCCACCATGGGCCGTGACACCTTCGCCGGCAACGCCGTCTATAAGGACAATATTGTCACCATCAATCCGCTGCGCGCCAATGTGCGCGGCACGGTTCTGGCCGGGCAGGTGTCCGCCAATCTCGCCAATAAAGTTCCCTACGTTGTCGCGGCGCTGGCTGCGAAGACCCTCGACGTCAATGCGCTCACCGGCACCGCGAAGTCGAAGCCGTCGAACGGCGGCGCCGGCGGCGGTTCAAGCGGCGGCGGGAAAAAGGCGAATGCGGGATGGAGCAACGACAAGATCGACTTCTCGCCGCTCAAGGCGGTCGACGGCAAATTCAGTATATCCGCCGAGCAGCTTATCTACGACCAGATCAAAATTGCGCCGGTGACGCTGCAAGCAACGCTCAATGGCGGGAAGCTGAACGCCACCCTGTCGAAGTTCAAGCTCTATGAGGGTGCAGGCGATGTGGCGATCGCGGTTGATGCCAGCGGCAAGACGCCGGCGCAGCGCGTCAAGCTTTCGCTCGCCAAGTTCGATGCGTATCCGTTCCTGCGTGACGCGGTCGGCTTCGAGCGGTTGCAAGGCCGAGGAACAATGTCGATGGATCTGAGCGGCTACGGGGCAAGTCAGCGGGCCATCGTCTCCGCGCTGAGCGGCAACGCCAACCTCGAATTTGCCAACGGCGCCATACGCGGAGTCAATATCGCTAAAATGATTCGCAGTCTCGGCACGGGCGTCGTCGAGGGGTGGCAGGGCAGCGAAGCAGAGAAGACGGATTTCGCCTCGCTCGGCGCGACCTTCAAGGTTGCCAAGGGTCAGGCCACGACCAAGGACTTGCATTTGGTCGGTCCGCTCGTGCGCATGAACGGTGCCGGTACGGTCGACCTTCCGGGGAAGACGCTTAAATTCCGCGTCGATCCGCAGCTCGTTGCCTCGCTTGAAGGGCAGGGGGGCAAGAAGGATATGGCGGGTCTAGGCGTGCCGGTGATGATTGTCGGTCCGTGGTCGCACCCGAAATTCTACCCGGACATCAAGGGCATCCTGGAGAATCCGGCCGAGGCCTATCAGCGCTACAAGGAATTCGGCAAGGGCGTGAAAAATCTGCCGGGCCTCGATGGCACTGGCGCCGGGGCGCTGTCGAACGCGATCAAAGACGGCAAAATCGACAAGGACGCGTTGATCGGGGGAATTGGCGGCTTGCTCGGCGGCACGCAAGCGGCGCCCACGCCGGAAACGGACGCGGCGGCACCGCCCGATGCGCAGCCAAAATCCAAGAAATCCAATAAGAAAAAGTCGGCCAAGAAAAAGAAGAACATCGACGCCGAGGATGCGGCCAAGCAGATCCTGGATAATTTCCTCAGCGGTCAGTAGGGCTGCGGCCGCAGCCTGAGAATCGGGCCGTTTGACAAGTCTCGCGCGGGCGATACGCTCGGCCAATGGGCTCAATTCTCGACATGTGCCGGGACGCGCCGCTCTTGGAATTGGCGGCCGGCTCGGTGCTATTGCCCGAGGGTGACACGTCGGGTCACCTCTACGTGCTCAAGTCCGGCTCCATCGAAGTGCTACGGGGCGAGACGCAGGTCGCCGTCGTGGAGGAACCAGGCGCGGTGTTCGGCGAAATGTCCGTCCTGCTCAACCGGCCACACACGGCAACGGTGCGCGCGCTGACGCCGATCAAGGTCCACGCTTTCGACGACGCCGAGAGCTTTCTCCGCTCAAATCCGGAGATCGCTTTCCATGTGGGCCGTCTCCTTGCCGGACGGCTGAATGCGGCCACGACCTATCTCGCCGATCTCAAGCGGCAGTTTGAGCATCAGAGCAATCATCTCGGCATGGTTGGAGAGGTGCTGGACGTGCTGATCCACCAGCAGGATGAGGACTTCAGCCTTGGCTCGGAGCGGGAGGCGGATCCCCGGCTGTGAGCCAATCCGGCAATGCCGTCAGTTTCGGCACGGGGCGCGTGAGTTCTTCTTCAAGGCGGATGTATTGATTTCCGGCGGCGGAGAACCACAGCGCCTCGCCGGCTTCGGTATCCATGACGATATGGGCCGGAGGTGCGCCCAGATAGTGTCCGGTGTTAAAGATCCAAGTCGCACCGATGCGGTCGACCCATGAGCCGTTCTCCACGTAGGGCGCCTCATGGACGTGGCCGGACATGACGATGTCGGGTTGATACTTTTTGATCCACTTTTGCAGTGCATCGTCGCCATAGTAGCGCTGGCCGCCCCAAGCGACCGGAGAGTCCGCCGGTGGCGCGTGGTAGATCCAAATCCACCGCTTCCGCCGCTCCTTCGCGGCATCGGCCAGTTGCGCGCCGACCTCCGCTTGCGACACGGGGCCGTCCCACCAAGGGCACATGGTAAACAATGTGTCACCGATCGCGAGCGACTCCCCGTCCGACAGCACGCCTTTGTTGCGGGCGCCCAGAAGCCACTTGGCCATCTTCTCGCCGGCGGCGTTCTTGGAATCGAGGTCGTGATTGCCGGAGCAGATCAGGAGGCGCGTCTTGGCTTCGATCCGGCTGAAATACTTCTTCACGACCGCGGCCTGAGCGCGCCCGTCCACCAGCGAGGCGAGATCGAGATGATCGCCGGCCATGACGACGACGTCGAAATCGCCGGCCACCTCCGCGACCCAATCGAAGAGCGGCAGCGAATAATGGAGATCGGAGACGAGAAGCAGGCGCATGCGTTTCCACCGTCAACGATTTGCTCACCTTGAGTCGATTTGCCCGGCGCCGGATGGCCGTCGGAGCCCGCAGTGAACGGTTTTTTTGGAGATCACTCGTATACCGATGAGCCCCGGCGCGGAACCCCCCCCCCGCCGGAAACCGTGCCAAGCAGACATCGATGGCTCACCTGATCACACCCCATTATCAGCGCAAGCGCTTCTTTAGGCCCCGCCGGCCGAGAAACGTCTGGGGCGTCGTTCGCCGCTACCAACTCCTGGAGTTGCTCGCCTTTACCGGCGCGATCGTACTCGTGTGGCTCGGGGCGCATCTCGACAATGAGCGCAAATCCTGGACGGAACCGCAACCGGCGGGCGTGGAGTCCGCCAGCGTCGACCTGATTATCGGTGTTCCGGTCGGGACGGGCCGGCCGCTTTAGCAGCGAGTTCCCGTCGCTCCTCCGGGGTGCCGACAGGCTCTCCTTCGACGGCAAGCTCCCGCCTGCGCCACAAGGGCTTCCGCAAGCGCGGCGCCACCCACCAAGCAATCGGCCAAGCGACGATCAAGCTCACCACCACCACCAGCGGGATCAAAACCCACGCGTGCTGCGACAGGGCTTCGATCGACAGTACGAGAACGATGCCGATGCCGAACAGCACCGCATTCGTCATGCCATAGATCACGAGCCCGATTCGTGATCGGGTTGAGAGTTCCGAGGCTGTATCCATGTGCGTAAAACGCTCCATTCGGGTCCAGCGTTCCCCTCTCCGTGCCCAAAGCTCTGATGGAGGTCAGCCCCAGGGCGCCGGCGCGCGGGCTTGTCTCTTGTGGCAGGGGAGTTCGAGGACTCTGCGGGGGAGCCGATCCGCGACGAAGAGGTCGTGCCGGGTTAGCGGCCGCCGAACAGACCGCCGAGAATCCCACCACCGCCAAAGAGGCCACGGCGCTGGGGCGCGGGCTCCGGCTCGCGGGCAGCCGTCTCGGGCTCGGAGGACCGCTTTTTCGAGGGCTGGCTTCCGGAGGTTGCAGACCTTTGTGTTGGCGCGGAACTCGGGGCCACTTCGACCGGCATGGTTGGAGCCGGCGCGAGCGCCGCTTCCTCGATCCAGCCGCTTGCCCCGCTTCTCACGTCTTGGATGCGGATAAAACCGTCCTTGCGGCTGATTGCCCGGAATGGCCGGCCCGCGGGGAAGCCAAACATCGCCGACGCAGACGCCGACGGCTCGGCCAGAACCTGGACGGGCCGCTTGGAGACGAGGACCTTGCCGGCCATTGCCTCTTCCAGCGGCTCACCGACGATCTGCGGCGCGGCCGACTTGGTATCCGTTGACGTTTCGGGAGGGGCTACCGCAACGGTCTCGGCTCCGGGATCGTCTGGCGCCGTCTCTGTGTCGTCAAGCATCCAAAAGATACCCGCGACAATCAGCAGGCCGACGGAAAGAATAATTCCGAGAATCTTGTGCTCGGCCATCTACGCTACTCCCTCCGGGAGATTATGACACGGCCCGGCATCCCAATCCACCGGGGTGGTTCCGCAAGATCCCAAGGGCCCCCCTGATTACTGGGCGCCGCTTTTTTCCTTATGTTTCGCATCCCACTCGGCCATGGCGTCGGTCAGCATTTGATGGAAGCTGCCGTCGGTGGTCAGCTTGGTGACGCCGTCCCCGAACTTGGACGCCATGGACGCGCAAGGCGATTTCTTGGAGAACGCGACGAACATTTCGGCTGACAGGAGCGCGGGTTCCAAGGCCTCGATCTTGTCCTCGATCCCGCTCTTCGCGGCTTCGGCGTCGCCAGGGTAGAAGCCGGCGATCACGTAGTCCACGTCACCCTTCAGGAGCGCGTCGAAGGCCGCACTGATGCCGTCTGTCCGGGTTACCGTCAGCTTGTCCTTCATGAAGGCGTCGAAGGCGGTGCCGTAGCTCTCGCCTTTATTCGTGGCGCCCTTTTTGCCGACTAGGTCCTGCTGGTCCTTGAAGGAGAACTTGCGGTCCTTGGCGACGAAGACCACGACCGGATCGTAGACAAACGCCGGCCGGACATAGTCGAGATATTGCGCGCGATCGTCGTTGTAATAGACGCCGACAATCAAGTCGGCCTTACCCTCACGGGCGGCCTCCTGAGCTTCGGCCCACGTGCCCTCGTATTTGGAGCTGAGCGGGACACCGACATCCTTGGCAATGGTCTCGACCAGGGTCGGCGCGGCGCCAACAATTCGGTCGCCCTCTTTGAAGGCGATGGCTGGATATTGAGGGTGCCCCGTCGAAACGATCTGGGTGCAGGTCTCCGCGGCAAGGGCGGGGGGACCGGAGAGGGTCAGGGCAACAAGTACGCTCAGGCAGAGAGATCGGTTCATCGTCTTCGTCCTTGTTCCCGGTTTAGGATTTGTCAGATGCGCCCGGCCAGCCGCCGGATCGAACTCGGTCATCACCGCCCCTTGGCCTGTGCCTTGACCTTGTCGACTTCCGCTTGCGAGACCTTGCCGGCCTTGACGAGGGCTTGCACGCAAGCCGGCGACAGGCTCGGGCCTGCCTTGCGCATGCAAAGGTTGAGACCGCTGGAGTTCAGGCCCCAGTCGCCGCAGAACTTCTTGTAGTCGTTCACGCAGTAGGTCTGCATGTCCTTGCTGACCGTGCCGGCCTGCGCCCAAGCCGCCGAGGGGCTCGCAAGGGCGAGGGATGCTATCGCGGCGAGCACGATTAGCGGTCCTGTATGGAATGGTATCATCTGCGCCCCCTTCTGCTCCCGGCCTGCTCTACACACGCTGTCTCAGGTTTGCGGCAGGGCGATGGCGGATTGTATTCGATTATCGGCACGCCGGCCCGTTGTCTTGCGGCGTGTCCTCCGCAGGAGGCTTGGCGAGGGGCGGGAACTCTTGCGGCAGGGCGGCCATGATTGCCTGCATTTCGTCATAGCGGGCAGCGTTGCTCGTGCTTCCCAAGACCACGCCGACAATGGTCTGGCCGTTCGGGGCGCGCCAGGCGGTCACCAAATTGAAGATGCCCTTAGAGAAATGGGAGCCGGTCTTGGCACCCAGGACGCCGTCTTCGGCGAGAATTTCGAGGCTGGTCTTGAGAGTGACCGTGCGCCGCGTCTTTCCGTCGATCTGGAGCGTGCGCTCGGTGCAGGCCCAAGCCGGCAAGAGCCTGGAATCGGTGAAGACGCCCGCTGCAATCAGGCCCATGTCGCGGGCAGTGGCTACGTTGGCCGGAGAAAGACCGTATGGATCGGCAAACTGCGCATTCTCGGCTCCCAGCGCCTTGGCGGTGGATCGCATCTCTTCGACGAAGCGCTTCATGGAATCGCCGCGCTTGTTTTCCCGGGCGAGCAGGTCGTGTCCCACATGGTCGGCAATGGCGAGCGAGGCATCGTTGCCGGAGACCAGCACCATGCCATAGAGCAGATCCTGCAAGGTCCAGACGTCGAGGCGCTTGAGGCCGGCCGAAGAACCTCCGGTCAGATGCGGCCGGTCGATCGTCACCGTCTCCGACAGGCGGTCTCCCATCTGGTCCACCAAGATATAGGCCGTGACGAGCTTGGTGAGGCTCAGAATCCGGAAGACCTTGTGCGGGCTCTTGGCGTAGAGAACTTGGCCGGTATCGGCATTCATCACGAACACGGAGGTCGCGGTGACCTTTGGCGGCGCTACGGGTTCCTGGCTTACGGCTTTTCCCCCGAACAGCATCATGAGCACGGCCGCAAGGCAGCCGGCCACAAGCCCGCATGATTTCGTCGATCGGCTCATTGTCGCGATATCGTTACGCCCCAGGGCGCGGTTCCCGTCGGGATCGACTTGGTCACCTTTTGGCGCGCCACGTCGATCACAGACACATCGTTACTGTTCCCGTTCGTCGCGAACAGGAGCTTCTGGTCCGGGGTGAAGGCAAGCTGCCAGACACGTTTGCCCACAAGCAGATAGTCCTCGACCTCGAACGTCTTCGCGTCAATGACCGCCACGCGATTGGCGGGGCCCAGAGCCACGAAGGCTTTCGTCCCGTCCTTCGTAACGCGCACGCCGACGGGCTGGATATAGATCTGCTGCACGCCCGGGACCTCGAAGTCGATGACCTTGATGATCTCGCGGGTCTTAGCATCGATCACCGAGACTGTCCCGGCCACTTCCGAGCTCACCCATAATTGCTCCCCGTCCGCGGTGAATTCGGCGAAGCGCGGCCGCGTCCCGACGAGCACGTTGTCGGTGATTTCATATGTCTCCGTATCGATGAAATGGGCCATGTTGGTGGTCTCCGAGGTCACCACCACGGTACTTCCATCAGGGCTGACGCCGACGCCTTCCGGCTCCACGCCGACCTCGACCTCCGCCAACACCGCCTTCGTGTTGAGGTCGATGACAGTGAGCAGATTGTCGTCCTCATTGGCCACGTAGATCGGGCTGCCGGAGGGGTGAATATTCAGCAGCTCCGGGTCGGGTCCCGAAGGGAGCTCGGCTACGATCTGCCGCGTGCCGACGTCAAGAACTTGGACGGTGTTGGAGTCGCTTGCGCAGATCAGCACCGTCTTGTCGTCCTTGGACAGCATGATGCCGCGCGGACGCTGACCTACGGGAATTGTCGTCAGGACTTGGAGGGTTTCGCTGTCGATGACAGTGAGGGAGTTACCCTTTTCGTTGGAGACATAGACGGTGTAGGCGTGCGCCGGGACGGCACCCCAGCCCAACCCGGCTGCTGCAATGAGGAATGCTGCAAGGCGTGATGCTGTCACGGTTCCCTCCCGGGGACATTATGAGCAAGGCATGGTGCCCGCTCGCTTTTATTGAAGTTCGCATTTGCTCTCCGGCGCGTCGATGCCGAGCGTATCGACCTCTTCGTGCTCGTGCAGGAAGCCGCTTTGCGGTGAGGTCGACACGGGCAACTCTGGCCCTGCGATGATGATCGGCTGGCGGAGTTGGCCGTCCCATTTTCGGAAGGTGACCTTCTGCCCTTTGAACGCCGCGAGATCGAACTTGTCTCCGCGGATATAGGCGTTGATGGGCGCGTAGTCTCCCGACTGGGTTCGCGATGCGGCTTCGCCAACGGCGCGGACCGCGATCCAGGCTTGGTGATCCAAGGGCAACATGAAGCGTTGGGCGAAGCGCTGGAACCTGTTCTGCATCTGGGTGGCGCCCCATTGCTCGTGCGCCGGGTGCCAGCTCATGGCCTCGAGGCCGGCGGTGCCGGCAACCGGACGCGGGTCCCAAGTGCGGAACGGTAAATAGGGTCCAAAGAACTCCCGCCGATCGGCCACGATCAGCACGTCGTAAGACGGTGCGCCTTGGGTGAAGACCGGCATTTGCAACTGGATCAATTGCTGGCCGGTATCGGAGCGGCGCGCTCCCGGCGTCGCCTCGTATGGGCGCTCCTCGACGATGGTTGCGCCGAAGCGCTTTGCGGAGCGCCGGATCGCTTCGAGATACTCCTTGTCCTCCGGCGAGACGCCTTTCGCCACGAGCCAGCGCTGCCACTTCTTCCAAACCAGGTATTGGGCCAGGGCATCGGCAAGCATGGCGAGGTCGGGCGCGGTGTGCAGCACATTTGCACGACAGTCCTCCTGTCGCAGGCGGACCTCCGGTGCGCTGACGTTGAAGAGGAGGACGTCTTGTCCTTTGACCGAGTCCGAGAGCTGCAGCAGCACATCGGCCGGCGCGTCTACGAGCACGAAATGGTGGCCGGTCGCGACGAGCTTTCGAAGCGCGGCGACGGCGTCTCCACTGACCGGGATGCGTTCGACGTCGAGCATGAAATTCTGGCCGGTGAACTTCCCCGTCGTGTTGTTGTCCTTGAGCGCGATTTCCGCGCCGGCGATGCCCAAATCGTCAGGCTTCGCGTTCAAGCGCGACAGGGGAATGAGTTCCTCCACCTCCTGCTTGAGGTAGCCGATCGGGACCAAAGTGGGCTTGTCCGCTGCTGCCTTTGGCGCATCCTCCACCGCAACCGCGGGGAGGGTGCCGGAGAGACAAAAGCCCAGAAATCCGGCGATAAGCAGACATCCCCAAGTCTGCCTCGGTGGTCCGGGAAAACCGGCGGGAAAGTGGAACGCCATACGATAACCTGCTGACACACCAAGGCTCTCTCGACGAGCGAGGATGCGGCCGGGAGTCTACCCGTTCTGATGTGTTGTACTTAGCAACTCCTACGGGAATAACAGCTAACAAGCGCTGCGTACATGCTGCCTGTTGTTTGAATTTTGGCATGGATTCGTTGACAACTTCCCGAGTGGCGCGCACGCTTCTTGGTGCGAACCCGTCTGGAGCTACCGGCTGGTCACGGTCGGTTGGATCGGGTGCACCCAAGGAGGAAAACATGGGGAGTTGTAAGACAGCCGCCACGATTGTTGGCGCGCTAGCGTTGAGCCTTGCCGGAACGACTCTGGCCTTGGCTGGAGCTGAAACCGAAACCGTCGCGACGACCACAACCCGAGAAGCACCTGTGCCATCCGTGTCGCAGGACATGCTCAGTGGCGCGGCGACGGACACGAAGAACAATCTTCACACCAATCTGAACTACGAGCAGACCCGGTACTATCAAGGCAAGCAGATCAACAAGTCGAATGTTGGCAAGCTTCGCCCGGCCTGGATTTTCCAAACCGAGGTCGTCGAGTCACTGGAAACGACGCCGATCGTCGTCGATGGGGTGATGTACGTCACGACGTCGTTCAACCACGTCTACGCGATCGATGCGAAGACGGGCGAGCAGTTCTGGCACTACAAGCACAAGATGGGTCCCGTTACGACCTATTGCTGCGGTCCCAACAATCGCGGCGTCGCCATCCATAAAGACAAGGTCTATATGGGCACGCTCGACGCCAAGCTCGTCGCGCTCGACGCCAAAACCGGAAGCCTTGTTTGGGAAACGCAGATCGCCGATCCGGAACTGGGCTACTCGGAGACGATGGCGCCGACTGCGGTCGACGGCAAGATCCTGATCGGCACCAACGGCGGTGAATATGGTATCCGCGGTTTCGTCCGCGCTTACGATGCCGAGACGGGCAAGCAAGTGTGGAACTTCCACACAATTCCGGAGAACTCCGTTGGCGTCTGGGCGACCCATGACGCCACGGGCAAGGATATGCATCGCGATATCGAGGCGGAGAAGGCGGCGCTCAAGAAGCTGGGCGACCCCTACAAGACCCTCGGCGGCGGTGTGTGGCAGAATCCGGCTGTCGATCTCGAGAACAAGCGTATCTACTTCGTCGTCGGCAACCCGTCGCCCGATCTCGACGGTTCGATCCGTCCGGGTGACAATCTCTATACAGACTCGCTCGTGGCAGTTGACCTCAACACTGGCGAGTATGTGTGCCACTTCCAATACATCGCACATGACGTGTGGGACTTGGACTCCGTCAGCCCGCCGATCCTGGTCGATGTGAAGAATAAGGACGGCAAATCGGTCCCCGGCGTGATCCACGCGGGCAAGACCGGCAACGTCTATGTCCACAATCGCGACGACTGCAGCCTCATCCGCTTCTCCGAAGCGATGGTGGACCAGACGGGCATGTGGACCCTGCCGACGCCAGAAGGTGCCAAGATGCTGCCCGGCGCCAATGGCGGCGTGGAGTGGTCACCCATGGCGGTCAACCCCGACCTGGGCTTAAGCTATGCGGTGAATCTGCATCAGCCGATGACCTACCACGTCGAGAGTTCGCCCTATCCGGGCGGCAAGCTCTGGCTCGGTGGCGCCTTCAAGGTGATCCCCGGTTCCGAGCAGTTCGGCAACGTCACTGCCGTCGACTACAACACCGGCAAGATCAAATGGCAGAAGAAAACGCCGCTGCCGATGATGGGCGGCGCGCTAGCCACGGCCGGCGGGCTCGTGTTCACGGGTGAAGGCGACGGCTGGTTCAGGGCCTATGATGCCGAGAGCGGCGACGTGCTGTGGTCGTTCTTTGCCGGCGCCGGCGTCAACGCGCCGCCTGCCGCCTACTCGGTGGACGGCAAGGAATACATCGTAGTCGGTGCCGGGGGTAACACCCAGATCGACTTCAAGCGCGGAAACAACATCATCGCCTTTACGGCTGACTGATCGCGTTTTCGTTCAGGAAAAAACGAGAGGACGGGGCATGATCGTGCCCCGTCCTTTTCCATGCCTACCTTGCGGGAAGTATAACAATGTCTCGAATTTCAGACTGGGCCTTGACTGTTGTGCTCCTCGCTTCCGCCCTAGTGATAGGGGGCAGCGCCATCGCCGCCGACGACATCGAGCAGAAGGCACAACTCTGCGCCACCTGCCACGGTGCCGACGGCGTGCCGATCAACACCACGACGCCGGTGATCTGGGGTCAGGACGAGGGCTACCTTTATTTGCAGCTGCGCGATTTCCAGAAGGGCACGCGCAAGAGCCCCCTGATGGAGCCCATCGTCGCGGACCTCGAGAGGCAGGACATGTACGATCTTGCGGCCTACTTCACGAAGAAGAAGTGGCCCAATCTCGGTCAGGCCTCGGCGCCGTCCGATGTCGCTGCCAAGGCCGAGTCTGCCGCAAAGTCGATCGGCTGCCGCGGCTGTCATCTTGATCACTTCCAAGGCGACGGCACGACGGCCCGTCTCGCGGGTCAGTGGCAGGAATATCTCCTCAGCCAGATGTTGGCGTTCCGCGACGGCTCGCGCGGCAACAATCCCGGCATGTCGGATCTGATGAAGGCGACGCCGAAAGAGGATCTTGAGCCGCTCTCCAAGTACCTGGCAGGCCTGCAGATCGACCAGTATCTCGGCCGCGGAGGCCGCTGACGGCTAGCGCGCAGCTGCCAGCTTCTCGCGGAGCGCCGTTAGCGTCGTCAGATCGGCCGCCGATTTGCCTTGCGCATCGCGCAGAGTCTTGTCCGCGCCGCGTTCGAGTAGGAGATCGACGACGGCGGCGTGGTTCAACTCGGCGGCGATCATGAGCGCGGTGCGGCCGCGGTTATCCCGATCATCGATGTTGGCGCCGCGATCGAGGAGCAGCTTCGTCACGTCGACGATATCCAAGACACCTGCCTCGCTCGAATGCCCTGCCGTCCACATCAGCACCGTGAGATCGTTGCCGTAGCGGGCGTTGATGTCGACACCCTTGTCCAGAAGCAGCCGGGTCACAGGCAGGAATCCACGTCCCGCCGCGTAAACGATCGCCGTCTTCTGCGTAGCGTCCACCCAGTTCGGATCGGCGCCCTTTTCGATCAAATAGGCGACAATGGGCTCGCTGCCCATATAGGCGGCCGCCGCAAGCGGGGCGATGCCGCTGCGGCCGGGAAGGTCCACTTGCGCCCCTCGCTCCACCAGGAGCTTCACGATCTCGACCCGCCCATTTTCGGCGGCCTTAAAGAGCGCGGCCGAGCCGTCGAGGTTTCGGGCGTCGATCGGTGCGCCGTGATCGAGGTACAGGGCTACCAAGTCTGCCTGGCCCGAGGCGGCCGCGTGCGCCAGGGGCTTAGACCCGAACCGGTCTCGCGCCTCAAGAGATGCGCCGTCCTTCAAAGCCAGGAGGGCCAGCTCTTGGCACCCTTTGTCGGTGGCCGAGAACAGCGTGTTGTTGACCTGGACGGTGCTCGCGCCCCGCGCGATCTGGGCATAGCCCTGCTCGAGGGTCTGACAGGCCCGGCGGTTGGCTAGCGCCGCGTCGGGAGACAGCGTCAGAATTATTGGGACGAGGCCAAGTGCAAGATGGAAGCAGGGGAGCGAACGCGGCTTCATACTGAACTCCTTAGGGCTCAACAATGAGAGCCGCAGATCAGTATATCGGATGCAGGGTCATTCCAAGGGGAGGCTTGCCAAGGGGAGGCTTGCCAAGGGGACGTTTGGCCAAGTTGAACCGCAGGTCTGCCCTCGCCATATTCGGCCCTATCAATCGCCGGGTGGGGGGGCGCCCGTTCCTTTGGCCCTCGACCACTGCGACGGAGGGCAAGGCCTTGAAAAACGCGATTGGCAATTTGGCTGTCCTGTACCTTGTGCTCGGCATCGCGATCGTCGCGGGCCAGAGCTTCACGGGAACCCATTGCGATCCCCCGCGCATGGTTCCGAAAGTCACGGCGAACTACCCCTCCCCGATTGTCGGTGCGTTGATCTGGCCCGCCAGCTTCTACGAAAATGTCTGGAGGAAGGACGTCCCGCTCCGGGAGTACCTCTCCCCGAGCATCTGCGTCGAGGCCAAGGGCTAGGGCTCACTGCACCGCTTGTTCTGGTTGCTCTGGCGCCGGTTCGCCTGGTTGTGCTTCCTCTAGCGCCGCGATCCGTTCAACGAGCCAGGAGAACTCACTGTGCAACGTAGCGTCATCGGGGGATTGTTCCTTAAGCCGCGCAATGATCGCGCGTGCCTGCCGATACCGGTCGAGCGCCTGTGCGTCTTTGCCTTGTTCCTCCAGCACCAAGGAAATATGCCGATTGCTAAGGGCGAGATCGCGCTGCCAGTCGCTATTGCTCGAATCGGCCTTGGCCAAGCGCTCGATGATGGTCAAGCTGTGATCGTAGGATGCGAGTGCAGCGGCAGGAATCCCTCGCGCTCTAAGCCCGCTCCCAATCTTAATATGGAATAGCCACAGATCGCGTTGCCATTGACTGTTGCTTGGATCCGACTTGGCCAAGCGCTCGGCCACGGCAAAGCCCGCCTCGTAGACCTCCAATGCTTCGCCGACTTTGCCTTGCATCATCAGCATGTCGCCAACATTGTTGCTGGCCATGGAGAGATCGCGCTGCCATCGGGCATTCTCAGGGTCGGTCTCAGTCAGACGCTCACTGATGGCGAGGCTATCCTGGTAGACCTTCAGCGCCTCGACGAGCTTCCCTTGGGCTTCGAGCACGCTGCCGACCTTGTTGTTGGCGACAGAGAGATCGCGCTGCCACTGGGCATTGCCAGTGTCGGTCTCACTCAGACGCTCTCTGATGACGAGGCTGTCCCGATAGGATTTCAGCGCCGCATCGGGATTGCCTTGCGCCAAAAGCACGTTGCCGATCCTTTCATAGGATACGGAGAGATCGCGGCGCCAATTGGCATTGGCGGTGTCTTTCGCGGCCAACCATTCAGCGATGCCCAGGCCTTCCCGATAGGCCTCCAACGCCGCATCGAGATAGCCCTGCGCCGTCAGCACGTCGCCGATCCTGTTGTATGAGACGGAGAGACCACGCCGCCATTCGAGATTGCCGGGGTCGGCCTCGACCAGGCGTTCGGCGGTGGCGAGACCGTCCTTATAGGCTTCCAGCGCTTCCGCGAGCTTGCCTTGCTCTTTCAGAACGTCGCCGATCTTATCGAGAGTCACCGACGTGAAGCGCTGCAGGCCCGGGTTCGCCGGATCCGCGTCCCGAATGGGGATCATGCGGTCAAGACTTGACCGGTACCGATCAAGCGCGGCATCGAGCCTCCCTTGCGCCTCGTAAATGTCGCCGAGCTGTTCGTTGGACACCGAGAGGTCGCGCTGCCACCCCACATTGCCGGGGTCGGCCTCGACCAGCCGATCTCTGATGGCGAGGCCCTCTTTGTAGGCCTTCAGCGCCTCGGTGAGATTGCCCTGCGCCACCAACACATTGGCGACCTTATCGTAGCCGACCGCGAGATCCCGCTGCCACCAGGCATTGCCGGGGTCGGTCTTGACCAGCTTCGCAATGATTGTCCGCTTTGCCTCGTATGAGTCCATAGCGGCTGCCAGGTCCCCTTGCGCCGTAAGAACATCGCCGATGCGTTCATTGCTAATGCCAAGGTCATACCGCCAGTCCGTAGTGCTCGGGTCGGCCTCGACCAAGCGCTCTCTGATGACAAGGTTGATTTGATAGGCCTTCAACGCCTCGGCGAGATAGCCTTGCGTCACAAACAACTCGCCGACTTTGTCGTAGGTCGCCGAGAGATCGTGCCAGGCCGCATTGCTGGGGTCTGCCTCGACCAGCCGTCCTCTGATGGCGAGGCTGTTTTGATAAGCCTTAAGCGCCTCGGCGCGATCGCCTTGCGCCGCCAGCACGTCGCCGACTCTGTCGTAGGATATCGACAGATCGCGCTGCCACTCCGCATTGTTGGCGTCTGCCTTGGCCAAGCGCGCGACGATGGCGAGAGACTTTCGTGCCGCCTCCTCCTGCTTGGCCGTGTCGCCTTGCGTGGCGTATGTCTTCGCGAACTCATTGAACATTGCGGACTGAAGCCGCAGCAGGTCCGGACTGCCATCCGACCGGTCGGCGAGCTTATCTATGACCTCCTCGGCGGTGCCGAGAATCTTGCGCACGGTCTCCGTGCGCATGCCTTGTTGATTTCGTAGCGCCTGGGCGATGTCGAAGATGAGCGAATTGGCGCCTTGCTTAGCGATGGCGAAGTTTCGCTCGGCCACTTCGCGCTGGGCCACGGCCTCGCGGCGGTTGATTTCGGCCCACACCGCGAGTCCGGACAGCATGATCGCCACGGCCGAAAGTCCGGCGATCCAACTGCGCTGTTTGCGTCGCCGTTCGCGCTCGGCGCGGCGGAAGATGTCGTCAGACGAGACGCCAAGAAGTCCTGCGACCACTTTCGCCAGGGCAAGGTTCTCGCCGTCGCCTTGCTCCCGGGCGTCCGCTGCAAGCAGTTCGAC
>NZ_JBPPND010000036.1:0-2793 GCF_051306395.1 Methyloceanibacter sp.
TTGACGTCCGGCGGATCGGCCTTGATCCAGAGCGTCTTCGTGCCCGTCGCCTCGATCTGCGCGATGTTCTCGCCGATCGGGTGCGGGATGCCGGTGAGGAACGGCGGCTTCAGGCCGTCGTTGAGCGTGACGATCACGGCGCGCTTCGAGCCGGCCACGAAGTCGACATGCGCCGGGTTGGAGCACATGCCGCCGTCCATGCAGTAGCGCTGACCGAGCAGCGTCGGCCCGATAATTCCCGGCAGCGAGCAGCTTGCCCCGGTGCCGTGTGCAAGCGGGATGTCATTCTTCGCCGCCGTCGCTTGCGAGACGACGATGCGCTCGCCCGAATAGCAATCGATGGCCGTCGTGTGCATCTTCGCCGCCGGCCAGCTTGTCTTGCTGTCGCCGGTCAGGAACGCGACCAGCCGCTCGACCCCTTCGCCGTTCAAATGATTGTCGGCCGCGAGCGCCGCATGCCCGATCATCTGCCGTGTGGCGATCGAGCCGTCCTTGGCGGCGGCGTTGATCTTCTGCGCCCGCTCCTGGCTGGCGTTGGGCGCGCCCACCGGTGCAAGCTTCGCAAAGAGTTTCGGGAAGTGTCCGAAGAAGTCGAACGCGGTGCGCATGTGCTGGAAGTGGCCGCTCGCCATCGAGGATCCGGTGTACGCGCCCGCCGACGTCCCGACGATCATCTCGGCCATTGACGGCGCGTCGGTGCCTTCCTCGAACAAGCCGTGGAAGAAGCCGCAATACCAGGCGAGATAGTATGTGCCGCCCCCGCCGAGCACGAGCGTGCGGTCGAGCCCCTTTGCCAATGGCGAGACCGTCGGCTTGTCGGCGATGGGAACGGCGAGGCCGTCGGACGAGAACAGGCTCACATCCAATTTGTTGGCGAGCTCTGTCAGAGGCGAGGCCGGCTGAGCGAGCCCGGGTGTCGCGCACATCGCGGCGGCAGCCGGAGCCAGTGCGGAGACTTTCAGGAAGTTTCGGCGGTGCATCGCGGTATCCTGGTTAGGGCGCAATGCCGCGATTTTCTCCTCCGACTTCTTAAGAACGTGACAACCGGTCTCCTAAAATTTCGGCGTCCCCGACCGGCCCTCGCTTCAGCTTCCGCACATGGTGGCCTTGGCGGCGAAGCCCTCTCCTGCGGGATGCCTGACCAGACATGGGTTGCGGCCGCCTTTGCGTCCTGCTCGGATGGCAAAGGATCTCGAAAGTGCGCGAAAGCTGCACCGGACAATATCTCCAGCAGCCGCTCGATCGGCGAGTGGGCTGCGCGTTCGGGCAGGCCGCTAGGCGCGGCCCTGCCCGAACCGAGGATCGGGGTCCAAGATGGTTGAGGCGTGGCCCGCGCCGCCGCGAGCGAGCTGCTTCTGGCGGCAGGGCATCTTCGGCCGCTTGAAGTTCATCTGCCCGAACCGCTAGTCGCCCCCTCACCTCCTTCGTCATGCCCGGACAGCCTCGCGCTCATGCAGCGAAGCGATAGTGCAATCCAGACGTCCGGGCATCCAATAGGGCCTCGCCCCAACTTCAGACTATGGAGATGATCGAAGGGCTTCATTTGACCCCCACCCGGGTCCGGCTTCGCCGGCCCGGGCGCAGGCTCACGTCAAGCCCGGGGGTGACGCAGTCAATGGGTGGCTGTGTGCGCGAATCACGCCCCCGGCTGTGGACCCGTCTCGACCACAGCGAAGTCATGGGTGATGGTGGCGGTCTTGGCGAGCATGGCCGAGGCCGAGCAATATTTCTCGGCCGACAGCTGAATAGCGCGCTCGACCTTGGCGCGCGCGAGCCCCCGCCCCTTCACCACGAAATGCATGTGGATGCGGGTGAATATTTTCGGGACCGTTTCGGCGCGGTCGGCGTCGATCTCGACCGTGACGTCCTCGATCGCCTCGCGGCCCTTCTCGAGAATGGAGACCACATCGTAGGCGCCGCAGCCCCCGAGCCCGATCAACACCAGCTCCATGGCGCTCGGTCCGGGCGTGCGCTCGTCCTCCCCATGCGACGTGCCGAGCACGATCTTGTGCCCCGTCCCGGACTCGCCGACGAACGTGCGGTCCTCGACCCATTTGATGCGCGCCTTCATCACTCGCTCCCCGCTGTTGCTAGCCGCGCCCATCATACCGGACGCGGATCGGGACGGAAGGCGACGTGGCGCCTTCGCGAGCGGCGGGGTTGCGGCGCGAACCAAGACTCGTCATGGCCGGGCTCGTCCCGGCCATCCACGTTTTTAAACGCGGCACGGCCGTAAATCGTGGATGCCCGGCACAAGGCCGGGCATGACGGAATGAGAGGACGCGGCACTCGCGGCGTTTCGAAACGCCCCTACGTATAGCCGGTGAAATCCTCGCTGTGGATGTCCTGGTCGTCGATGCCCATGTCGTCCAGCATCTGGCGCATGTCCTCGCACATGTCCGGCGTGCCGGCGATGTAGTAGTGCGGCCGGGGTAGACCGCCCGCCGCTTCCTCCACCATCTCGGGGTCGATGCGGCGCGTCTCGCCGGTCCAATCGTCGCCGTCCTCCAGCGCGGTCATGGTCGCCACCATGTGGAAGCCGTCGAGGCGCTGCTCGAGCGCGCGCAGCTCGTCCAGGTAAGCCGCGTCCTCTGGCCGGTGATTGGAATAGACGAGCGCCATGAGGCGCGGGCTCTCCTTCTCCGCTTCGCTGCGCAGCATACTGATGAACGGGGTGATGCCGATGCCCCCGGCGATCATGACGATGGCGCGGTCGGGCTCGTCGTGCAGGCTCATCGTTCCCGTGGGGCCGACGATCCGCACCGCAGCACCAGTCGCGGCCTCGCCAAGCGG
>NZ_JBPPND010000037.1:0-2966 GCF_051306395.1 Methyloceanibacter sp.
GACCAGCAATGGACGCTGAACCACACCGGCAACTGGGATCGCGACAAGGTGGATTTGAACGGCGACGGCGATTTCGTCGATACGGACGAACTCGACGACACTCGCACGCACAACGCGGTGAACGAGCTGACCCTCGGGGATCACCTCAAAAGCGGCCAGTCGTGGTCGGGTCAAAACCGGCCAGTGGCGAGGTGCTCAGGACGGGGGGAGGTGTATCGCAGGCATGGGTGAGCGCGCAAGGGATTTGATGGTTGGGTCGCCAGAGGGGTCACGTTTCCTGTTCCTTGGTGGGGTCACGTTCGGTGACCGACGCCACGACCGCGGCCGGGTGTTCCTGGGCAGCGCAGCGGAGTTGGGGCGCGCCGAGCGCGAGCGTGGAGGGGTTCACGCAGTGTGGGTAACTCCGGCCGCCACGAGCCAGGGAGTTATCCACGCCGCGTGAGCCCCTCCACGCGGACGAGCACCGTGATCTACGCGCGCGCGAGTTCGGCCCGCTCGTTCCCCTTCCGCTGCATGCGCCAGCTCCGCGGTCCGCACTGGACCACGTGAGCGTGGTGCAGGAGCCGATCGAGCAGCGCGCTGACCGCGGTCGTGTCGCCGAGGAGCTTGCCCCATTCATCCACGGGCCGGTTCGAGGTGAGGATCGTGCTCGTGCGCTCGTAGCGGCGCATCACGAGCTCCAAGAGGTCCTCGGCGGCGGTGGCGGGGAGCTTGCGCAGGCCGAGGTCGTCGATGATCAGGAGCGGCACCTTCTGCATGCGGACGAGGTAGTCCTTGCGCGTGCCGTCGAGCGTGGCGTCGGCGATCTCCTCCAGGAGCACGTGGGCTTCCCGGTAGGCGACCATCCAGCCCTGCAGGATCACCGAGCGCCCGATGGCCTGGACGAGGTGGCTCTTGCCGGTTCCGGGCGGCCCCTGGAAGAGCGCGTCCTCGGCCTTGGAAAGGAAGCGCCCGGTGGCCAGCTCGAAGACGATCGAGCGGTTCATCTTCTTGTTGAAGTCGAAGTCGAAGTTGTCGAGGGACTTGTCGGGATCGCGGAAACGGGCCTGCTTGATGCGCCGCCCGACCAGGCGATCGGCGCGTCGCTCCAACTCGTCGGAGACGAGGATCGAGAGGAAATCCAGCGGCACGAGGCGACTCGCCTGTGCCTCCAGAAGGCGGTTCTCCAGGTGTTCGGCCATTCCCGAGAGGCCGAGCTTGCGCATGGCACGGCCGATTTCGACGAGGTTCATGAGGACTCCGTGGCAGAGGTCAGTTGGGAAACGAGATCGCGGTACAAGGAGAGCTCGCGGATCAGGGGATCGACCTGACGCAGCGAGATCGGCGCGGCGGGATGGCGCGCGAGCCACTTCTTCACGAAGCGGTACTCGGGCACGCCGACTTCCAGCGCGCATTGACACGCCGCCTCGGCGCTCGCGGCGCCGTACTTCTTCACGAGCGAGAGGACGCCCAGGATCCGTCGCACGCCACCCTCCTCCCGGCGCGCATGGATCTCCTCGCACAGCTTCCCGACCGAGGCTCCAGCAGCCTTGGCGCGAGCGAGGAGCTTGAGCGTGCTCATCGGTGTGCGCTCGGGCCGGTCGCTCGGATGCACTTGCCGCCAGCCGCGAGGTTTGTGCCGGTGCTCGCGCAAGAGTGCGCCGCCCTTGGGATCGAGCAGGCGCACGCGCACGCCGTCCCACTGCACCAGGACCTCGCGCCCGATCCAGCCCGGCGGCGCGCCGTAGTACGCCGCCTCGACCTCGATGCAGCCGTCGAGGTGCACCGTGCGTTTGCCGTGCTGGTAGTAGCGGAAAGGCTCGGCGGGCAGCGGGCCAAGATGCGGCCGCTCCTCGGCGAGCATCACGGCCACCTGGCGCTTGGTCGTGCCGTGGATGCGGTGGTCGGCCCAGCGCTCGGTCCAGCGGTCGAGGTAGGCCTGCGCTTCCTCGATGCTCTCGAAGCGCTGGCCCTTGATCGGAGTCTTCTGCGCGTAGCCGATCGAGCTCTCGACCTTGCCCTTGCGATCGGGGTGGCCGACGCGCGCGGGCAAGGCGACGACACCGTAGTGCGCGAGCATGTCGCGGTAGAGCGGGTTGAGCGTCGGCTCGTACACGTCGGGCGCGAGCACGCCCTCCCGGAGGTTGTCGAGCACGACGACCTTCACGACGCCGCCGAGCCGCCGGAAGGCCTCCTCGTGCAGCTCGCACCAGATCCGGCTGCTCGACTTCCAGGTCAAAAGCCACACCGCCTTGCGGCTCCAGCCCAGCGTCATCGCGAAGAGGCGCGTGCGGCGGTACTTGCCGCTCGCGGGATCGCGGACCATCGGACCTTCGCCGTAGTCCACCTGGGCCTCCTCGCCCGGCGCCGTGACGATCGTCGGATGCGCCAGGCTCACCGCGCTACCGTGCAGCTTGCGCACGAAGCGCTTGACGCTCTCGTAGCCGCCCGGAAACCCGTGCTCGTCCGTCAGGTCCTGCCAGATCGCCTTGGCGTTTCGGCCGTGCTCGAGCGCGCCCGTGATCCGCTCGCGGTAGGGCTCGCATGTGCTCTCCACCCGGATGCAGCCCCGGCCACCGGGCCGCTCCAGGTCGGTGGTCGCCGGACTGGCCGCTTTTGAAAACGCGCCGGGGTCGGTGGTCACCTCACTGGCCGGTTTTGAATCCACACCGGGGTCGGTGGCCACCGGGCTGGCCGCTTGTGCTTCCCCGAGATTGCGTCCCCGCGGCGGCCGGACCCGGATCCCCGACCAGCGCAGGTAGCGCGCGATCGTCTCCCGGCGTACCCCGGTCGCTTCCTCGATGCGCCGCAGCGACCATCCCAGGCGGCCCAGCGCGCGGATCTCTTCCTGTTTCTCGTGCTTCAAGACGTTGGCCATCCGGCCGGGAGAGCAGGGCTCCCCGGCGCGGTCAACGTCCCGAGCGGTTCCTCACGACTGGCCGGTTTTCAGGCGTTCCCAACTGGCCGCTTTTGGGTGTTCCCCGAGG
>NZ_JBPPND010000038.1:0-21751 GCF_051306395.1 Methyloceanibacter sp.
CCTTCGAGAATCTGCGCGCAATAGACCTCGTCCGGCTTGTCGCGGGTCGAGCCCAGCGCCGCGGAAGGCGTGCGGGCGATAGCGTCGAGCTGCTCCGCCGTAAACCGCGTGAGGTCGACCAACTCACCGCTGCGCCCCTCTCCGCCGCGGCCTTTGGCGATGCCACGCACGCCGTGGCGCATGCCGAAGATCTGCCGGACCTTGCCGGATGCGGCCAAGCCTTGCTGCAAGCCCTCCACCACGCCCGCCAGCGACTGGTTGATGACCGCGGTCGGGCCGCCAGATTGCCCGATGACCGCGCTGCCGCTTGGAAGATCAGCCACGCTCTATCCCCTCTTTGCTTTGCGAGGCGGCACCATGCCCAACGGTTTCGGCGCTGGCAAGTTGCCGCAATTTCATCACCGCGACGCGGACACACCTTGTAGTTCACCGAACCACGTAGTACGTTGTTGCCGCGATCCGGTCATGGCGCAACGCCGCCAGCCGAAAGGTTTGGGAGGGCGGAAAGCCCAACCAGTTTGGCGGTCTCGACTTCGAGGCCGCAATCGACCTGCTTCTGGCGCTCAATGCCGCCAAGACGCATTAGGATCTCGATCCGTTGAAGAGCGTCGGATTGCACAAGCTCACGGGTGAAAGGAAAGGCCAGTGGGCCATGACTGTAAATGCGCGGTGGCGGATCTGCTTCCACTATCGCAAGGGCGATGCATACGATGTCGAGATCGTCGACTACCACAGAGGATGAACCTATGCCCCCTGTCGCACATCCAGGCCGGTTGCTGAAGCGCGAGCTCGCCGCGCGCGGCTTGAGCGCGAACCGGCTGGCGCTGGACCTCGGCGTCCCGTCGGGACGCATCACCGACATTCTGAACGGACGGCGTTCAATCACAGCCGATACGGCCATACGGCTCGGCCGCTATTTCGGCAATGCCGCCCAGTTCTGGCTCGACTTGCAGAGCCAATACGACATAGCGAGGATCGAACGCGAGAAGGGTGAAGAGATCGCTCGCCGCGTGCGTCCGGCGGATGCGGCCTGAATCCCCGGGGTGAAGTTTCCGACTAGCTGGCTCGCAACAGATGTAGGCTGAAGAGATCGCCCGTGTCGGTCCACGCTTTGACCGGCAGCCATCCCGCGCTTTGCGCCAGCGCCTGAAACTCCGGCAACGAATATTTATGCGAGTTCTCGGTGTGGATGCGCTCGCCCTTCGCGAAGGAGAAGCTGCGTCCCATGACACGGACGTCCTGGTCCGTGAGGCTTTGGAGATAGATCTCGATGCGGCCCTTCGCGTCGTTGTAGATGGCCGTGTGCGCAAAGCGGGTGGTGTCGAAATCGCCGTCGAGCTCCCGATTGATGCGCGCCAGCAGATTGAGACTGAAAGCGGCGGTGACGCCCTCCTCGTCGTCATAGGCGGGCAACAGGATATCGAGGCGCTTCTTCAGGTCGACACCGATGAGGAATGCGCTGCCCGCGCCTAGGAGCTCTGCCGCGCTTTCGAGGAACGCCTTCGCCTCCTCATGCGTGAGATTGCCGATGGTCGAGCCGGAGAAGAAACCGAGCCGCTCGCCCCGCGGCGCGCCGGCAAGCGTGCGCGTGCGCGTGAAGTCGCCGACGAGGGGCTTGACGTTCAGTCCGGGATGTTTGGCCTCGAGGCGCTTAGCCGCGTCCGCCAGGAAAGACTCCGAAACGTCGATGGGGATGTAGGTGTCGAGCTCGGCGAGCGCCTCGATGAGAAGGCTCGTCTTGCGGCTGGAGCCCGAGCCGAACTCCACGAGAGTATCCACGTCGCCCGCGAGCGCGGCGATTTCATTGCCGAACGCGTCGAGCAGCGCAGTCTCGGTGCGCGTCGGGTAGTACTCTTCGACCCGGGTGATCTCCTCGAACAGCGCCGAGCCTGTCGCGTCGTAAAGGAAGCGCGAGGGGATGCTGCGCGTACGCTGGGCGAGGCCTTGCAGCACCGCGTCCGCGAACTCCGCAATCTCGGCCGCGCGCCTCGCGGACTTGGCTGCCGAGGCGGAGGTCCGGCCCTCGGCCAGCAAAGAGGAGATGTCGCTTGCCATTACGCGTCGGCCGCGAGACGCAAGCCGGTGAACTGCCAGCGTTGATGGGGATAGAAGAAGTTGCGATAGGTCTGCCGCACATGCCCTTGGGGCGTGGCGCAGGAGCCGCCCTTGAGCACGAACTGGTTGCACATGAATTTGCCGTTGTACTCGCCGACGGCGCCGGGCGCGGCCTTGAAGCCCGGGTAGGGGAGGTACGCGCTTGCGGTCCACTCCCACACATCGCCGAACATCTGCGCGAGTCCGTCTCCGGCCGTGGCGGGGAGCGGCCGCAAGTGGTCGGCGCCGAGATCGCGCCCCTCGACAGGAAGTCCCGCCGAGGCGACCTCCCACTCGAACTCCGAGGGGAGCCGGTAGCCGGCCCAGCGCGCGAATGCGTCCGCCTCGAAGAAGCTCACATGGGTGACGGGCGCTGCCGGGTCCACCGGGCGATAGCCGAGCAGGCTCATCTGCATGTAGCCGCCTTCGGCCTCCTCAAAATAGAGAGGTCCGCGCCAGTCTTGCGCATTGATCGTATTCCAGCCGTCGGCGAGCCACAGCGTGGCGGTTTCGTACCCGCCGTCCTTGATGAATTCGATCCACTCCGCGTTGGTGACGCAGCGATTGGCGAGCGTGAAGGGGCGCAGTAGTTGCTCGTGCCTTGGACCCTCGTTGTCGTAGGCGAAGCCGGTTCCGTCATGGCCGACCTCGTAGATCCCGCCATCGAAAGGCGTGAACGCGAGCGGCACGGCCGCATGCGTTGAAACGCCGGGATCGGCCTCGCGATAGGCGGGCTTCAGCGGCCCGGCCGCGAACAGACTCAAAATGTCGGTAAGCAGCAATTCTTGGTGCTGCTGCTCGTGATTGATGCCGAGCTCGATGAATGCCTCCGCCTCGGCCGACGGGCCTTGCGCGAAAAAAGCCCCGAGCGCGTCGTCCACATGGGCGCGATAGGCGCGCACGGCCTCCGTGGAGGGGCGTGTGAGCAATCCGCGCTTCGGGCGCGGATGCCGCGGTCCGACGCTCTCGTAGTAGGAGTTGAAGCAATATTCGAAACTGTCGTCGAACAGCCGGTAGCCGGGCATGAAGCGCGGCAGCACGAACGCTTCGAAGAACCACGTGGTGTGCGCGAGATGCCATTTGGTGGGGCTCGCATCGTCCATGGCCTGGACGACTTGATCCTCATCGCTCAGCGGCTCTGCCAGCCGGGGCGACAGGCGTCGTGTCGCCATCAGGCGGTCGCGAAGGGATGTCGGCTTGGTAGAGGCTTCCCGCCGGGGCTCGGCGAGAATGGTATGGCTCAGGCTCATGGTTCCTCCCGTGGGGCTCGGGGACCTGACTCGCAACGCGCCATTTAGCAGCTTGTTCCGGCTCAGGAAACGAGCAACCATGCACAATTCCGTGACGATTGTTTGATTTTAAAGAAGAAGCTCTCCCTTGCGCGATCCCCAACAGGACACCATGATTTCGCACGACGGGCGCCAATCGCAGGCCGCCGCGGCGTTGCAGCGCGGCGTTTGCCGCAACTTTCGCGCTCTGGGCTATTCGGTCGTGTGTGAATTGCCGCTTGCCAATGGGCGGCGCGCCGACGTGGTGGGCTTATCGCCGTCGGGCGACATTTATATCGTCGAGATAAAGTCATGCCTGATCGACTACCGCACGGACGGGAAATGGCACGAATATCTCGACTATTGCGACCGGCTCTACTTCGCCGTGGCCGCCGATTTTCCTTGTGAGGTCATTCCGGAAGATGCGGGCCTGATCCTCGCCGACCGTTACGGCGCGGAGCTGGTGCGCGAGCCGGCCGAGGATCGGCTCAACGCGGCCAGACGCAAGGCCATGATGCTGTGCTTCGCGCGCGCTGCGGCGCTGCGCCTTCAACATCATCTCGATCCCGGCTGCGGCTTCGAGAGCTGATAGGCGTCATGCGCCGACGAACACGGTGCGCACGAAGTCCCGGTAAAGCAACATCTGGCGCGGCAGCGCCGACCTGTCATGGACGACCCGTGACAGGATGATGCCGCCATCGACCACCACCGACAGCATGTCCGCGACATCGTCGAGATCGACGGGGAGCTTCGGCGGGTATTTGGCCGCGATAAGATCCAGACGCTCGCGGAACCGGTCGCGCCAGGCGATGACCGTCGATGTGGTGAGATCGCGCACGTCCCTGTCGAACAGCCGGTCCTGATAGCAATACGCCGCAATGAGGCAGCCGGGATGGCCGTTGGGCAGATCGGCGAAAACTTCCGACATCATCTTGAGCAAGACGAGAAAGCCGTGCAGCGGGTCCTCGTTGAGCTCGTCGGCGCGTCTGAAGAGATCATCGAAGAGAGCGTTCTCGCGTTCGATGTAGCGCTCCAACAAGGCCTTGGCCAAGGCGCCCTTGTCGCTGAAGTGATAGAAGAAGCCGCCCTTGGTGATGCCGACGGCGGCGATGAGCTCGTCGATCGAAGTCGCGGCGAAACCCTTCTCGAGCACGCCGGCCTCGGCCGCGTCGAGGATGCGCTCGCGGGTGTCCGCGCTCTTTCGCTGGATGAGGGGCTCTGCTGCGTTCGTCATCCGAAGCCTCTCCACGACTGTACCACGAGTCCAGTTGACCGGTACCGACCGCATCCTGAGCCACCGTCCACAGCGCGGCGAAAGCCAAATAAACCAAGGATGTTCTAGCAATTTAGCCTGACAGCCAAGCCATACCACGAGTTCACTGGCGGCGTCTCCGCTCCAGGCCCATCTAAACGCCGAACCAGCCACCCCCCGTGCCCTGCGAACAGGAGATACGTTCATGACGCCAACCAACCTGCCCAAGTACCGCCACCCTTTTCTTCCGCTTGACGGCGGACGCTTTCTCACCGACGGCGGGCTCGAAACGTCTCTTATTTTCCAAGAGGGGTGGGATCTGCCCGCCATGGCCGCCTTCGTACTCATGGAGACCGAACAAGGCCGCAACGCCGTGCGCGATTATTTCGACCGCTACGTGCCGATGGCGGTAGCCCGCAAGGTTGGCTTCATTTTTGAAAGCCCGACATGGCGGGCCAACCCCGATTGGGGCGTCAAGATCGGCTACCCGCTCGACAAGCTCGCGCAGATCAACCGCGACAGCATCGAGCTGATGCGTGAGATCCGCGCCAAGTTCGAGAGCCCGCACACGCCGATCTTGATCAGCGGCTGCATCGGACCCCGCGGTGACGGCTACGACCCGGGCGAATTGATGAGCCCGGAGGAGGCGCAAGCCTATCATGCCTGGCAGATCGGCGTGTTCAGGGATGCCGGCTGCGACTGCATCACAGCCATGACCATCACCAATATCAACGAGGCCGTCGGCTTGGCGCGCGCGGCCGAAGCGGCCGAGATGCCGTGCGTGATCTCCTTCACCGTGGAAACCGACGGGCGCTTGCCGACGGGACACACCCTGGCGGAGGCCATCGAGGCCGTGGATGCCGAGACCGGTTCGGCGCCCGCCTACTACATGATCAACTGTGCTCACCCCACACATTTCGTGCCGACGCTCGCGAGCGGTGCGGACTGGGTGCGTCGCGTTCGCGGCGTCCGCGCGAACGCTTCCCAATGCAGCCACGCGGAACTCGACAACTCGACCGAGCTCGATAGCGGAAACCCGCGCGAGCTCAGTGAGGAATATGCCGAACTCTTGGAGCGGCTACCGCACCTCAACGTCCTCGGCGGCTGTTGCGGAACCGACCATCGCCATATCGAGGCGATCAGCCGGGTCTGCTACGGCCGAGACCGAAAGGCGGCATAGGGAAAAGCTATTTCGGCGCGCGCTTGGCGAGAATGCGCTGAAGCGTACGGCGATGCATGTTGAGCCGCCGGGCCGTCTCCGAGACGTTGCGATTGCACAGCTCGTAGACACGCTGGATGTGCTCCCAGCGCACGCGGTCGGCCGACATCGGGTTCTCCGGCGGCGGTGCCTTGTCGTCAGGCGAGGCGACAAGCGCGTTGTAGACGTCGTCCGCGTCAGCGGGCTTCGCCAGGTAGTCCACGGCGCCGATCTTCACGGCGGTCACCGCGGTGGCGATATTGCCGTAGCCTGTGAGCACCACGGCGCGCGAATCGGGCCGCAGCTCCTTCAACGTGGCAATCACGTCGATGCCGTTGCCGTCGTCGAGGCGCATATCCACCACGGC
This sequence comes from Methyloceanibacter sp., assembly GCF_051306395.1. Lineage (GTDB taxonomy): Bacteria > Pseudomonadota > Alphaproteobacteria > Rhizobiales > Methyloligellaceae > Methyloceanibacter. The sequence goes on from NZ_JBPPND010000038.1 coordinate 6,180, forward strand.
GAAAGCCGGCGGGCGGCGCTTGAGCATGCCAAGGCCTTCCTCGACCGATGCAGCCGCATCGACCTCAAACCCGCGCGCTTCCATGGCGCGGGCGAGCCGCTGAAGAAAGGCGCGGTCGTCGTCGACGATCAAAAGGGTATTGTCCGGCGGCGGGCTGAGGTCCTGTGACATGGTCGAGACCGGCTGGACGTCCATTGCTGAGCTCCTTGTCGTGACTAGCGAGCCCAACCCTGACGTAACCTCCCAAGAGTCTTTGTGAAATTGTTGTGGCGTGTAGGTAGGGTCTTTCGCGTGGCGAGGCAAGGCTTGGCGGCGCGCAACCGCCGATCAAAGTGAACGGAATCCGGGAAAAATTGGCAAGTTTCGGTCCCAAGACCCGGAAAACCCGCGACAAAGTTTCAAATCAGAGAAAAGACGCCGGTTCGGGGACCTCATCGCCCGGCGCCTTCTCGAACTTGGCGCGTGGCCAGATCACGGTCACCACGGCGCCGGCCCGCGGCTCGGCCCGGTTGGCGAGTTCGAGCCGGGCACCGGAGCGCTCGAGCAGGGTCTTGGCGATGAAGAATCCGAGCCCCATGCCGATATGCTCGTCCGGCTGTTCCTCGCCTCGACTCTTCCCCGGGCGGGTGGTGACAAACGGCTCGCCGAGCTGCTCCAGCACGTTCGGCGGAAACCCCTCGCCGTCGTCGGCGATGACGAACCGCACCTCGTCCTGAGTCCAGGTGGCGTCGACCTCGACCGTGTGGGCCGCGAAGTCGATGGCGTTCTCCACGAGATTGCCGAGACCATAGATCACGCCAGGATTGCGCTGTGTCACCGGCTCGCGGGCCGCGGCGCTGCGCGGCTCCAGCCCGTCACGCGGCCCGATCTCCACCTCGATGGGAACGCCGAGCAGGCGATGCGGCTCGACCACCTCCTCGATCAGATGGCTAACGGGCATGCGCGACACGATGATGTCGAGTTCCTCGCCGCGCCCCGCAAGCTCCTTCAGGATCTCGCGGCAGCGCTCGGCCTGCGCGCGCAACAGAAGCAGGTCGTCGTGATGACGGTCCGCCTTGTCGGCGTCGCGCAACAGCTCCTTGGTGACGACGGCGATGGTGGCGAGCGGTGTGCCCAGGCCGTGCGCCGCGGCCGCGGCCAGCCCATCTAGCGCGGAAAGCTTCTGCTCGCGCGCCAGCACCATCTCGGCGGCGGCCAGAGCCTCGGCCATGCGGCGGCCTTCCTCCGCCGTACGCCAGGAATAGAATCCGATAAAGAGGATGCCGGAGACCACCGCAGCCCACACGCCGAGCACGTATGGCATCGGCAGATTGAGCTGAGAATCGTGAAACCAGGGAAGCGGGTAGTGGAAGGTGGTGAGCAAGCTCGCCGCCCCGATGGCGAGCACGCCGAGCGCCACCGTAATCCGCAAGGGCAGCGTGGAGGCCGACACGGTGACCGGCGCGATCATCAGAAACGCGAACGGGTTCTCCAGTCCGCCGGTGAGGTAGAGCAGCGCCGCAAGCTGAAGAATGTCGTAGCCCAGCAGGATGAAGGCGGAATTGCTGCGCAACCGCTGGCTCGCGGGAAAGCGAATGCGCAAAGCCACGTTGAGCCAGGCGGACAGCGCGATGACCGCAAAACACCCGCCGATCGGCAAGTCCATGCCGAGCACCCAATAGGCGCCGACGACCGTCAGGCTCTGGCCGAGCACTGCAAGCCAGCGCAAGCGCACGATGGTCTGGAGACGCAACCGGCTTTCGCCCGCGCGCAGCCATTCCGGCACGGATGCCTCCGGGGCGGTTTGACTATTGTTCAGTACGGCCATAGGTGAACCCTAGCACGTTGGCGGTGAGCCATAATTCGGACAAAGCAGGTGCGCAGCGCAAGAAAATGGTTGAGGCGGCTCGAAAATTTGCTGGAGACGGCGCTGGCGGCAGCGATTTCGCGCAAGCGCCCGTCGTCGTGCGCGGCCTCGCCAAGAACTACGGCGCCGTCACGGCCGTCGATCACATCAGTTTTACCATTGAAGCCGGGACGACCGTGGCGCTGCTCGGCGGCAACGGTGCCGGCAAGACCACGACCATTGCCATGCTGCTTGGGCTGATCGAGCCGAGCGCGGGCGAGGTGCGCGTGTTCGGCGCCGATATGAGCCGCAACCGCTATGACGTGGCTCAGCGCATCAACTTCCAGAGCCCTTACGTGGATCTGCCGGCGCGGCTCACCGTCAAGGAGAACCTCACCGTCTATGCGGGCCTTTACGGCATCGCCAACGCGGGAGAACGCATCGCCAGCGTCGCCGAGCATTTGCAGATCGATATGTTGCTCGACCGTCCGACGGGAAAGCTCTCCGCCGGACAGAAGACGCGCGTCGGTCTCGCCAAGGCGCTGCTCAATGCACCGGAGTTGCTTTTGCTCGACGAACCGACGGCCTCGCTCGATCCCGACACCGCCGATTGGATCCGCCGCAAGCTGAAAGACTATGCGCGCGAGCGTAACGCCACGCTTCTGATCGCCTCGCACAACATGGCCGAGGTGGAACGTCTCGCCGACCGGGTGATCCTGCTGCAGGCCGGACGCATCGTCGAGGACGAGACGCCGCGCGCGCTGATCGAGAATTACGGCCGCGAGACGCTGGAGGACGTGTTCCTCGATGTTGTGCGCGGCCGCACGGCGCAAAAGCTCGCGGCGGAACCGGATCGGAAAGCGTCGTGAGTTCGCCGCAAGCCATGCCTAGCGTGGAGCCTGTGCTCCTGCCGCCGAACGGCGTGTCCGCCTCGCTGCGCCGCATCGCGGCGCTCGTGCGGCGCTATATGTATCTGCTGCGCAGTTCCGGCGTGCGGCTGGTGGAGCTGATCTATTGGCCATTCCTCCAGATGCTGACCTGGGGCTTTCTCCAGAAATATCTCGCTGGCACGGACAATCCTTATGCGCAGGCCGCGGGCGTGCTCATCGGCGCGGTGCTGCTGTGGGACATTCTGTTCCGCTCCAAGATCGGCTTCTCCACCACGTTCATCGAGGAGATGTGGTCGCGCAATCTCGGCAATCTGCTGACGAGCCCGTTGCGGCCCTACGAACTTGTCGCCGCGCTCAGCCTGTGGAGCATCATCAGGCTCGCCGTCAGCATGGTGCCGGTCGCCATCGCCGCATTCTTTTTCTTTGGCTTCAATCTGCTCGATCTCGGACTGGCGCTCGTTGCCTTCTTCTTCGTGCTGGTGCTCACGAGCTGGTCGCTTGGTCTGATCGCCGCGGGCGTCATCCTGCGCTACGGACTCGGCGCCGAGGAACTGGCCTGGTCGCTGGCCTTTCTTCTGCTGCCGTTCACCTGCGTCTATTATCCCGTCTCGGTGCTGCCCGATTGGCTACAGCCGGTTGCACTCGCGCTCCCGCCGACGCATGTCTTCGAGGGCATGCGCGCGATTCTTTTGGAGCACACATTCAACCCGACGGATCTTTTGTGGGCGCTTGGCCTGAACGTGGTTTATCTGGCCGCGGGCTATGCCACGTTCAGTTGGTTTCTCGGCAGTGCGCGGAAGAACGGCACGCTGCTGCAACTTGGTGAGTGAGGACGATGCGACGACCTTGGCTCTTGGTGATTGTCGGCGGTTTTCTGCTCGGCTCTCTGATCGGCATGGCTGCGTTGATCTTCAACACGGACATGCAGCAGAAGCGCGTGGTTACCAGTGGCACCGCGCTGATCGGCGGTCCGTTCGAGCTCGTCGGCAAGAATGGCAAGACCGTCACCGATCAGGACTTTCGCGGGCGTTACATGCTCGTGTTCTTCGGCTTCACGCACTGTCCCGACATTTGCCCCGCGGAGCTTCAGGTCATGGGCGCGGCGTTGGATGAATTGGGAGCGGACGCGGACAAAGTCGTGCCGATTTTCATCACGCTCGATCCCGAGCGCGACACGCCTGAAGCGGTCTCTGCATACGTGGCGAACTTCGGTCAGAACTTCGTCGGGCTCACCGGCTCGCCGGAGGCGATTGCAAAAGCGGCAAAGGCCTACCGCGTGAGCTATCAAAAGTTTCAGGACGAGAGCATGGGCGACAATTACAGCATCGACCATTCGGCGCTCGTTTACCTTATGGGCCCCGACGGCAAATTTGTTGCGCACATTCCCTACGGCACACCCCCCGACAAAATGGCTGAAACACTGCGTCGTTATCTTTAACAGCGCGGCGGATGCGCCCTGCGGCCATCTGTCATTGCACCGCAGCATAGAATCACCATTTCATCTTGCGATGCAGCATTAGAATGCTGCTGAGTCGGAGGACTCTTAAATGCTGTACCACCTCTACGAACTGAACCAGGCCGCGTTGCATCCGGCCCGGGCCACGGCGGAGGCCTACCGGCTGCTGTGGCGCAATCCGCTGAACCCGGCCTCGCATACGGCGCTGGGCCGCGGTGCCGCGGCCGCGCTCGAAATGTTCGAGCGCTCCACGCGCCGCTATCGCAAGCCTACCTGGGACATCGACACGGTCGAGGTAGACGGCGCATCGGTCGCGGTCGCGCCGCACACCGTTCTGTCGAAGCCTTTCTGCAATCTCGTGCATTTCGCTAGAGACTTGCCGGCGACGCGGACCAAGAAGGATCCGAAGGTTCTTGTGGTGGCGCCCATGGCGGGGCATTTCGCGACGCTGCTGCGTGGCACCGTTCGCGACCTGTTGCCAGATCACGATGTCTACGTCACCGAGTGGCATGATGCGCGCTTCGTGCCGCGGGCCGCGGGCCCTTTCGATCTCGACGTGTACATAGACTACATCACTGAGTTCCTTGAGTTCTTCGGTGGCGACGTGCATGTCATGGCCGTCTGTCAGCCGACCGTGCCGGTGTTCGCCGCCGTGTCGCTGATGGAGGCGAGGCGCGACCACGCCGCACCGCGCTCCATGATCCTGATGGCGGGGCCGATCGACGCGCGCGAAAGCCCGACGGCCGTCAATCGCTTCGCTGTGACCAAGCCCCTGAGCTGGTTCCGCCACAACGTCGTCACCCAGGTTCCGTGGCCCTATCCCGGCATGATGCGTCTCGTCTATCCGGGGTTCCTTCAACTGTCGGGCTTCATGGGCATGAATATCGACCGGCACCTGACCGCCCACCGCGATCTGTTCCACAATCTGATCCGCGGCGATGGCGACTCCGCCGACAAGCACCGGGAGTTCTATGACGAGTTCCTGGCGGTCATGGATCTTACGGGCGAGTACTATCTCCAGACCATCGAGACCGTGTTCCTGGAGCACAGGCTGCCCAAGGGCGAGATGCACCATCGGGGCACGCCCGTGGACCCCTCCAAGGTCCATCGGGTGGCGCTGATGACGGTCGAGGGCGAGAAGGACGATATCTCCGGGATCGGCCAGACCGGAGCTGCCCAAACATTGTGCAAAAACCTCCCCGAAGGCATGCGCGAACACCATTTGCAGCCCGACGTCGGCCACTACGGCGTTTTTAATGGTTCGCGCTTCCGGGGCGAAATTTTGCCGAAAATCCGGGGTTTTGTCAGAGCCCACCAGCGCCCTAGAAGCGTGCTCAAGCGCGCTTTGGCTAGGGTTGCCTAAACCACAGGCGAGCGTTCCCGCAAGCCCCTGTGCTACGCTGGGTCCCTCAGATTCGGTGGCCAACCAAGTGTAGCAGTAGGGAGCTTGGCATGCTGAAGCGGCTCAATCTCGGGCGGGGCGAGACCATAGAAGTCAAAATTAGGGGCTTGGATATCCCCATGCTGCTCCGGCGGAGCGTCCGTGCGCGCCGCTTCAGTCTTCAGGTCAGCGAAGCCCGCCGGGGCGCCGTTCTGACCATGCCGGCCTATTCGAGCTTCGCCGAGGCCGACGAGTTTCTCTCGCGCCATTTGGACTGGCTGAAGGAGCGCGTGGCGGGCCTGCCAGAGCCTGTTCCCTTCACCGAAGGCGCGATCATTCCCTTGCGCGGTTTGGCCCATGTCCTGCGCTTCGAGGGCTCCGTGCGCCGCCGTGGCGTGGTGTGGGTCGAGGAGCCCGAGGACGCGAAGATCGCCCCGGCCTGGCCGGCCGGCGCACGCGTGGCCAAGAGGCGCCTGCCGCGGCTCCATGTCTCCGGCGAGGAGGAGCACGGTCCGCGCCGCCTGCTCGATTGGCTGAAACGCCAGGCCCATTTCGATCTCAAGCTGCGGGTCGACCTGCACGCGAAGCGCCTGAACCTGAAGCCGAAGCGCATCTTCGTCCGCGATCAGACCACGCGCTGGGGCTCGTGCTCCACGTCCGGCGCGCTGTCCTTCTCCTGGCGGCTGGTGCTGGCGCCGCCCTTCGTGCTCGACTATCTCGCCGCGCACGAGGTGGCCCATCTCGCCCATATGAATCACGGCCCGCGCTTCTGGGCCCTGGTGGCGCGCACCATGCCGCGGCATGAGGAAGCACGGAACTGGCTGCACAAGCACGGCTCCAGCCTGCATGCCTACGGGGCCGACGGCCTGTCCCAGCCTTCGCAAGGCACGTCGCCCACCGCCAGCATCGAATAGGTATCGGGGACTAGCCGCCGCCGAGAAAGCCGAAGACGCGTTGATAGAACGGCCGGTCTTGGCCGGCGCTCTTGCTGTTGTCGGCCTGGGCGCCGAAGGGCAGGCGGGCGGCGATGGTGTCTTGGCTGGGCCGGGGGCCGCGTGTGCCAGGCAGCGGCAACGGCGCCTTGTCCTGGTGCGCATAGAGCATGATGTCGTGCCACAGCGAGGCCGGCAGCGTGCCGCCCGTGACCTTCTTCATGCGCGTGTTGTCGTCATTGCCGATCCACACGCCGGCCACGTAGTGGGCCGTGTAGCCGACGAACCAGGCATCGCGTGAGTTCTGGGTCGTGCCGGTCTTGCCGCCGGCCACGTGGCCGGGAATCGCCGCGCGCTTGCCCGTGCCGCGCACCAGCGCCGAATTCAGCATGTCGTTCATGGCGCCCACGTTGTGGAGCGCGACCACCTGGCCGGTGGAAGATTTGCGGCGCTGATACAGCACCTTGCCGTCGCCGTTGCGGATACGGGTAATGACATGGGGCAGCACGCGCATGCCCCCATTGGCAAATGGGGCATAGGCGCCCGCAAGCTCCAGCAGCGTCACTTCGCCGGTGCCGAGCGCGATTGAGGGCTGGGCATGCAGCTCGGATCGGATGCCGAGGCGCTGTGCCGTCTGCATCACGCGCTGGGGCCCGACCTGCGACGTCAGCTTCACGGCCACCGTGTTGAGCGAATGGGCCATGCTGTAGCGCAGCGTGACCTTGCCCTTGTAGTCGTTGGTGTAGTTCTTGGGCTGCCAGCCGCCGATATTGACCGGCCCGTCATAGGCGATCGAATCCGGCGTATAGCCGGCTTCCAGCGCCGTCAGATAGACGAACGGCTTGAAGGCCGAGCCCGGCTGGCGGCGGGCCTTCAGCGCTCGGTCGTAGGGGCTCGCCTTGTAGGAGCGGCCGCCGACCAAGGCTTTCACCGCGCCGGTCGCGGGATCGAGCACCACCACGGCGCCTTCGCCCGCGTGCAACGCGCGGCCTTCCCCGTCGAGCAGCTTGCGGAGCTGCTCTTGCGAGGCGCGCTGCAGCCGCGCATCGATGGTGGTGTCGACGATCAGCGCGCCGTCATGCTCGCCCACATATTCGGGCAGGAGCTCCGCCACCCAGTCGACCGCGTAAGGATAGCCGGTGTCGTCGCCCTTGGCGCGAAGGGCCAGGGTCTGCTGCCCGGCGGCGTCGGCTTGCGCGCCGGTGAGGAAGCCGGCATCCACCATGTTGTCGAGCACGACTTCGGCCCGGGCGCTGGCCGCCTTGACGCTGCGTGTGGGCGCGTAGCGCGACGGCGCCTTCAGGAGCCCCGCGAGCATCGCCGACTGGGGCAGGGAGACGTCGCGCGCCGACCTGTCGAAATAGTGCCGGGCCGCGGCCTCCACGCCATACGTGCCGCCGCCGAAATAGACCCGGTTGAGATAGAGCTCGAGAATCTCGTCCTTGGTGAAGCGCTGCTCCAGCCACACCGCGTAGATCAGCTCTTCGAGCTTACGGACCATCGTGCGCTCAGGCTTAAGGAACAGGTTCTTGGCGAGCTGCTGGGTGATGGTCGAGCCGCCCTCGACCACGGTACCGGCGGTGAGATTGCGATAGCTGGCGCGCGCCAGACCCACGGGGTCGATGCCGAAATGCGAATAGAAGCGCCGGTCTTCCGTCGCCATCACCGCCTTGATGAGATGGTCGGGCAGCACGTCGACGCGGATATGGCCCCGGCGTAAGCCCCGCTCGGCAAGCACCGCGCCGTCGGCGGCGAGAATGGTGACATTGGGCGGCCGGTTGTCGAGCGTGGCGAGCAGCGGGTCCGGCACCCGCGAGATGAAATAGACCACCGCGCCGCCGAGCACGATCGTACCCCAGATCGTGGCCAGCATGCCGAAACGCAGCGCCTTGAAGACGTAAGGATGGCGTCGGGCGGCGCGCTTGAGGCGCACCCAGGCGCTCGCGCGCTTTCGTTGCGGGCGGCGCTTTGACGGCGGCCTGCGCCGCGAAAGCGTCTTTGGCGCCACGCGCCGGCGGCCTTTGCCTAGAGGATTGGGCCTGCGCTTCGCGCCGCTCATGTCAACTCACGCTTAAGGAAACACACGGAAAACGACCCTCTCCGCGGGAGAGGGAGAATCGCAAGGCTCATCGCGGGGAAACCTTAAGGGCCGCGCCTTGCCATGGCGTTAAGGATGCGGCGAAGGGCGGCTACACGTCCAGATTGGCGACCTGGAGCGCGTTGTCCTGGATGAACTCGCGCCGGGGCTCGACCAAGTCGCCCATCAGCCGCGAGAAGATGTCGTCGGCGTCCTCGCCTTCCTTGATCTTCACTTGCAAGATGGTGCGGCTCTCCACGTCGAGCGTGGTCGCCCACAGCTGGTCGGGGTTCATCTCTCCGAGACCTTTGTAACGCTGAAGCGACAGGCCCTTCTGGCCGGTTTCCATCACCGCGTTCAAGAGGTCGGAGGGCCCGTAGACGAATAGGCGCGTCTCCTTGCGCTTCAAGGTGGCCGGCTTGGCATAGACCTCTTGTAGGTGCCCCGCGTACTGGTCGAGCTTGAGCGCGTCGGCGGAGGCGATGAACGGCCCGTCGATCAGATGGGATTCCATCACGCCGCGCAGTTCACGCCAGAAGCGAAGCCCGCCCTCGGGCAACGCCTCGCCATGCCAGCCCTGCTCGGTCTCCTCCGACAGCACGTCGAGCCGCCGGGCGATATAGGCGGCCGCCTCTTGCGCTTCCTTGGCCTCCTTGAGGAATTTCGGGGCAAGCGCCCCTGCGATGGCCGCTTGCTCGATGATGAACCGCGGGTAGCGGTTGTGCAGACCGCTCAGGATGCTCGTGATCTTGCGCGCCTGATTGACGATGTCGCGCAAGTCCCCGCCGCCCCGCGCGGCGTTGTCGCCGGTCAAGAGCACGGCGTCTTCGAGCCCTTCGCCGATCAGATAGTCCTGGAGGCTCGTCTCGTCCTTGAGATAGCGCTCTTGGTTGCCGCGCTTCACCTTGTAGAGAGGAGGCTGGGCGATGAAGAGATGACCCGCCTCGATGATCGGCAGCATTTGCCGGTAGAAGAAGGTGAGCAGCAGCGTGCGGATATGCGAACCATCCACGTCCGCGTCCGTCATGATGATGATCTTATGGTAGCGGAGCTTCGCCACATCGAACTCATCGCCGATGCCCGTGCCGAGCGCGGTAATGAGCGTGCCGATTTCCTGGCTCGACAGCATCTTGTCGATGCGCGCGCGCTCCACGTTGAGGATCTTGCCACGCAGAGGCAGCACGGCCTGGAACGCCCGATCGCGCGCCTGCTTGGCGCTGCCACCGGCGGAATCGCCCTCGACCAGGAAGAGCTCCGACTTGGCGGGGTCGCGTTCCTGACAGTCGGCGAGCTTGCCCGGAAGTGAGGCCACGTCGAGCGCGCCTTTGCGGCGGGTGAGATCGCGAGCCTTGCGCGCGGCTTCGCGCGCCGCCGCGGCTTCCACGATCTTCTGCACAATGTTGCGCGCTTCGCCCGGGTTCTCCTCGAACCATTGCGACATCCGCTCGGCCATCACGCTTTCGACCACGGGGCGCACTTCCGAGGAGACGAGCTTGTCTTTGGTCTGGCTCGAGAATTTGGGATCCGGCACTTTCACCGAGAGCACGCAGGTGAGGCCTTCGCGCGCGTCGTCACCGGTGAGAGCCACCTTCTCCCGCTTGGCGATGCCCGACTCCGCGGCATAGGTGTTGACGGTGCGTGTTAGCGCCGCGCGGAAGCCAGCCAGATGCGTGCCGCCGTCGCGCTGCGGGATGTTGTTGGTGAAGCACAAGACGTTCTCGTGATAGCTGTCGTTCCACCACAAGGCGGCTTCCACGGTGATCCGGCTTTGCGTCTTCTCCACCACGACAGGCTCGGTGATGAGCGGGTGCTTGGTGCGGTCCAGGAACTGCACGAAGGCGCGCAAGCCGCCTTCATAGTGCAGCTCTTCGGTCTTTGGCTCCACGCCGCGCAGGTCCGATAGGATGATGCGCACGCCGGAATTCAAAAAGGCGAGCTCGCGCAAGCGATGCTCCAGCGTCGCGTAGTCGAACTCGATCATGGTGAAAGTGTCGGTGCTCGGCACGAAGGTGATGCGCGTGCCGGTCTTGCCTTTGGCGTCGCCGGTCGCTTTGAGCGGCGCCTCGGGTACACCGTGGACGAAGCGAAGTTGGTGCTCCTTGCCGTCGCGCCAGATGGTGAGCTCAAGCAGGCTCGACAGCGCGTTCACCACGGACACGCCGACGCCATGTAGACCGCCCGACACCTTGTAGGAGTTCTGGTCGAACTTCCCGCCGGCATGGAGCTGCGTCATGATCACTTCGGCCGCCGAGACGCCTTCGCCCTTGTGGATCTCGGTCGGAATCCCGCGGCCGTTGTCTTCCACGGTCACCGAGCCTTCGGCGTTGAGCGTCACGTTGATCGCGTCGCAATAGCCCGCGAGCGACTCGTCGATGGCGTTATCCACCACTTCGTAGACCATGTGGTGAAGCCCCGAGCCGTCGTCGGTGTCGCCGATATACATGCCCGGCCGCTTGCGCACGGCATCGAGCCCTTTCAGCACTTTGATCGACTCTGCACCGTAGTCGGCAGCGGCTTCAGCCTTGCGTTTGGCAGCTGGTGTCATGGTTCCCTGAGGTGTCTTTGAAGGTGGTCTTAGGTCTTCCGCTGGGGGCTTCGAGAGGCCCCCTGATTCACACGCTGATACTACCCCGATTCACCGCCAAGATTTGGGCATCTTGCGCAATCGGCGAAAAAAGTTCTCTGTCTGTTCCAGTCATCCAGGCCTGGGCCCCAAGCCGCAGAATTTCGCCAAAAAGTGCCTCCCGCCGGGCCGCATCCAGATGCGCCGCGACCTCGTCCAGGAGGACAAGCGGGGCGGTGCCCTCGAGCTTCTTGATCAGCTCGGCTTTGGCCAGGACGAGGCCGAGAAGGAGGGCCTTTTGCTCCCCCGAGGAGCACTGGGCGGCGGGCGCGTTCTTTGGCCCATGCACTACTAATAGGTCGCTCAGATGCGTTCCTTCAAGGGTGCGCGACGCCGCACGATCCCGCTCCCGGCCCTCCTCCAAAAGGATGCGGAACAGGTCCTCAACCTCCGTGGCCGAGCGGGTCGAAAGCTCCGTTTCGAGCGTACCGTGGAGCGCCAGCACCGCATGGGGGAAGGGGCCTTGCCCACGGGTCTCCTGGGTCTCCTCGATGAGCGCCGTCAGCCGCTCGACCGCGTCGAGCCGGGCGGCGGCGACAGCCACGCCCGCTTCCGCCATCTGCTCCTCAAGCCCCTCGAACAGGGCGCGCGAATACTCCCGCATCTGGAACAGACGATTGCGCTGGCGCATGGCCCGGTCGTACCGGGAAAGCGGCGTGCGCATCTTCGGATCGATGGCGAGCATCAGCCGGTCGAGGAAGCGCCGGCGCTCCGAGGCCGCGCCCGTGAACAGCCCGTCCATGGCGGGGATCAGGAACACGTGCTTGACGTAGTCCCCGAGCCCGCCTGTGCTGCGGTCCTTGCCGGCGATGCGCACGGTGCGGCCCGCGCCTTCCTCGCGCGTACCCGGTAAGAAGCCGGTGCCGATCTCGACCTCGCCGTGCCGCGTCGAAACCGTCGCGGCAATCGCAAACCCTCCGGCGCCGTCCTTGCGCGCGAGCTCCGCGTAGGGGCGCCCGCGCAGGCCGTGACCCGCGCCGAGCAGTGACACCGCTTCGAGGAGATTGGTCTTGCCCGAACCGTTGTCGCCCACGAGCACGACGGGTCTCGCGTCGAGATCGAGCCGCGCCTGCCCATAGTTGCGGAAGTCGGTGAGCTTGAGCGTGCGGACGGCAAGCCGCTCGGGGCCGGGGCGGGACGTCTGCGCGTCGTCGATATCGTGCTCGCGCGGCTTTGCGCTCATACCCGCATCGGCATGAGCACGTAGAGCGCCGACGGATCTTTCACGTCGCGCACCATGGTGGGCGAGCCCGGATCGGCGAGCAGGAATTCGGCCGCTTCGCTTTCGAGCTGCTGCGAAATGTCGAGCAGATAGCGGGCGTTGAAGCCGATCTCGAGCGGATCGAAGCCATACTCGACGGAAAGCTCCTCCGTGGCGCTGCCCGACTCGGGGTTGTTCACCGACAGTGTCAGCTTGCCGTCCGTGAGCGCGAGCTTCACCGCGCGGCCCTTGTCGCTGGAAAGCGTCGAGACGCGGTCCACGGCCTGGGCGAAACTGGCGTTGTCCACTTCGAGCCGCTTGTCGTTTCCTTGCGGGATGACGCGCTCATAGTCCGGGAAGGTGCCGTCGATCAGCTTTGAGGTGAGCACGACGCGCCCGTCGGAGATTTTGATCTTCGACGGCGATAGCTCGATGCGGACCTCGCCGTCCTCGTTCTCCACGAGCTTGGAGAGTTCCGTCACCGTCTTGCGCGGCACGATCACGCCGGGCATGCCCTTGGCGCCCGAGGGGAGCGGCAGCTCCACTTGCGCCAGCCGGTGTCCGTCCGTGGCGACGGCGCGCAAGGTCTCCTTGCCGTCGGTTTCCGCCTGGTGGAGGTAGATGCCGTTCAGGTAATAGCGCGTCTCCTCCGTGGAGATGGCGAAGCGCGTCTTCTCGATCAGACGCTTGAGGTCGGCGGCAGGCAGGGTGAAGGCATAGCCCAGATCTTCGATCGACAGCTCCGGGAAATCGTCCGCGGGCAGCGTCTGCAGCGAGAACTGCGCCGGGCCGCTGGTCATGACGAGCCGCTCCTGCTCGGCGTCGCGACTAAGCTCGATCTCGCCGTCGGGCAGCTTGCGCACGATGTCATAGAACATATGCGCCGGCACGGTGACGGCGCCGTCGCCCTTGGAGGTGCAGCCCACCGTCTCCACGAGCTCCATGTCGAGATCGGTCGCGGTGAGCTTCAACGTGTTCGAGCCGACCGTGAGCAGCACGTTCGACAGGATGGGAATGGTGTTGCGCCGCTCGACCACGCTGGCCACATGGGCGAGCGCCTTCGCGAGACCGGGCTTGTCGATAGTAAGGCGCATGGTTGGAGGATACCCCGAAAGCTAGCGTCTTTTTCGCTGGACGATCCCCAGCCGGAGCGCTTTTTCGGCTCCGGTGCGACCTGGTGAAGGCCTTGGCGAGGCGGGTGGAAAACCCGGTCGAACTTGCAGCGGTGCCGCGAAATTTGCAAGAGCGGCGGGAGGGGCCTTGGTCCAGACAAGGCCCCTCCCGCCTTTCCCTCTAGTCGCGCAGCAGGCGCTTCAGAAGCTCGATTTCCTCGCGGAGCTGGTTGTCGTCGGTCATGAGCTGCTCGATCTTGCGGATCGCGTGCAGCACGGTGGTGTGGTCGCGGTTGCCGAAGCGCCGGCCGATTTCGGGCAGCGACCGGGAGGTGAGCAGCTTGGCGAGGTACATGCCGATCTGCCGCGGCCGCACGATCGACCGGTTACGCCGCCCCGACAGGAGATCGCCGCGGTTGACCCCGTAATGCTTGGATACAGTCCGCAGGATGTCGTCGATGCGGACCCGCCGGGGCTCCGTGCCCCGCATGAGATCGCGCACGATCTGCTCGGCCCCGGCAATGGTGACGGGCTCGTCGGTGAGCTGGTAGCTCGCCCGCAAACGATGCACCGCGCCTTCGAGCTCGCGTCCGCTCTCCGTCAGCCGCTCGGCCAGGAACGCCAGCACGGTATCCGACACTTCGAGCCCCGCCGTCTCCGCGCAGGCCTCTTGCGCGCGCTTCTCAAGGATCTTGTGACGCAGTTCGTAGTCCATGGTCTTCATTTCGGCCACGAGCCCGCCGCCGAGCCTTGAGCGCATCCGCATGTCGAGCTTGTCGAGATGGGTCGGCGCCCGGTCCGCCGCGACCACCACCTGCCTGCCGCCATCGATCAGCGAGTTCAGCGTGTGGCAGAACTCCTGCTGGATGGTCGGACCTTGCAAGAACTCCATGTCGTCGATGACGAGGATGTCGATATTGCGGAGCTTCTCCTTGAAGGCGAGCGCATCGCGGGCGCGCAAGGCCTGCACGAAGCCGGACATGAAACGCTCGGCTGTGAGATAGAGCACCTCGGCTTCGGGGTTCTGCTGCTTCACCTCCCACGCGATGGCGTGCAGGAGATGCGTCTTTCCCAATCCTACATTTCCATGCAGAAACAATGGATTGAACGGCGACAGCGGGCTCGACGAGGCATGCGCCACTTGTTTGGCCGCGGCGTGCGCCAGCTTGTTCGAGTTGCCCACGACGAAGCTTGCGAAGCTCAAGCGCGGATCGAGCGGAGAACCCTCGAAGCCTTCATAGCCCGTGCGCAGCGGCATGGGCAGCTGTGCCCGGTCGGTCGCGGCCGGCGATGGGGCCTGACGCGCGCAGGGCGTTTCCTTGGGCGGTTCGACGGTGAAATGCGGCTGCCTCACGGTGAACTCGACCCGCTCGGCGCTCGGCCACTCGCCTTGCGCCTGCTTCAAGACCGAGTCGTAGTAGTGCGTTTTGAGCCAGTTCCGCAAAAAACGCGTGGCCACGCTGAGATGGACGATGTCGCCGTCCACCTCTTCGACCTCCACGCCCCTAAACCAGCTGGCGTAGACGTCTTCGCCCAGTTCGCCGCGCAACCGCGATTTTACCCGCGCCCAAGCGCTGCTTGGCGCGCGCTGCTCCTCTTGCTGGGGCTCTGCGTGTGGAGCCCGTGCCTGTGCCTCTGCCACGGTGTTGTTCTTTCCTATTCATTTTTTGTCGCGCCATTACGCACCGCACGCATCAACTTGAGCAGCCAACTGATAGACGCGGACAGCCACGACCGTCCCGTCGATCGGCCCCTAGCCTTGTTGCCAGGGCAGTCCGATCGCTTTCCAACCTTGTAGGGTGCCGCGATGTCGCGCGTCGTCGAGCGGGCCTTCGAACCCCTCCGAGACGTTATGACAGGCGCGATACCCCGCCGACGCCATTGCCCTGGCCGCGGCCAGGCTCCGGCTTCCCGAACGGCAAATGAAGAAAAGGTCGTCGTCTGACTGGACACCGAGCGCCTTCAACTCGTTGGCAAGGCGTTCGGCAAAGCGCGGATCCACGGACTGATCGGGAAAGGTCTGCCACTCCACGAGGACAGTCCGTTTGCCCAAAGGCCCGAGATCGGGAATCCCT
>NZ_JBPPND010000039.1:0-2142 GCF_051306395.1 Methyloceanibacter sp.
AGAGAGAGGGCTTCCAGAACAAGCTGGCCAAGCTGCTCGCTGACGCGACGGGCGCCGAGATCAAGTATCATTGGCAGCCCTTCATTGAACGCGGGCTGACGCGCTCGACCTTCGAAGAGCATTACTGCGACCTGATGTTCGACGTTCCATCGACCTATGACCGGCTTCTCACGACTGAGCCGATTTACAAGACCCCTTACGTGCTCGTTTATCGGAGTGACAAGGGGCTGGAACTTTCCGGGTTGGACGATCCGAAGCTCAAGGATCTCAAGATTGGAGTCTTTCAGACTTCGGGTGTCCGCCGGGCTCTCGCCAAACGCGGTATCTTCGACAACGTAGAGCTGCAGCTCCAGACCCATGACGGCGATCTCGTGCCCGAGAACCAGCCCTGGTACGTGGTTCAGAAGATGCTCGACGGAAAGCTCGACGTTGCCGCCGTGTTCGGCCCCTTCGCCGGCTGGGTGAAGACCATGAAGAACGAGCCGATCACCATCCAGCCAATCAATCTTGACGACGACACCGTGCAGATGGAGTTCGAGCTGGCCATTGGTGTGCGTCCGACGGACGTCTTCCTCAAATACCTGCTTGATTGGGCACTCGCGGATAACGCCGAGGAGGTTCAGGCGATCCTCGAAGAATACGGTGTGCCGCTTGTTCAGTGTAGTAAGTGCACCGTCCCTGGCGATCTGCCGGCCCATGGCAGCTACATCAAACTCGCCGACCAGAAGTTCGAAGCGCGACCCGACCTTGCCTCGCCCGATCAGATCGTGACGCAAGAGAAGCTGGAGAGGTGGTTGGCCGAAGGCGCCGATCCGCAGCAGGAGCTGAGCAACGCGCTTATCGCCAATGACGACGATCGCATCATGTTCCTGGTTGGCAAAGGCGCCGACGTCAATAAGCCGGACTTGCAGGGGTGGACGCCGCTGACCAGCGCCGCCCGTCAGCGCCACGACAAGACGATCGATCTTTTGGTCGAGCTCGGCGCTGACCCCAATAAGCACGACGGAAACGGTATTACGCCGCTCGCCGCCGCACTGATGCGCGACCACATTCCCTCGATCAAGACGCTGATCGACCACGGCGCTGACCTGGAAGAGCCTGGCCAGGGCGACTTCCGGCCGTTAGCACTTGCGCTTGCGGAGAAAAAATACGAGGCCGCCAAAGCACTTATGGAGGGTGGTGCCGATGTGAGCACTCCTTCCGGCAGCGAAGGCTTGACGCCGCTGATGATCGTCGCCGCCCAGACCGGCCCAGCGGAAGGCTCGATCTTTCTGCCCGGCAGCACGCGGCCGACCGACATCGCCAAGGCCTTGATCAACGAAGGCGCGGACGTCAACGCACAGGCCAAGAACGGCATGACGGCGCTGATGATCGCGGCTGCCAACAACAGCGCCCCGATGATCGGGCTGCTTATGGATGCGGGCGCCGATCCCACGGTGAAAAACGCCCGAGGCGAGACCGCCGAGGACGTCGCCAATCTCAACAACAACAAGGAAGCCTCCCAGGCTATCCGAGTGTTGTCCCTCTCGCGGGCAACCGTCCCGCCCCAGGCCTCCGACGCGGAGAGCGGAGAGACAGCGAAGCAGTGATGACTATGTTCTCGCGAGTGCTGAGACGGGCGGGGGCCGCGGCGATAGCGGTGGCCTTCTGTTTAACTATGGCCACGTCCGTCTTTGCGGCCGACTATCCCGACTTCAATGACGAGTCGGTGACGAAAAGGACCGAGGAGATCATCAAGGAGCGTTCGAAGGACGGCGTGTTCGTCTTCCACGATCCAAAGCTCAATGAAGATCTCGATCTGGTCTATGAGAAGATCCGCGTCATTCGCGGCATGAAAGGCTATGGCTGGTTCGCCAACGCTATCTTCCACGACAAGGACGAGCCGAAGAAGCAATACGCCCTGGATTTCTGGTTCAAACCTCAGATCGATAGCGACGAGCTCAAATTGATCGAGATCCGCGTCCAGAAGGGTCCCAAGCGCGACGGTGACGGCTGGATCATGATCACCCGGCTGCCGGTGGCGTGGTGGTGGCTTCCCGTGCAGGAGCACCCCGGCGATATGGAAGTCGTGCGCGCCTGGCATGTCATGAGCGCGATCCACAATTACATCGCCGAGAACAGGAACGAAGACGGCGCGCTTGA
>NZ_JBPPND010000040.1:0-3231 GCF_051306395.1 Methyloceanibacter sp.
GTACAGGCGGCTCATCGAAGGCTCCTCCCTCAAGGCTTTTTCACTGGGCGCACTCTAAGGCCAGGGGCAAAGGTGCGCATCTCACATTCCGGGTCAAACGGGAAATGCGTTCTCGATATGCCGCGGCCACGCCCAGCGCTGCGAGCACCACGTCGAAGGCGATCGTGTGGCTGGTGAAGTCCGGGTGGCTCGCGAGCCAGTATTGCGCCGCGCGCACGATGCGCCGTCTTTGCTTGGCGGGCAGCGTCCAGGCGGCATCGTTCTTGGTCTTGCGCCGCTTGACCTCCACGAACACGAGCCGCTGTCCTTTCTGGGCCACAAGGTCGATCTCGCCGACGGGCGAGCGATAACGCTGTGCCACGATGCGATAGCCTTTGAGCCGGAGGAGCAGGGCGACCAGCGTTTCGGCCAGCACGCCGCGCCGATAGGCTCTAACGCGTGCAACGCTCATCTCATTCGGGCTCGCGGGTGAGGGACAGGCCGAGCTCATAGACCCGCGCCCGCTTCACGCCATGCGCCTCGGTGACGCCGCGCACCGCATCGCGGAAGCTCTGGGTCTCTAGCGCCGCCTTGAGATCGGCCAGGATGCGCGCATGGTCGATCTCGGTTTCGTCAGCGCGGGGCGGCGCGATCACCACCACGACCTCGCCTTTCAACGTCTGCTCCGCGAGGTCTCCGGCGAGCGCATCGAGCGTGCCGCGCAACACCGTTTCGTGCAGCTTGGTCAGCTCCCGCGCGATCGCCGCTTCGCGGGGGCCCAAGACCTCAGCCATGTCGGCGAGGGCCTTGGCGAGCCGGGGTGCGGTCTCGAATAGAATGAGCGTCGCCGGCACGTCTTTCAGCGCCGCGAGCCGCGTCTGGCGCGCGCCCGATTTCGGCGGCAGGAAACCCGCGAACAGAAACGTGTCGGTGGGGAGGCCCACGCTGGTCAGCGCGGCGAGCGTCGCCGACGGCCCCGGAATGCTCGTCACCGTCAGCCCTTCGTCGAGTGCTTCCCGCACCAGCTTGTAGCCCGGGTCCGACACAAGCGGCGTGCCCGCGTCCGAGATCAGCGCCACGGAATAGCCAGAGCGGATGCGCGCCAGCAGCTTCGGGCGTTCCCGTTCGGCGTTGTGCTCGTGATAGGGCGTGAGCGGCGTATCGATGCCGAAATGCGAGAGCAGCTTCTTGGAGTGCCGCGTATCTTCCGCGGCGATGAGCGGCGCGCGTGCCAAGACGGAAAGTGCACGCAACGAGATGTCCGAAAGATTGCCGATGGGCGTCGCCACGAGATAAAGCCCCGCGGCGAGCGGCCGGTCCAGAAGCTCCGCGAGCGTCTCGCTTGCGCGTGCAACCGTCCGTTCGGTTCCCGCGCCGCTCTCCGCGTTACGATGGTCTTGCACCTGGCCGCCTCGCTGCTGCCGGGGGGCTGCGTCAAGGCGCAGCGCGCCCCGCCCTGGCCGGTGAAACGTTACGTGATATAGTCCGCAGCCGTCCATCACGTTTGAGCCACGTTTGCGATCAAGGCTTTACGTGACACGACATTGCAGGGGCAGAACACATTCCGCACGCGCTTCGCCATCGTCTGAGTGCCATTAAGCTCGTCATCGTCACGGCGCTGATCGCGGCGCTGTTCTCCGCCTGCGGCGCGCCGGGCGGCGGTGGCGGCGGCGGCGGCAATCTCATGCCGGGCGAGACGATCACGGGCGCAACCGGCTCGGTCAAGGTGGCGCTGCTGCTGCCGATCTCCGCGCCTGGCTCCGCCTCGTCGGTCGCCAAGGCGCTGAAGCAAGCGGCCGAGCTGGCCCTGTTCGATTTCAACAACCCGGATATCTCGCTCGTGCCGAAGGACACCATGGGCACCCCGAACGGCGCGCGCGCCGCCGCGCAAAGCGCGGTCAAGGACGGCGCCGAGTTGATCATCGGACCACTCTTCGCGCAGGAAGTGAGCGCCGCCGCGCAAGTGGCGCGCAGCGCCGGCGTCCCCATGATCGCCTTCTCATCCGACGAGAAGGTCGCGGGCAACGGCGTTTATCTCTTGAGCTTCCTCGCCGGCCGCGACGTGCCGCGCATCGTCTCCTTCGCCATGTCGCGCGGCAAACGGAACTTCGCGGTGCTCGTGCCACAGACGGCCTATGGCCGCATCGCCGAGGCCGCGTTCGCGAAGGCTGTCGCTTCCGGCGGCGGCTCCGCGCCGGTGCGGGCGAGCTTCAGCGGCTCGAACATGGAAAGCGCCGTGCAACAGATCGCGGGCGCCGTGCAGTCGGGGAAACAGATCGATGCGCTGTTCCTGCCCGCCGGCCAGGAGGAGCTCCCGCGTCTCGCGCCGCAGCTTGCGGCCGCCGGTCTCACCAGCGCGAAAGTTCAGTTCATCGGCACCGGCCAATGGGACTATCCGAACGTGGGCAGCCAGCAGGCGCTCATCGGCGGCTGGTATCCCGCGCCCGATCCGAAAGGCTGGAACAGCTTCGCCCAGCGCTACACCAAGACCTTCGGCGGCACGCCGCCGCGGATCGCGAGCCTCGGCTACGACGCCATGAGCCTCGCCGTCTCCCTGTCACAGAATCCGCCGGGCCAGCGCTACTCGTTCTCCCAGCTCACCCGCGCAAGCGGATTCGCCGGCGTCGACGGCCTGGTCCGCTTGCTGCCGGACGGCACGTCGGAACGGGGCCTGGCCATCCTCGAAGTGAGGCCCGGATCGCCCAGCGTGATCTCGCCGGCGCCGCGCAGCTTCAACACCGCGTCCAGCTACTAGGCGGCGAGCTCCAGGATCAGCCGCTCGAGGACGAGCCGCCCGGATTGCGTGGCCCTGAGCCGTTTGCCGTTCCGGGCCAAGAGCCCGTCGCTCTCCAGCGCATCGAGCACGGACGCATCGAGCGCCCGCCCGCCCAAAGCTTCGAGCCGCGCCACGTCGAGCCCTTCGGCGAGGCGGAGCGCCATGAGCAGATATTCTTCCGCCGTCTCTTGGGTGGTCAGCGCTTCGTCGCTGGCGAGACCGTGGCCCCGGGCCTCGACATGCGCCAGCCACTCCTCAGGCGGCTTCAGCGTCGAAGTCGCGCGTTTCACGCCGTTCTCGGTGAGACGTCCATGGGCGCCGGCGCCGATCCCGGCATAGTCGTGTCCGCGCCAATAGATGAGATTGTGCCGCGACTCCGATCCCGGCCGCGCATGGTTCGAGATCTCGTAGGCGGGGAGGCCCGCTTTCTCGCACAGCTCCTGGGTCAGGAGATACATCTCGCTCGCACTGTCGCC
>NZ_JBPPND010000041.1:0-9083 GCF_051306395.1 Methyloceanibacter sp.
CCTCCGCAATCGACTGGCGGTTCTTGAGAAGCAGCAGGAAGAGCTTGAGGCTCGACTGAGCGCAGCTCCCGCATCAACCGTCCGCCTCCATCCCCGGTTAGCCGACGTGTATGCCCAAAAGGTCGGGCAACTCGAACAGGCGCTCAACGACCCCGCCATCAGGACCGAGGCTGCCGAGGTACTCCGCACCTTTATCGACCGCATTGAGCTACGTCCCGGGGAGATAGGTCAGGCCACCGCCGCCATTCTCTATGGGGACTTGGCTCAGATCTTGGCAGTTTGTGACAGCCCCGACAGCAAACAAAAACTCCCCAAAGCTGGCGCTTCAGGGAGTCAACTGTCAGTGGTTGCGGGGGCAGGATTTGAACCTGCGACCTTCAGGTTATGAGCCTGACGAGCTACCGGGCTGCTCCACCCCGCGTCAATTTTGCAGGCCTTCGAGTGACGGCCTCTGCCTCACGCGGCGCATGGCGTCCAAAGAGGAGCCGCCGCGAAAGGGGGGAACCTATAACAGGTTCGGAGAAGATGTGAAGCACGGGATCGGGTCCAAGACGGCCTACCGCGCGCCAAGTCGGCGCGCCAAGACGGCCCGCCGCGCATCTGCCTCTATATGGGGATTTTCCTTGGGTTTGTAAAGCGTAAGCCGGTTCAGGCCCCGCGCAGCCGGCCGGCGAAGGAGACCGGCCGGGACGGCCTATGCGCGGCGGTTTGGCCAGTATGCGCCTGGGACCGGCGCTCAACCTCCGGCCAGTTCAACCACGCCCGAACCCGCGGCGCGCGTAAGCGGTACCCGCCGCCAGGCGCATATTCGAACAGCCAGCGCCGCGCGGCGAACCGGTCCCGCACCAAGAAGGCGAAGGAGATGCCCAAAATCGCGCCGAGCACCGTATCGGTGAAGTAGTGGACACCGATCAGCACGCGGCTCAGCGCGATCCAGGCCGCGAGCGTGTAGAGCAGCAATCGTCCCCGCGGCCAAAAGATACCGATCACCGCGGCGAAGGCGAAGATGGACGTCGCGTGCCCAGAGGGAATGGACACGTAGTCCGAGTCGAAGGCAAAGAACTGAAAGTCGAAATGACCCACCGCGTCGAATAGCTTGGGCCGCGCGCGGCCCAGAATGTTCTTTAAAAGAACCGAGACAAGTCCCGCCCCCGCGATGCTGACAAAGGCGAACCCGGCTGCGCTGATCATCAGTCCATAGCCCACCCCGTTGCTAAAGCCGAGATGCCGGCGCCGCATGACGATGGCGAAGATGATGAGCGCCGCCGTGGGGATCAGCATCCAGTGGGACCGGCCAAGATCCGTGACGAGTTTGAAGAAATAGCAGGCGCTGGCCGAGAGCGTCCGAGCGCGCTCCAGCATGAACGGATCGATCAGGAGAAACCCAATCGCAAGCAGCGACAGTGCCAGCACGGCCTGTTCGCACAGCGTGAAATAGCGCATTTGCAAGATCGAGCCCCCCTCGATCCGAAGCGTGTCCGGCCTGCCCCGCTTAGGCCACTTCAGGCGGGCTCATCACCCGCTTCCCCAACCAAATAAAGTAGATATTGCGCGAATAGATGACGAGCCCGGTGGCCTGGCCGAGAATGAACACAGGATCCATCCGGTAGATGGCGTAGCTCAGCAGAAGCAAGCCGCCGCCGAAGCTGAAATACCAGAAGGTCTCCGGCACGATGCTGACGCGGGCGCGCTCCGTGGCGATCCATTGAATGAGAAAGCGCATGGAGAACATGGTCTGCGCGAACAGCCCCACGCCGATCCAAACGAGCTCGGAGATCGACGTGTCCGCCCACCATTGCACGAGACTTCCCCCCGACATGTCCGTTATCCCCTCTGACTTATGACCTGAACGTCTGCGTCGGCCGTCCCCTCGACCCGCTCGGCCAAAGGCGGGATCGCCGTACGTTTGCGCAACCAGCGCACGCCGACGAGGTCATAGATGCCGATCAGCGCACGGCCGAGATTGGTGTATTTGGATGTGCCCGCGAGCCGCGGGCGGTCGTTCACCGGCGCGTAAGCCACCTGGTGCCCGTAGGTCAGAAAGAACGCCGGCAGATAGCGGTGCATGCTGGTGAAGTAAGGCAACGCGACATAGGCCTCCCGCTGATAGACCTTGAGCCCGCAGCCCGTGTCAGGACAGCCGTCGTCCAGCACCTTGTCCCGCAGCCAGTTGGCGAAACGCGAAGCGAACCGCTTCGAGCCCGTATCCTTGCGCGACGCCCGTAAGCCGCCTACCAGCGCCGGCTCCTCGCCGGGAACGCCGAGGCGCTCGAAGAGTCCGGCGATGTCGTGCGGATCGTTCTGGCCGTCCCCGTCCATTGCGGCGATGGTGGGAAAGCGCGCGGCGAGCACCGCTGTCCGTAGAGCGGCGCTTTGGCCTGCCCGGCGCCCATGTCTCACATAGCGCAAGGAGTCGTAGCGGGGGATCAGAGCCTTGATTTCGCCCCCGGTGCCGTCGTCGCTCGCGTCGTCGACCACGATCACCTCGCCGAGCATGGCCGCAGGCACGGCGGCGAAGGTCTCTTCGATCAGGCGGCCGATATTGCCTTCCTCGTTGAACGCCGGAATGACAACGGAAAGACGCATGGCTTCGTCTGGCACCCGATTGCCTGCCATGGGCATCACCCAAAACACATGAAGCGGAACGCGAAGGCGGATTGTGAGACCCGAATTTAACGCCCGGATGAATGACCGGATGTGGGTGACATGCAGGTGACAAACAGCCGTGCCAAATGGGCGCGACTAGGGAAGCGGAAACGACGGCCGTGTACACCGGAGACCTTGCTCAAGAATTCCATGGACTCCGCCGGGAGCGGTCGCTCTCGGACGGGGGCTACCTGCTCCTCACGGCCGTCTGCCTCTGTGTCCTGCTCGCCTTTCGGCTTGTGGCGCTGAAGGCGGCGCAGATCGACCTGGTCATGGACGAGGCCAGTACTGGACCTGGTCCCGCGACTTCGAGTTTGGCTACTTTTCGAAGCCGCCGCTCATCGCTTGGATCATCCGCGCCGCAGGAGAAGTCTGCGGGCAGTCGGAAGCGTGCGTCCGCGCCGCCGCCCCCGTCCTCTACACACTCTCCGCCTTCATGCTCTTCCTCACGGGCCGGGCGCTGTTCGATGCACGGATCGGCTTCTGGGCGGCACTTGTCTTCGCCACCCTGCCTGGCGTTTCCTATGCCTCGCTGCTCATCACCACAGACGCGCCGCTGATCTTCCTATGGACGGTCATGCTCTTCTTCTGGGTCATGCTGGTGAAGCGGCAAAGCATGGGCTTCGCCATTCTGCTCGGCGTAGCGATCGGCGTCGGCCTCCTAGCCAAACAGGCGATGATCTACGCGCCGGTCTGCATCGCTTGCCACGCCGCGATGTCCCGCGAGGCGCGCGGTGCCCTAAAAGGCGGCCGCGGCCTGATCGCCGTGCTGATCGCGCTGGCGCTGTTCTCGCCCAACATCGTGTGGAACGCCGAGCACGGCTTCCCCACGGCGAAGCACACCGGCGCCAATATCGGCTGGCAATCCCCTTACGTTCACCCCGTCGCCCTGCTCGAGTTTCTCGGCGCGCAATTCGGCTTGTTCGGCCCGATCCTGCTTGTCGTGCTGGCCCGCGCGAGCTTTCGGGAGCTGCGTGCGCCGAGCGATCCCAACAAGACCCTGCTGCTCTGTTTCGCGCTGCCGGTTCTCGCGCTCCTCATCGTGCAGGCCCTGCTGTCGCGCGCCCACGGCAATTGGGCGGCGACCGCCTACCCTGCGGCCGGCATCTTCGTCACCGCCGTCCTGCTCGAACGCGGACGGTGCCTCCTATTCAACGTCTCACTTGGACTGTATCTCGTGCTGGCGGCCGCGATCGCGACGGCGCCGGCCTTCGCGCACAACTGGCCTGTGTTCGAGCAGCTCAAGTTTCTGCGCTCATCGCTTGGCTGGGAGGGCACCGCCGGCGTGGTCCGCAAGCGGCTCGCCGAAGACCCCTATGGGGCGGTCCTTGTCGGCTCGCGGGAGATGGCGGCGGAGTTGCTCTACTATCTGCGGGATTCACCCGTGCCACTCTATGTTTGGCAACGCGGCGGCACGCCTCATAATCACTACGAGATGACGCGGCCCTTTGGTCCGAGCACGCCCGAGCCGATCCTCTACGTATCGTTGAAGCTGTGTCCTCCGCGCGTCACGGGCGCGTTCGCCGAGGTCAAAGCGTTTCCGGCCAAGCGCGTGCCGCTGGTGCAGAACGAGGTGCGCCTCGTCTATACCTGCCGGCTGACCGGGTTCGAAGGCACCGGCAGCAGCGAACCAAAATAACGTCAGTGGGCGTGATCGCCGCCGGCGCCTTTGCGCACCGGAACCATGACATCGACCGATCCCGCCTCGGCGAATTCGAGCGTGAGGGGAAGGTCGCCGCCTTCGGCGAGCGTGGCCTTGAGCCCCATGACCATCACATGCGTGCCGCCTGGCTTCAGCTCGGCGGTGCCACCCGCCGGGATGGGCAACCCCTTATCGAGAGGCCGCATCTGCATGACGCCCTCTGCGGTCATCTTGGTCTCGTGCAGATCGACGCGCTCGGCGCTGGGGGATTTCACCGCCTTGAGCACGTCGTCCGTGGTGCCTTCGTTGGTGATGGTCAGGTAGGCGGCCGTGGTCCGGCCCTTGCCGATGGTCGGCCGCGCCCAAGCATCGGTGACGCTGATGCCATGCGCTTCCGCCGCCCACGCTGTCCAGGCGACGAATAGAAGGGCAACCATGGTCAGCACGACAGCCACGCCGATCTCGATCAGACGCAGCCTCGTCATGCGAACTATGCCCTCCTCCGAATGGAATGCTCTCACCGTATCGGTCCCTTGCCGCATTGCTCCTGGGTCCCCTTTTATGACCGCACGCCCGGCCCATGTTGTGCCGTGGTGTCGCGTGCGGCGGTCGGTCGCCATCCGACTCGGACGGGGTAAATAAATTGGAAATGGGCCGGGCTCAACCCGCCTCAGGGCGTGACGGCGCGGCTCTCCGAGACGACCAGCGCATCCTGTTGATCGTCGAGACCGTCGGCGGCGGCGTCCTGGCCGTAGATGTCGGGCCTGAACTGGGCGACGCCGCGGCTATTGGCGAAGGCCGTCAGATAGACGAAGTGCACGGGGACGGAGCTGCGCAGCTTCACGTTCTCCTTCTCCCCGCTCGCCACCTGCGCCTCGACCTTGGCCAGGTCCCAGCCCTGAGGACCCAACAACCAAGCCACGAGCTCCCACACGCTCTCCACCCGGACACAGCCCGAGCTGAACGCCCGCTGGCTCTGATTGAACAGCCGCTTCAGGGGCGTGTCATGCATATAGACGGCATGCTTGTTCGGCATATTGATGCGCACCAGACCGAGCGCGTTCTGCGGACCCGGGTCCTGGCGGAACTTGTAGCTGGCCACTTGCGGCGACATCCAATCCACCTGCTGAGGATCCAGCGGCTCCGACCCCCAGGTTCGGCTGACGTTGAACCTGTTGTCGTAGAAATACGACATGTCCTTGCGGATGGCCGGAATGAGGTCCTTGCGGGCGATGCTGTCGGGCACGCTCCACACCGGAAAGAAGTTCACCTCGACGATCTTGGCGTCGACCTGCGGCGTGGCCCGCGAGGGCTTGCCGACGACGACGGCGCTGTCGAGCGCGAGCTGACCCTCCTGCACCGCTTGCGCCGTATAGGCCGGCACGTTGACCAGCACGTAGCGCGGAGATCGGTTGATCTTCATCAGCTGCTGGACGCGGGGCAGATTGGCCTCGAGCTGACGCAGACGCTCGCGCGCCGGCACGTTGAGCGCCTTCAAAGTGCGCTGGTCGAGGAACCCGGAGACGCGCAGGCCATTGCGGATCTGGAACCGCGTGAGCCCATCGCGAAACTCATCGTCGAAGCGCCCGCTCGTGCCAGAGCCCGGCGGCAGATCGCCCTCCATGATGAGATGCTTGCGGATCGTGACGATCTCCGCGCTGCTGTCGCCCGGCCGCAGCGTCGTGTCCCCGCGCACCATCGGCCAGCCGCCTGCCGCCACAATCTGGCGATAACGCCCGATCGCCGCCTCCAAGCCCTGGACCGAGGCCTCACTCACGAACGGCACGTCCATCCGGAATTGCGGGCTGATGCGGTCGCGCAGGGCGTCGCGTTCGGCCTGGCGGCGGTCCTTCTCTTCCTGGGTCACGGGCCCGCTATCGGTGAACACGCGATAGGGATTGAACTGAGCCTGCGCGGCGCCCGATGAGAGCGGCAGAAGGAGGGCGGCTATCGCGCCGGCGAAGGCCGGGCCGTTCACGAAGAGGGAGAGGCGGCGGCGGAGAAACGAGCTAATGACCATGCGGGAGAGACTTCCAGACTTCTTGTTTGCTCATGCGGACGCGCCAAGAGGTGCATGATTCCGTGGCACAAAATGGACAGTGAGCCCCTAAGGAAGCCCGCGCCCGGACGGAAATTCGATGATCCCTCGACCCTACGGGACCATGGTAGCGCGGCCGCCGCCGATCCGAAAGATGGCGTCCGGCGGACCGTTCGCCGCGGTTAGTCGCCACGATTCCGGGTACGCGATCTTCCGAGTAGCCTCGACGATGCCGGCAAGCTGGTCCTCGTCCGCCGGCTGGTCAAAGAGGGCTTGCTCCAACCCCTCGATTAAGCCCGCCCGCCCTCAATCTAGCCGCAACCTTTTCCGACAATACTCCGAGGCGCTTTGCCGACGAGGGGGGACATGAGGGGGGCACTTCTCCTAGCTTTGCTGTGCGGGCTGGCTATGGCCGGCTGTAGCGGCCGCGCGCCACATGGTGGAGCCGTCGACACCTCCAACCTGACCGAGCGGGACTGCCTCGTGCGGGCCATGTATTTCGAGTCCAACCGCTCGAGCCCAGAGGGGCTCATGGCGGTCGGCACGGTGGTGATGAACCGGGTGGATTCGGCGCGCTTCCCGAGCACGATTTGCGGCGTCGTGGGTCAACACCGCCAGTTCGCGCCGGGCGTCCTAACCCGGGCGGTCGATGCTCGGCAGGCGGCCCCGGCCGCACGCGCCGCCGACGCCATTATGAGCGGCGAGCGCTACGCGCCGGTCGGCAAGGCCATGCACTTCCACATGGCGAGCTACAAGAACCCCTACCCGGCCAGGTACGTGACAGTGGCCGGCGGCAACGCTTTCTATCTCAAGATGGGGCGCCGCTGGCAGAGCGAATATACCGGGACCGTCGCGGCGGCCTCGTCCCCGAAGCAGGGGTTCATCCAGTCTCTCTACCAGCGGGCCACGACCGTGGCCGCGCACGGCGGGCCGGCTCAGCCCTGCGACCCCGCATCCAGCCTCGCCGCCACCTCGCTCGCCTGCGAATCCGAGCTGGAAGGCCGCTAGCCGAAGACATGAAAAAGCCCCCGTGGGAGATCCCGCCGGCGGCTTTGGGAGGTCTTCTCTAGAGGTGTGGCGCTACTCGCCTTTGAGGCCCTTCTCGAAATATTTGTGGACGACCTTGTCCTGGTTCTCCAGCAGCCAGTCGATCGAGGGCTGGAAGGTCATCGCCTTGTGGATGGCCTGCGTGGTGGCCTTGCGGTGGATGTCGAACAGCACCTGATGGTCGAGATCCTTGACCTCGACGATGCCGGGATTGAGCCACACCGAAACGATGATGCCGAGCTCGTCGCACTTGTCCTTGGGAATGTCGCCGGAACGCACGGCATCGAGCACGCCCATGGCCGTGGCGTATTGCACCGTGCCCATGAGGATGTTGGTGTAGCGCGAGTCCTTGACGGTGACCTTGCTGACACAAAGCGTGGGCGGGCGCACCATCACGTCGGTGTTGAGCAGCGCCAAGACGCGGGAATGCCCCTTGACCTGATCGCCGAGCAGGTTGGCAAAGGCGGAGCCGAACGGCCCGTCCATTTCTCCGATAGCGACTTCCGGTTCCGCGGCCGTGCCCGGCGGTCCGCCGGCGACGAGGCTCTCGCCCACTCTCAAGACAATGCGATCGGACATGCTGCTCTGGTCTCCCTTTGCCTGCTGGATCTTGGCCGGGACTATGGCCCGCGGCACCAGAGCGCGGCAATGCCTCGGGGCGCGAAAAATCCGCGCAAGCCGCGCTTGCTAAGCCGGGGGGCCGGCAGCGCGAACCAACAAGCCGCGCTCAAGTAGGCCAGAGGCCGATAACGCCAACCAACAAGCCGCGCTCAAGTAGGCCAGAGGCCGATAGCGCAACGAAAAAGAAAAACCGCCGCGGGATTTCTCCAGCGGCGGTTCTTATCGTGGCTGCCATTTCTGGCGAAACCAACTCGTGAAAGAGGGGAACGCGCTCTATAGAGCGCGTATTCTCGATGAGGGCTCTGGGAGCCCGTGCTGCGCTCGACGCGATCCGCGGTAGCGCAACAATCGCGCGTTCAAACAGGCCAAAGGCCAAGAACGCAACGAAGAAGTTTTGAAACCGCCCTTGGCAAGCCTGGCGACGACCTACTCTCCCAAGCCTTGAGACTTAGTACCATCGGCGCTGGAGCTTTTCACGGCCGAGTTCGGGATGGGATCGGGTGGTCACGCTCCGCCAAAATCACCAGGCCAGCGAAGGGCGGTTTCAAATCTGGTCTCAACACTCATCTCTTCTCTTCGCGCTCAAATAGGCCAGAGGCCGGTAGCGCGATGAAAAGGATGGGCACTGACAATGAAAGCAATCAAGCCGATCGAGCTATTAGTACTGGTTAGCTTCACGCATTGCTGCGCTTCCACACCCAGCCTATCAACGTGGTGGTCTTCCACGGCTCTCAAGGGAGAACTAGTTTCGAGGTAGGCTTCCCGCTTAGATGCTTTCAGCGGTTATCCCGTCCGCACTTGGCTACCCTGCTATGCCGCTGGCGCGACAACAGGTCCACTAGAGGTGCGTCCATCCCGGTCCTCTCGTACTAAGGACAGATCCTCTCAATTCTCCTACACCTACGGCAGATAGGGACCGAACTGTCTCACGACGTTCTAACCCCAGCTCACGTACCTCTTTAATTGGCGAACAGCCAAACCCTTGGGACCTGCTCCAGCCCCAGGATGTGATGAGCCGACATCGAGGTGCCAAACGATGCCGTCGATATGGACTCTTGGGCATCATCAGCCTGTTATCCCCAGCGTACC
>NZ_JBPPND010000042.1:0-3077 GCF_051306395.1 Methyloceanibacter sp.
CAAACTGGGCGGAAATGTGGAGACTTCTAAAAACCTCGCGCTACCCGTGGTTTGGTGATTCACTTGTCCCGTTGGCAAGGGAGGCGCGGAAGTCGGATGAGCCGGGGTTCTTCGATCTGGACGAGCGGTACCGGGCGCTGTCGAAGAGCGGCGATCCGCTCGAGCGGCTGACGGCGGTCGTCGATTTCGAGATGTTCCGCCCTGAGCTCAACGTGGCTCTGGCCCGGCCTGACGGAAGCAAGGGTGGCCGCCCGCCGATGGATGCGGTGATGATGTTCAAGGTGCTCGTGCTTCAGGCGCTCTACGGTCTCGCCGACGAGCGCACGGAGTTCCAGATCCGCGACCGCCTCTCCTTCATGCGCTTCCTCGGGCTCGACCTGCACGGCCGGGTGCCGGATGCGCGCACGATCTGGCTGTTTTGCGAGCAGCTGACGAAGGCGGGTGCCGTGGAGCGGCTCTTCGCCCGCTTCGACGCTCATCTGAAGGAGGCCGGCTACCTTGCCATGGGCGGGCAGATGATCGACGCGTCGATCGTCGAGGCTCCGCGCCAGCGCAACACCGACGGCGAGAAGGCGGACCTCAAAGCCGGGCGCATCCCCGAGGCATGGGCGGCCAAGCCCGCGAAACTTCGCCAGAAGGATCGTGATGGACGCTGGACGCTAAAGCGCGGGCGCCGAAAGAAGCGCCCCGACGGCTCGCTCGCCATGGAGATCGCGATCCCGGTCTATGGCTACAAGAGCCATATTGGGGCCGACCGGCGGCATCGGCTGATCCGCACATGGACGGTGACGGATGCCGCGCGGCATGACGGGCGGGAGATGCCGGCGCTGCTCGATCGCTCGAACACGGCCTCGCCCGTCTGGGCGGACACCGCCTATCGCAGCAGCAAGAACGAGAAGCGGATCGAGGCCGCTGGCCTGGTCTCGAAGGTCCATTTCCGCCGGTCGCCTGGCAAGCCGTTGCCGCCAGCGCGCCAGAAGGCGAACGCCGCCCGCTCGAGGATGCGCTCAGCCGTCGAGCACGTCTTCGCCGACCAGAAGCACCGCATGGGCCTCTTCGTCAGGACCATCGGGCTCGCAAGAGCGCGCACCAAAATCGGCCTCGCAAACATCGCCTACAATCTCCGCCGGTATCTCTACCTCGAGACCGCAGCCGCATAGGTCTGGGACGGTCGGAGAGCCGCGCACGGCGCCGGAGGCACGGTGTCGAGCCGCCACGCAATGTCGCGGATCAACCTCAGCCTTCCAAAGGCCGTCGCCAAGTCGGAAAATAGAAGTGTCCGACTGGTTCAGCCGCAAGGTGCTGGCCTGGCGGCTGTCGATCACGCTGTCTGCAGATTTCTGCATCGAAGCGCTGGAAGAGGCGCTCGGCCGCCATGGCCGGCCGGAGATCTTCAACAGCGACCAGGGCTCGCAGTTCACCAGTCTCGACTTCATCAAGGTTTTGAAGGATGCCGAGATCGCCATCAGCATGGACGGCAAGGGGGCCTGGCTCGACAACGTCTTCGTCGAGCGGCTCTGGCGAACGGTGAGATACGAGGAGGTCTACCTGCGCGCCTACGCCAGTGTCTCCGAGGCTCGGGCCTCGATCGGCCGCTACTTCGGCTTCTACAACGGCACGAGGCCCCATTCGTCCCTTGGCGGGCAGACACCCGACCAAGCCTATCTTAACCAGCTGACGCCAATCCCGGCGGCTGCGTAACCAAGGCGGAGAGCCACTTAACACCAGCCCGGAAACTGTTCAGACGAACCGAGCCACCTCTTATCACCCCAGAGGATTCGGCTCCTGTCGGATACAACTTCGGTGGCAGGTCATGTGCCCCTATGGTCGGGGGTCACAACGGGGAGCACCATGAGACTCTTGGTGATCGGTCCAGTTGAGCCCTACCGCGGTGGTATCGCGCGCCACACCACGGCCCTCTCGCGCGAACTCGCTTCGAGAAAGGGCAACCATGTCGCGATCCTGTCCTTTGCCCGTCAGTATCCGCGAACGCTCTATCCTGGCCAGAGTGACCGCGTCCCGACCGGCAGGCAGGTCAATGCCATCGAAACCGACATTTGCATCGATACGGTCAATCCGATCAGCTGGCACTCGGCCGCACGAAGAGCTCTTCGCTTTAGGGCCGACATCGCCATCATACCGGCATGGACATTTTTTGTTGCGCCGGCGCTGGGATATATCGCGCGAGCGCTCAACCGCCAGGGCGTCACAGTCATCGTTGTGGTTCATAATGTTGAGGATCACGAGTCAGCCCGCTGGAAATTACTGTTGTCCCGGTTTCAGCTGCGACAAGCGACCCGGTTCATAACCAACAATGCAGCTCTCGCGCTTGCTCTCGACCGAGAGGTCCCGGATGTCCCCGCGGTTATTTCCCCGCACCCACTCTATGACGACTATCCTATGCCCGCCGAACTGCTGCCCAGGTCAGCTGAAGTCGAGCTCTTGTTTTTCGGCTTTGTACGTCCTTACAAGGGGTTAGAAGTCTTAATTCGTTCGATCGCAGCTTCATCTTTCAAAGACATTCACCTGTCTGTCGTCGGTGAGTTTTGGCGCGGCAGGGCGGAGGTAGAAGCATTGGTCACGGAGCTCGGTTTAGAAAGCCGCGTCGAGATTATTCCTCGCTACGTTTCCGATACCGAGGCCGCGACGTTCTTTGAACGATGCGACGCCGTGGTCGCACCCTATCAATCGGCCACTGCGTCAGGCGTTTTAGCTCTGGCGCAATGGTACGAGAAGCCTGTGATCGCAAGCGATATCCCGGGATTGGCCGATGCGATTGACAATGGGAAGACCGGTTGGCTGTTTCCGGCTGGCGATGTTCAGGCACTTGCTGAGTTGCTGAGTTCGCGGGTATCGCAGGCCATTTGATCCGCCGGCAAACGGGCCATGCGTCGGACCAGACCATGAGCCGGTACATTCGGGAGGGTAACATGTTTCTAGACAACGCTGCTGGCTTGCTGCTTTGATCAACATGGTCACGCAAGAAGATGCAGCTTTCTCTGGGGGCGCCACCGCAGCGCAAGATGGACAATACGCTGGTCAAGGCGGTGCGAACGAGAGAGCGCCCCTCCGGGGTG
>NZ_JBPPND010000043.1:0-29500 GCF_051306395.1 Methyloceanibacter sp.
GTCCCGCCACCACCGCCACCACCACCGGACATGTATGCAGGGATGCCGCCGTCACAGGGCGATGCGGATTTCGGGACCGACGATGCGCTGGCGGCCCAAGTCGCGCGCATGAATGCGGAGGCCATGCCGCCACCGCCACCGGAGCCCGAACCCGAGCCGGCGCCGGTCCCGAAGGGCGGCCTATTCGGCAAGCTCATGGGCAAGGGCAAGAAGGCGTCCGAGGCGCCGCCACCGCCCGAGATGGCGCCGCCGCCGGAAATGGCCCCGCCACCACCACAACCGGGCGACGCGTCGTTCGATGCGTCCTTCGACGGCGGCTATGGGGAAGAGTCCGACCCGGCCCTGGCCGATCCCGATCTGGTGGCCGCCGCCTTCGGCCAAGCCCCGCCCAAGGAGAAGAAGGCGAAGAAGCCGCTGCCCATCGTCGCCATCGGCTGGAGCATTCTCGGGGTAATCGTACTCATCGTGCTGGGCCTGTTCACGCTCGCCCCCGCGACCACCGTCTCGATGCTGCCCGGTGCCGCGCATGTCTACTCGATGCTCGGCATGCCCATCGGCGCGCAAGGGCTCGCCTTCGAGGGTGTGCGCTATGGCTGGACCAATGAAGGCGGTCAGACGGTGCTTGAGGTTCAGGGCAATGTGCGCAACACGAGCTCGTCCGCGATGGCGGTGCCGACCGTGATTATCGCGTTGCGCGACGAGAACGGCGAGGAGATTTCCGAATGGCAGACGGAGGTCGGTGCCGAGGAACTCGCCGCGGGCGAGGAGGCGCCGTTCCTGCGGCAGATCCCGTCGCCACCGAGCAATGTCCGCAGCCTCAAGGTGCGTTTCGCCAAGGCAAACTAGGTATGGCGGAAAGCCCCGCGGCGGAGACCGTCAAGCCGCTGTTCAGCGCCGAAGAGATCGCGCGCCGCGTCGATGCGCTGGCGGGCGAGATCGCTGCCTGCGATCTCAACGATCCGCTCATCGTCGCGGTG
This sequence comes from Methyloceanibacter sp., assembly GCF_051306395.1. GTDB lineage: Bacteria > Pseudomonadota > Alphaproteobacteria > Rhizobiales > Methyloligellaceae > Methyloceanibacter. Next base: position 978 of record NZ_JBPPND010000043.1, read on the forward strand.
CTCAAGGGCAGTTTCATTTTCGCCGCCGACCTGATCCGCGCGCTGCATGGGCATGGCCTCACGCCCGAGATCGATTTCATTTTCCTCGGCAGCTATGGGCCCGGCACCACCGGCGGCGAAATCAAGATTTTGCGTGACGTGGAAAGCGCGATCGAGGGCCGCGACGTGGTGATCGTCGACGACATCTTGGATTCCGGCCGCACGCTCCATTTCGCCAAGGGCCGTCTGGAAGAGCGCGGCGCGCGCGGGGTCAAGACCTGCATCCTGCTCGACAAGGACGTGCCGCGCGCGGTGGGGGTGACGCCGGACTTCACCGGGTTCGAATGCCCCGACCGGTTCGTGGTCGGCTACGGCATGGACCTCGGTCATCGCTACCGCGAGCTGCCGTTCATCGGGGTTATCGAGAGCGCCGCCTAGCGATCCAGCACTAAGCGAACCTCCACCAGGTTCGAGCGCACCCGCAACACATAGAAGCCGAGCGTGGCGAGATGCGAGGGCATCAGCCAGCCGGACTCCGCGCCGTTGGAGATGATGAAGGGCCGGATGTTGAGCGAGGCGCGCAACTGTTCCTCGAGTTCGTCCCAAAGCGCGGTGAGGCGGCGTTCCTCGATGACGTCGGCGAAGTCGGCGCGCGCCGCGGTGAGGAGGCCGTAATAGGCATAGAGCTGCCCGTAGGCGAACCAGAAGCGATCGTCGGCGCGGGTGTCGAACCAGCCGCCGTTATAGTTCTCCGAGCGCTCGCGCAGGATCGCCGAGGTGGCGCCGATGTCGCTGGCGATGCGATCGACGAACTGAAGGAGATTGTCGGCGCGGGCATCGAACACCGCCCCGCACTTTTCGAGTCTGTCGTTGAACTTGTTCAGGTCCTTGATGGCGGAGCGGTAGAAGCTCGGCGTCGGCGTCTTGGGCCCGAACGGGCTCCAGCCGAAATACCAGGTGGATTCGTCGAACTGGAGGCTGCCGCGCGCCGTCTGTAGGTCGGCGTCGATCTGAGAGGTGCCGCGCACGCGCCCCAGCGTGTCGACGAGCTCGATGGTCGTGCGGCGGATAGCCTGGTTCACGCCGCGCTGAAACGAGGCCTTGTTGTCGAAGTAGGGCGTCTTGTCCCAATCGAGCCCAAACAGGCCGAGCTTGTAGAGCAGCATCGAGGAAATCCAGGCGTTCTGATTGACGTTGAAGTCGATCAAGTCCGCCGTGGCGTCGACCAGAAGCGAGCGCCGGCAGGTCTGGACCGCGGCGTCGGCCTTCTCCTCGGCTTCTTCGTCGGCGGTGATGATGCCGCCGCCCGGCGCCTTCGGCGTGGTTGCCGCTTCGACCTTGTGCTCATAGGCCCGCGCATAGCCCGGGTCGAAACCGTGCCAGGCCTGCGTCGTCCAGAAGAAATAGCCGTAGAGCCCAATCAGGCCGATCAGGAAAACGCCGAGCAGCACTTTTAGGATCGCGCCGCGGTTCGTGAACCAGCTGCCGAGCTGGACGAACGGCCTCAGCACGAAAGCGACGGCGAGCCCAAGCCCGCGCCCGATGTCCTGGAAGGTCCGGGTGAAGAACTGCACGATGGAATTCAGCATGGGGGGCCGCTGTCTTTCAGCCACATGAACGATCCTCAAACATATAGGACGTCAACGACGGTGTTGCCGGACTGCTGAGGTTTTTCTTGAGAGACCGTGAAGGGTCTTAGAACGAGCGGATGAGCCGTTCCAGGTAGTCGAGCTCGAGCGTCGGGCGGGAGGGATCGCCAACCCGCCGGCGGAGCTCGTCCAGCACCTCGCGCGCCCGCTGGATGTCGATCTCGTCGGGCACTTGCACCGAGAGGCCGAGGTCGGGGCGGTTGGAGCGGTCGGGCCGTCCGAGCGGATCGCGGCCGTTGGAGCCGGGGCCCTGGCCCGCCTGCATCTCGCCGTTTTCCATCATCTGTTGGGCCATGGTCTCTGCGCCCTGGCGCATGCGGTCGAGCGCCAGGCTCTGGTTCTGGGTGGCGCTGTCGAGATTCCGCTCGCCGATGGCGTCCTCCGCGTCCTGCATGGCCTCCTTGGCGCCTTCAAACTGGTTGGGCGCGTCGCCGCCCTCCATTTGCATGCGGTCGATCAGGCTTTGCAGCTTCTCGCGCAGCGCCTCCTGGCGCTTCTGAAGTTCGCCGAGCGGGCCTTGGGGCTGGCCCTGCTGCTGCCCGAGCTGGGGCTGGCCGCCGCCTGGCGCATTGCCCTGCCGGCCGGACTGCCCTTGGGCGCGCGCGCCGCTCTGGCCGCTCTGCGGCATCTGGTCGAAGAACGGCGTCATGCTCATCCCCGGACCGAAATCCATGGGCTGGCCGGGCGGGCTCACGTCGAACTGATCCTGTTGGCCGCCGCCTTGGCCCTGCCGCTGCTGGCGCTTCTCGGCAAAGGTGTCGTCGAGCAGCTTCTGCTGATCGGAGACCACGTCGTCGACGTCCTTCATCCTCTCTTGGGCGCGCTGCTGCTCGGCGTTCTCCGGGAAGTTCCCGGTCTGGAGGCGATCGAGAATGTCGTTCAGCTCCGACAGCATGCGCTCGGCCATCTCCTTGGAGCCGGATTCCGCCAGGTCCTGGATGTTCTTGAGCATCTTGTCGAGGTCCTGCTGGGAGACGAGGTCATCGCCGCTCTGCTGAGCCTGCTCGGGCATATTGCCCTTCTCTTGCTGCTGCGCGGCGAGCGCTTGGAGATAGCGGGACAGCGCGGCGCGCAGTTCCTCGACGCGCTGCTTGATCTCGTCGGCCGAAGCGTTCTCCCGAAGCGCCTTCATCAGCGCGTCCTGGGCGCTCTTCAGCTCGCGCTCGGCTTCGGGGAGGTCGCCTTCCTCGATGCGCAGCGCCGTGGACCAAAGCTGGTCAACCACGCTTCTCACCGCCTCGCGCGAGTCGTCGTTCAAGAGGCGCCAATAAGCGTTGCGCAGGGAGAGATAGACCACGCGGTCGTCGAGCACCTTCTCTTCGCCGATGGTGAGGGCGTCCAGCGCGCGGGCGACAATCGCAAGCTCGGCCGGATCGCGCACCAGCTTGCGCCGCTGCTCGATCACGGCCCTAGCGAGCGGCTTGGTGAAGGCGCGCTCGGGCAGCACGAAACCGTAGGCCTCGCTTTCACCCACTTGCTCCGCCTGGTCGCGGGCGGCGAGCGTCATGCGCACCTTCAGCCCGGCCCAGGGATGGGCGGTGAGATCCTGCGTGGCGCGTCCCTCGACCTTCTTGGCGTTGGTGCGCGGCAGCTGCAATTGCATGAGGGGCGGGGCGAACAGCGGCTCCGATTCGGCAAGATCGCCTTCCTCGATCTCCATGTCCTCCAGCGGCATGGGCGAGAAGGCTTGCTGCTCGTCTTCGGTCAGGGCGAAGCGCGCCTCGGCGCTGGCCACGCCGTAATCGTCCAAAGCGCCGTATTCCAGGCGAAGCGCGCCACGCGGCGTGGTTGTGGGATCGCCCAAGAGGCTGATCTGGGGAACCGCGTCCGCGATCATGGCGAACTGCCATTGGGCGACGGTCGACCCGCTGATCCGGACGTCGGCGGTTTGCGCCTCCATCAGCCCGACATTGAACTCCACGAGGCCCGCGGCGGCGCTTGCTTTGGGCTCGATGGTCTTGGCTTCGCTGCCATCGTCCTTGATCACGGTGAGCGTCACGGTCTCGCCCTCCGGCGCATGAGTGCGCACGATGAGCTGGCTGCGTTGCGGCACCGAGAGCGCGCGGAAGGTTTCGGCGCCTTTGCCGACGCTCTCGCTGCCGTCCGCCAGGACGATGGGCGCCATGCCGGTATAGACCGGCGGGGTCACCCAGGCGTCTAATCTCAGAAGCGCCGCCGCGCCCCCGGCCGCGGGCGTGAACGCGGAGTCGAGGCGCGAGCGCATGTCGCCGCCGGCAGCAATGAAGGCGGCGATCAGCGCCAGGAATAGCGCGGATCGGATCGCGTAAGGATCCTCCCGGTCGGTGCGCGGCGCCGGCCAGGACGGTTTCAGCTTGGCGACGAGGCGCGCGAGGCGCTGACGGTGCAGCGTCCAAAGCTGCGCCGTCTCTTCGGGCGGCGCGGTGCCGAGCGTGTCCTCATAGGACGAGGCGGGCCGGTGCTTGATCTCGGCGTCGCGCTCGAGACGCCTGAGCGCTTCGGCGCGGCTCGGCACGGCGATCCTGACGAGCGGCAGCAAGGAGACGATCAGCGCCACGCCAAAAGCGCCGAGCAGGAGCTTGTGGGCGATGGGCGGCAGCAGGCTCCAGCCGCCGAGCAGCGTGAACACCAGGAAAACCGACACCACGACGAAGGGCCACAGCAGCCCTTCCCAAACGCGCTCGGCGAAGAGCGCGAGCCAGCTCAGGCGTACGCGGGTCTCGAAGCGCTTCTTGAGCGCCTTGGTTTCCGCGGCGTCTTCGGTGCTGGTGCTGGAGCGGGTGGGTCTCGCCATGATCCGATTTTTCTAGCACAGGCGGCGCCCGTGCCCAGATTACATCACGGTAATTTGGGGGTCCAAGCGGGCAAAATGGAGGCCTTTTATGGGGTGATTGCGGGTTAGAGCCAGTCGGGCAGGCGCTCGGCCGAAAGCATTTCCTCGTAGCTCGGCCGCGGCCTCGTCACGCAGTAGGCCTCGCCCGAGACCAGCACCTCTGGCACGAGCAGCCGGCTGTTATATTGGGAGGCCTGCACCGCGCCATAAGCGCCCGCGGTCATGATCGCGATCAGATCGCCCGCGTTCAGCGCGGGCAGCGGACGGGCGAGCGCAAGATAGTCGCCGGTCTCGCACACGGGGCCGACCACGTCGGTGATGCGCGTGAACGCGTCCGGCGTAGACTCGATCACCGGCAGAATCTGATGATAGGCCTCGTAGAGCGTCGGGCGGATGAGATCGTTCATGGCCGCATCGACGACGGTAAAGGTCTTGTCCGGGCCGGTCTTCACGTAGAGCACGCGGGAAACGAGGATGCCGGCATTGCCGGCGATCATGCGGCCAGGCTCGAACAGCAGCCGCACGTCGAGACCGCCCATCGCCTCGTTCACGAGCCGCGCATAGTCGGTGGGCAGGGGCGGTGCGGGCTCGTCGCTACGATAGGGGATGCCGAGCCCGCCGCCGAGATTGACGAAGTCGATGGCGAAGCCGGCATTGCGCAGCGTGCCGACAAGCTCGGTGAGCAGGGCGAAGGCGTTCTTGAAGGGCGCGAGATCGGTGATCTGGCTGCCGATATGCATATGCACGCCGGCCGGCGCGATGCCGGGCAATGTGGCCGCCTGGCGGTAGAGCGACAGCGCCTGCTCGAAGGGCACGCCGAACTTGTTCTCCGCGCGGCCGGTGGAGATCTTGTGGTGGGTCAGCGCATCCACGTCCGGGTTCACGCGGAAGGCGATGCGCGCGGTCAGACCCTTCTGCTCCGCCACCTCGCTCAGCGCGCGTAGCTCAGGCTCCGATTCCACGTTGAAGGCGTAGATGCCGGTGTCCAGCGCGAACGCCATTTCTTCCTTGGTCTTGCCGACGCCGGAAAAGGCGATGCGCTCGCCCGGAACGCCGACCGCGAGCGCGCGGCGCAGCTCGCCCCCGGAAACCACGTCCATGCCGGCACCGAGATTGGCGAGCGTCGCCAGCACGCCGAGATTGGAGTTCGCCTTGATGGAGTAGCAGACGAGCGTGTCGGGCCGTGCTTCGAAGGCGCCCGTGAATACGCGGTAATGCCGCTCAAGAGTGGCGGAGGAATAGCAATAGAACGGGGTCCCGACGGTGTCGGCCAACGCGCATAGGTCGACCTCCTCGGCGTGAAACACATTTGCGTGGGACACGCCGCGCCGGTAGGCGAAATGGTGCATGAGAGGGTACGGGGTCTATTCGATCAAACGGTCGAGGATCGGCAAGCGGCGGTCCGGCGCCTTCGACATCTTGGTCGCTGGGTCAGCCTGAACTTCCGGATGGGTCGGCTGCGGCCGCTCCAACGAGCCACGCCGCCCGCAGGCCGAAAGCCCGACAGCGGTTACCAGCGCAAGCGTTATCAGGATGCGCACCGCGCTTCCCATGGTCGTGCCCCTGTGGTCAGGGCCCTTGTCCGTGGCCCTTTCCTAACCCTTTTATCGCGAGAGGCCGTCCTTCTCCAAACGCTTTATCCACTTGCGGGCCTCCCGCCGCACGTTGGCGGGGGCGGTTCCGCCTTGGCTTTTGCGGCTTTTCGCGGACCTTGCGGGGTCGAGAACCGAAAAGACGTCCTGGCTGATCCGGGGCTCCACGGCCTGAAGCTCGGCAAGCGTCAATTTCTTGAGATCGGCGTTCTTTTCCTCGGCCATGGCCACGATTCGCCCGGTGACGTGGTGGGCCTCCCGGAAGGGCATATCCAGGGTCTGCACCAGCCAGTCGGCGAGGTCGGTGGCGGTGGCGTATCCGCGGCCCGCCGCCTTTTTCATGGCCTTGGCGTCGACGTCGAGGTCGCCCACCATGCCGGCCATGGCGGCAAGGCCGAGCTTGAGCGCATCGAGCGCATCGAACACCGGCTCCTTGTCCTCCTGCATGTCCTTGGCATAGGCGAGCGGCAGGCCCTTCATCACCATGAGCAGCGCCTGGAAGGCGCCGGCAATGCGCCCGCTCTTGGCCCGCACCAATTCGGCCGCGTCCGGGTTGCGTTTCTGCGGCATGATCGAGGAGCCGGTCGAGAAGGCGTCCGACAGCCGCGCGAAGCCGAATTGCGGCGAGGTCCACAGCACGATCTCCTCGGCGAGCCGCGACAAATGCATGGCGGCGATGGATGCGGCCGCCAGCGTCTCGAGCGCGAAGTCCCGGTCGGACACCGAATCGAGCGAGTTCGCCGTTGGCCGGTCGAAGTGAAGCGCCTTCGCCGTCATGTCCCGGTCGATGGGGAAGCTCGTGCCGGCGAGCGCCGCGGCGCCCAGCGGCGATTCGTTGAGCCGCTTGGCGGCATCGTGAAAGCGGCCGCGGTCGCGGGCGAGCATCTCCACATAGGCGAGGCAGTGATGACCGAAGGTGATGGGCTGGGCCGTCTGCAGATGGGTAAAGCCCGGCATGACCGTCGCGGCTTCTTCGAGCGCCAATCTCGCGAGCGCAAGCTGAAGCGCCGCGAGGCCGGCCTCGATTACGGCGATCTCGTCGCGCACATAGAGCTTGAAGTCGGTGGCGACCTGGTCGTTGCGCGAGCGCGCGGTGTGCAGCTTGCCGGCCACGGGGCCGATCAGCTCTTTCAGCCGGTGCTCCACGTTGAGATGGATGTCCTCGAGCGCTCGCGTGAATTTGAAGTCGCCCGCCTCGATCTCGGCCAAAATTTGGTCGAGACCCTTCGTGATCTCGTCAGCCTCCGCGGACGAAACGATGTTGGTCGCCGCGAGCATGGCGACATGGGCCTTCGAGGCCTCGATGTCGTGACGCCACAGCCGCTTGTCGAAGTCGATGGAGGCATTTATCTCCTCCATGATCTCAGAAGGGCTTGCGGCAAAGCGGCCACCCCACATGGTGTTGGTCATGATCGTCCGGCCTAGCAGGCAAAGTTCGAAGAGGATGACGTGAACGCTTCCAACAAACGCAAGCACGCCGCGTCGCCGGCCAGATATGTGATCGCCGCTGCGATCGCCGTAATTGCCGGGTTCGGCACGGTATATTTGCTTTTGGCCCCCTCTGACAATGGTTCGAGCCCTCAGACCGCCCCCGCCACCGCGGATAAGGCCGGGGGCGTAAGCGGCGCCGCGAGCCCGCTCAAGGGCTTGAACAGGGGGGACATGGCCGCTTTCGTGGTGCGGCCGAAGCCGCTTCCACTGCCCGATTTCAGCTTCGACGGTCCCGGCGGGGCCAAGCAGAGCGCGGCCGACCTCAAGGGCAAGGTGGTGCTCCTCAATATCTGGGCGACCTGGTGCGTGCCCTGCCGCGAGGAGATGCCCCAGCTCAACGCGCTTCAGGCGGAACTCGGCGGACCTGAATTCGAGGTGGTGGCGATCAATATCGACAAGGACGGCGCGGAAAAGGCGAAAACGTTCCTGGAAGAGACCGGGGCGAAGGATCTCGCGCTCTATGCCGACCCGACGGGGAAGCTCTTCGCCACGCTGAAAGTGGTGGGCATGCCGACCACGCTCCTGCTCAACGCCGAGGGCCATGAGATGGGCCGGCTGGTCGGGCCGGCGGACTGGGCCTCGCCGGAGGCGAAGGCCCTGATCGAGGCGGCGATCGCCGCCGAGGCCAAGAGCTCGTCGTGATGATCGCCGAGCCGGAAGACGTGATCCGTTTCTGGTTCGAAGAGCTTTCGCCGGACGATTGGTACGGGCCGCCCCCGCGCGTCGATGCGGAGATCGCGGCGCGGTTCGGCGAGACCTACGAGACACTGAAGGAGGGCGTGCCCCCCGCTTGGCTCGACGACTCCCAAGGCGTGCTCGCCGCGATTCTCGTGCTCGATCAATTTCCCCGCAACATGTTCCGAGGCTCACGCCAAGCTTTCGCCACGGACGCGCAAGCGCTCGCGCTGTCAAAGGATGCGATTGCCAAAGGCATGGACATGAAGCTGCCGCCGGAGCAGCGAGCCTTTATCTACCTACCGTTCCAGCATTCGGAAGACTTGAACGATCAGGACCGCTCGCTCGCGCTGTTCACGGCGCTCGGCAACCCGATCAATCTCGACTTCGCCATCAGGCACCAAGAGATCATCGCGCGCTTCGGACGCTTTCCCCATCGCAACGAGGTTCTCGGCCGGGAGTCGACGCCGGAAGAAGAAGCGTTCCTGAAGCAGCCGGGCTCGTCGTTCTGAACGCACGCTACTGCACGGGCGAGACGGCGTCCTTCTCGAGACGGTAATTGTAGGAGCAGGTCTCCTCCGCTGGCTTGTTGCACGGCGTGCCGGCGGTGGTCACGTGCATGGTGCGCGTGTCGCCGCTCGACGAGAACTTGTAGCCCTTGACGAAGTCCTCGAAGACCTTGTCCCAGCCGTCGCCGTTCCAGAAATAAAGTTGCAGCATGCAGCCGTTCGGGTTGCAGGCGGGATTGGCGCTGCCCTCGCATTTGATCTTCGCGTAATCGGCGATCCAGTCGGAACCGCCGTCGCCGTTCAGATCGTCGCCGCGCAGGGCCGCGGTCGTTTCAGGCTTGCCCCCTTGAGCGCGGCAGACTTCCGCCGCCTCGGCGATGGTCTCGGCGATTTCCTCGGGCGGGTCTTCGGCGTGCGCCGCCGTCGCGCCGAACTGCGTCAGGCATACGCAGAGAGCGGCGCCGAAGGTAAAGAGACGGGACAGGATCAATTGGCCGCGCTGAACAGGATGCCCGGAAGATCGGCCGTCTTGATCGTCTTCGCGTTAGGAAGCTTGGCGAAGGACGGCGCATCCGGCGTCTCGGCCTGGCTGCGGCGCCCGCAAATGACCTCGCGCAGATGCGCGGGCCCATCGGCGACCTTGGCCTGGAGCGCGAGGCCGTCGAGACTCGTGCCGAACAGCGACTTCCAGAAATAGCGCTGGAAGCCGTTCTCTAGAAGTTGCGCGGCGCGGACATTGCGCACCTGGGTCGACGGCTCGCCGAGCACCACGGCCACGAGCTTGCGGCCGTCGCGGGTGGCGCTGACAATGATATTGAAGCCAGAATCGCAGATGAAGCCGGTCTTCATGCCGTCCGCGCCCGCGAAGGTCCTGAGCAGACCGTTATGGGTGCGCAGTTGAGTCGGCCCGACCTGCACATGGGTCTGGGCGAAGATGTCGGCATGTTCGGGGAATTCGATGATGAGCGCGCGGGCCAGGCGGGCGAGGTCGCGGGCGGTCGTGTATTGATGCTCGTTGGGCAGGCCGTGCGGATTGGCGAACTGGGTGCTGGTCATGCCAAGCCGCTTCGCCGCCGCGTTCATGCGGGCGATAAAGGCCTCTTCGCTGCCAGCCACGGCCTCCGCGAGCATGACCGCGACGTCGTTGGCCGATTTGACGATGATAACCTTGACCGCCGTCTCCAGGGTGATCGACTTGCCAATCGGGAGGCCAAGCTTGGTGGGCGGCTGCTTCGCGGCGTACTTCGAACAGATCACCTCGGTTTCGGGCGTGACTTCGCCGTTCCGGAGCGCATGAAAGGTGACATAGGCCGTCATCAGCTTGGTGAGCGAGGCGGGAAACCACGGCGCGTCAGGATCCTCGGAGTAGAAGACCGTGCCGTTATAGGGCTCGAAGACGAGGGCGGGGCTGGCTGTGGCGATCGACGGCGCCAAAAGAGCAATTCCGGCGAAAAAGCTAAGAAAAGCGCGCCTCAGCATGGATCTCTTATCCCCTCGAACGACGCATCGCGCCTGATGGCCGGCCCTCGTCCCGCGTCGGACCTGGCCGTCTAGGTTGCGAAAATGGCGGGCTCCCCTAGCCCCCGGCAGTCCGCCCTAATAGTCACGCGAATTTCGACTGTTCCGTGACGGACGTGAAAAACTTTGGGCCGTCCGCCGGCAAAACTTTGCGGGACCCCAGAATTGTCGGGTCCCCGCGAACAGTCGAATCGGCCAGCAAGCCACCGGTTCTGGCGACAGACTAACGCTCCCATTCGGTTTCGCAACCCGTGGCTCGCGATTCGCCTGGCCGCGATGTCAGGACAATCGCGCAACGATCCACTGAACGGCGGCCGGCAGGTCGGCGACGGTCGCCGTGGGGTGCGGGGTGAACCGGGTCTCGTCGCCGTCGCGGTATTTGCCGGTGCGCACGAGTAGGGCGCTCGCGAAACCGGCGTTCAAGCTGCCCGCGACATCGGCCTCCGCGTCGTCGCCGACCATCACGGCGTCGTCGGGGGCGCAGCCCATACTGGCGAGCGCGCTGCCGAAGAAATCCGGTGACGGCTTGCCCAGAACGATCGCCTCTTTCCCGCTCGCATATTCGAGCGCGGCGACGAAGGCGCCCGCATCGAGGCTGAGCTTTCCGTCGCTGCCCTTGAAGGTGCGGTTTTTGGCGAGCGCAAGCAGGTCCGCGCCGTCGATCAGCGCCCGAAAGGCGCGGTTGAGATTGTCATAAGTGAAAGCCTCGCCCGCATCGCCCACTACGACGGCGCGCCTCTTGTGGTCCGCAAGGCCGGCGAATTCTTCCTTGAGGTCGGGATGGACGAGAAGCTCGGGGGTGGCGTGGTGTTCTGTGAGCCAGCCTCGCGCGGCCTGGCCCGGCGTGAACAGCTCTTCGCCTGTGATCTCCAGTCCGAGCCTGGTCAGGCGCGCGAGCAGCGTCTGTTTGGTTTTGGTCGTGGTGTTGGTGACGAAGCGCAGGGGTAGACTCGCCGCGTGCAAGCGCGCCACGGCATCGATGGCGCCGGGCAGCACATGGTCGCCCACATAGACAACGCCCGCCAAATCGAGGAGCACGCCGCGGATCATGCGCCAGCCTTGCGCGCATGGCCGCGCCGATCAAGCGCGGACCTTTTGCGCGTTTCCCTTGGCCGATTGGCTTGGCGTTGGGCGGAGACGTTTAATAAGGTCCTTGAGAGATGAGCGCCCTTTTCGAAGAACTCGACTATTGCCCGACGCCGATCGGGGCTTTGAGCCTGCGCCGGCGGCGCGACCTCAAGCTCGACGTGGATGTGTTCGAGATCAAGCTCGGCGATGAGTCCTTGATGTCGAGCCTGTTCACCGCGACCGAGATCGCGCTGGCGCGGCTGGGGCTCGCGGAGCTCGGTGAAGGGGAGGCGCGCGATGTGGTGGTCGGCGGGCTCGGCCTCGGCTACACCGCCCAGGCCGTGCTCGAGAGCGCTGCCGTGCGTTCGCTCATCGTGGTGGATGCGCTTCAGCCCGTGATCGAGTGGCACGAGAAGGGGCTGTTGCCGCTCGGCCGGACGCTCGCGGACGACCAGCGCTGCCGGTTGCTTCACGGCGATTTCTTCGCGTTGGCGGTCTCTGAGACGGGGTTCGATCCCGAGGTGCCGGGCCGGAAATTCGACGCGATCCTGGTCGACATCGATCATTCGCCGGAGCTTCTGCTCGATGCGGGGAACGAGTCCTTCTATCGGCCGGAAGGACTTTGCCGGCTCGCCGCGCATCTTCGGCCCGGCGGCGTGTTCGGGCTCTGGTCGAACGATCTTCCCGACGAGGCCTTTACGGCGCGGCTGGGCAGCGTCTTTGCCCAAGCGCGCGCCGAACCGGTGACGTTCCACAATCCGCTCCAGGACCGGCCGTTCACCCAGACCGTCTACCTCGCACAAACGCAAAGCGGGCCCGCATGACAGACGCATCGCCGGATTTGGCAACGCTTCGCGCCGCGCTCGTGGACCGGCTCGAGACGCTGCGTGCCGCCAGCGAGACCACGGCGGACAATCGCCGTCCCGTGGAGCTCGACCAGACATCCGTGGGGCGTCTGTCGCGCATGGACGCCATGCAGGGCCAGGCTCTGGCCGTGGCGACGGAGCGGCGGCGCCATGAGGAGGTTCGCCGCGTCGAGGCCGCCATCAAGCGGATCGACGAGGGCGAGTTCGGCTTTTGCATCTCGTGCGGCGAGGAGATCGCGGCAAAGCGCTTGAGCGCCGATCCCACCGTTGCGACGTGCATAAGCTGCGCGTCGGGCGCTGACGGGTAGCCGGGGAACGCTCGAGCGCTAATCCTCGGCGAACGCCTTCAAGCGCGCCAGGGCATCGTCCCATTGGCGCGAGACCGTGTCGAGATAGTCGCGGACATCGTCGAGCGGTTTCGGCCTGAGCGAGAAATGGCTTTCGCGGCCAACACGGGTGGAGCGCACCATCCCTGCGTCTTCCAGCACGCGCAGATGCTTGGTCACCGCCTGGCGGGTGAGGTCGATACCCTCGGTGAGCCGCGAGATCGATTGCGGTTCGCCGTTGGCGAGCTTGGCCAGCATGGCGAGCCGCGTCTCGTCGCCGAGCGCGGCGAAGATCGAGGCGTGGACCTTCGCGTCACGCGGCCGGTTGCGATGTCTGCTCGACATGGTTCTTGATGTTCTTGATCTGCGCGGCCCAGCCGCCTTCGTTCATGCGGAAGGCCTCGTCGCGGCGGTGCGCCGGGATCTTATCGAAGCCCGATTCGACGACGCGGATACGGGTTCCCGCCGCTGTCTCGGTGAGCGTGAATTCGACGAGCGTCGGCGTCTCTTGCGAATAGTCCTGCTTGGGATCGACCGCGTAAGGGTGCCAGGTAAAGGAGAAGTACCGCTCGGGCTCGATCTTCTGCGCGACGGCCTGGAAGACCACATGGTCGAAGCCGGGGATGGTCATCTTTCCGCGCGTGGTCTCGCCCGGCACGAACGGTTCTTCCAGGTTCACGCGGAACCAGGTCCCGAACTCCTTGTAGTCGGTCAGCGCCTTCCACACGCGGGAGACGGGCGCCTTAATCTCGATTTCCTTTTCGATGCGATCTGACATACGCAACCTCCTGGTTGCCTATGTCTATAAGGCAAGTCGTGGAAAAGCGCAACCACTTAGTTGCGCTTAAACCGAACTTTTCTGTATGAGGATCGCGCGCAGGTCGTTGACGTTGGTCATGGTCGGGCCCGTCTCGAGCAAGTCGCCGAGCCCAGCGAAGAACGTATAAGGGTCGTTGTCGGCAAGCATGGCTTTCGCGTTGAGCCCGGCTTTTTCCGCGCGCTTCAGCGTATCCGGGTAGATCAGCGCGCCGGCATTGTCCTCGGAGCCGTCCACGCCGTCGGTGTCGCCGGCGAGCGCATAGATGTTCTCCATGCCGTCGAGCGCGATCGCCAACGCCAAGAGAAACTCGGTGTTGCGCCCGCCTTTGCCTTTGCCTTTGAGCGTGATGGTGGTCTCGCCGCCGGAGATCAGCACGCAAGGCGGCGCTTCGGGCTGGCCGCGCATGGCGCATTGGCGCGCGATGCCTGCATGGACCAGCGCCACGTCGCGGGATTCGCCTTCGATGGAGTCGCCCAGGATCACCGGGGTCACGCCGGCTTCGCGGGCGACTTCGGCCGCGGCTTCCAGCGAGGCCTGCGGCGTGGCGATCATGACGTTCTCGACACGCTCGAAACAGGAATCGCCGGGCTTCGGCGACTCCTCGGCCGTCTCCAGCACGCGGCGCACATTCTCCGGCAAGTCGATGGCGTATTTCTCGACGATGCCGAGCGCGTCCGCATTGGTCGAAGGATCCGGCACCGTCGGGCCGGAGGCGATGATCGAGGGATCGTCTCCCGGCACATCGGAGATCATCAGCGCCGCCACGCGCGCCGGGTAGGCGGCTCGGGCGAGCCTGCCGCCCTTGATGGCGGAGAGATGCTTCCGCACCGTGTTCATTTCGCTGATGGTGGCGCCGCTGGCGAGCAGCGCCTTGTTGACCGCCTGCTTGTCCTCCAGCGTGATGCCTTCAGCCGGTAACGCCAGCAGGGCCGAGCCGCCGCCGGAGATGAGGCAGAGCACGAGGTCGTCCTCGGTCAGCCCTTGCACCATCTGAAAAATGCGCCCCGCCGCCTCGCGTCCGGCGGCGTCTGGCACGGGGTGGGCCGCCTCGACCACTTCGAGCCGCTCGGTCGGCAGGCGGTAGCCGTAGCGCGTGACAACGAGCCCTTCGAGCGGGCCGTCCCAGGCGTCTTCGAGCGCCCTGGCCATGGCGCCGGAGGCCTTGCCGGCACCGATGATGACCGTGCGGCCCTTGGGCTTCGGCGGCAGATGGGCCGGCACGCAGAGCGAGGGCAGGGCCGCGTCTACGCCCGCCTTGAACATGGCTTTGAGTAGGTCTTCTGGCCTCATCCGCTTACCGACGCTCCCCCCTTTTGAGTAGCGCCAGAAACCTGCACAGACGATTGCCAGAAGGCAAGTGAATGAATACGGTGCGCCTTTCTTTTTGCGGGCATTTCGGTGTCCGGCGTACCAATAAAGCTGGGGGCAAGCGTCCAATGCCAGAAGGCTCAAACGAACAACACAAGAAGCCGAAATCCGATATCGAGATCAGCCAAGCCGCGGTCATGCGGCCGATCCTCGATGTGGCCAAGGAGAAGCTCGGCATCGAGGCCGAGGACTTGATCCCCTACGGCCATTACAAGGCGAAGGTTTCCCTCGACTACATTGAGAGCCTCAAGAACAAGCCCGACGGCAAGCTGATCTTGGTCACTGCGATCACGCCGACGCCCGCCGGCGAGGGCAAGACCACGACCACCGTGGGCCTCGGCGATGCGCTGAATAAGATCGGCAAGAAGGCGATGATCTGCGTGCGCGAGCCGAGCCTCGGCCCGTGCTTCGGCATGAAGGGCGGCGCGGCCGGCGGCGGCTACGCGCAAGTGGTGCCCATGGAGGACATCAACCTCCACTTCACCGGCGATTTCCATGCCATCGGTGCGGCCAACAACCTGCTCGCGGCGATGATCGACAACCACATCTATTGGGGCAACAAGCTCGACATCGACGCGCGCCGTGTGAGTTGGCGCCGCGCCGTGGACATGAACGACCGCGCGCTCCGCTCCATCGTCACCTCGCTCGGCGGGGTCTCAAACGGTTTCCCCCGCGAGGCGGGCTTCGACATTACCGTCGCCTCCGAGGTCATGGCGATCTTCTGCCTGGCGAAGGATTTAGCCGACCTTCAGCGGCGTTTGGGGCAGATCCAGGTCGGCGAGACGCGCGAGAAGAGGGCGGTGACCGCGAAAGAGCTGTCCGCGGCGGGCGCCATGGCGGCGCTGCTGAAGGACGCTCTGGCGCCGAACCTGGTGCAGACGCTCGAGAACAACCCGGCCTTCATCCACGGCGGACCGTTCGCCAATATCGCCCATGGCTGCAACACGGTGATCGCCACCAAGGCGGCGCTCAAGCTCTCCGACTATGTGGTGACGGAAGCGGGCTTCGGCGCCGATCTCGGCGCGGAGAAATTCTTCGACATCAAGTGCCGCAAGGCGGGGCTCAAGCCCGATTGCGTGGTGATCGTCGCCACCATCCGCGCGCTCAAGATGCATGGCGGCGTGGGCAAGGACGATCTCAAGAAAGAGAACCTCGAGGCGCTGGAGAAGGGCTTCGCCAATCTCGAGAAGCACATCGGGAACGTGCGCAAATATAACGTGCCCGTCGTCGTCGCCACGAACCGCTTCTCGTCCGATACCGATGACGAGATCGCGCTGCTCAAGCGCCTGTGCTCCACGGCCAGCACCGAGTGCGTCATGGCCGATCATTGGGCGCTCGGCGGCGCGGGCGCGGAGGATCTGGCGGAGACCGTGGTCAAGACCATCGACAACAAGCCGTCGGACTTCCAGCCGCTCTACCCGGACGACATGTCGCTGTGGGACAAGACACGCACCATCGCCCAGGAGATCTACGGCGCGGAGGACATCACCGCGCCCAAAACGGTGCGCGACAAGTTCGCGGAGCTGGAAAAGGCCGGCTTCGGCAAGTTCCCGATCTGCGTGGCCAAGACCCAGTACAGCTTCACCACCAATCCGGACGCCAAGGGCGTGCCGCTCGGCCATACCATCCCGATCCGGGAGGTCAGATTGTCGGCCGGCGCGGAGTTCGTGGTGGTGATCTGCGGGGACATCATGACCATGCCCGGCCTGCCGCGGGTGCCGGCCGCCAACAGTATCGAACTTGCGTCGGATGGCCGCATTAGCGGTTTGTTCTAGTCGAGCAAAAGGGTTGCCAGGCGCACGGCCTGAGGCTACCACCTTGCCCAAGCGCAAGGCATAGGTCCGCCTAAGACCTAGGCAGCCCAGAATCCCTTAGGAGAGGAAACCATGTCTGGAGCCAGACGGCCGGGCCGTAACTTTCTATTCGTGCCGGGGCCAACCAATGTTCCCGAGCGAATTCTTCGGGCAATGCACGTTCCGATGGAAGACCATCGCTCGTCCGATTTCCCGAAACTGACCCTTCCGCTCTACGAGGACATGAAGAAGGTCTTCCAGACCAAGGACGGTCAGGTCGTCATCTTCCCGTCCAGCGGCACCGGCGCCTGGGAGGCTTCCCTCACCAATACCCGCTCGCCCGGCGACAAGCTGCTCGCCCCGCGCTTCGGCCAGTTCAGCCATCTGTGGATCGACCTCGCCCGCCGGCATGGGCTCGAGGTGATCGTACAGGAGGAAGAATGGGGCACGGGCGCCTCACCTGAGCGGATCGAGGAGGCGCTGCGCGCCGACAAGAACCATGAGATCAAGGGCGTCATGGTGGTCCACAACGAGACCGCCACGGGCGTGACTTCCGACATCGCCGCGGTGCGCCGCGCCATCGACGTCGCCAACCATCCGGCGCTGCTCTATGTGGACGGTGTCAGCTCCATCGCCAGCATCGATTTCCGCTTCGACGAGTGGGGCGTGGACCTCGCCATCACCGGCTCGCAAAAAGGCATGATGCTGCCCGCGGGCCTCGGCATCGTCTGCGTGAGCCAAAAGGCTCTGGCGCAGATGGAAGGCGCCAAGTGCACGAAGGCGTATTTCGATTTCGCCGATCATTTCCGCACCAATCCGGGCGGCTACTTCCCGTACACGCCGGCGCTGCCGCTGCTCTACGGTCTGCGTGAGTCTCTCGCCATCGTGTTCGAGGAAGGGCTTGAGAACGTGTTCGCGCGGCATCGCCATCTGGCCAGCGGCACCCGCGCCGCGGTCGAGGCGTGGGGGCTCAAGCTCTGCGCCAAGGAGCCCAAGTGGTATTCCGATACGGTGAGCGCGATCATGGTGCCGGAAGGCTTCGACGGCGCCGATGTCATCGACCGCGCCTATCGCCGCTACGACCTGGCGCTCGGCGCGGGTCTGTCGCAGATGGCGGGCAAGCTGTTCCGCATCGGCCATCTCGGCGACCTCAACGAGCTGATGCTTCTCGGCGCCCTCGCCGGCGCCGAAATGTCCATGCGCGACGTCGGCATCGAGATCGCGCCCGGCTCGGGCGTGGCGGCGGCGCAAGAGTGTTTCCGCGGAGGCGCTGGCGAACAGCGCATGGCCGCGGAGTAAGAGGCCAAGCATTCAACGCAAGGCCAGGACGAACGCCGACCGGGGCGAGCGGCCTTGCTCCGGAGAGGTTCAATGTGGCGTGGGGAGTGGCCCCGCGGACGCAAGGAGAAGGGGGAGGTTCAGTGGAGCACGCGATCGTCTTCCTCGATCGAGAGTCGGTGGGCGCCAATGTACGCAAGCCGGACTTTCCGCACACCTATACAGAGTACCAGTCGACCTGGACCCCTGAGGACATTGTCGACCGCCTCAAGGATGCGACCATCGCCCTCATCAACAAGGTGCCGATGCGCGCCGAGGTGCTGAAGCAGCTTCCCAAGCTGAAGCTGATCGCCGTGGCCGCCACCGGCACCGACGTGGTGGACAAGGCCTACTGCAAAGAAAACGGCATCACCGTCGTCAATATCCGCAACTACGCCTTCAACACCGTGCCGGAGCACGTCATCGCGCTGATGTTCGCGCTGCGCCGGAACCTGCTGGCGTATGTGCAAGACGTAAAGAACGGCCGTTGGGCGGAAGTCGATCAATTCTGCTTCTTCGACCATCCGATCCGCGACATCGCCGGGTCGACCATGGGCATTGTCGGCTATGGCGCGATCGGCAAGGAAGTGGCCAAGCGCGCCGAGTGTCTCGGCATGAAGATCCTGCCCTATGACGTGTTTCCGCAAGAGGGCCTCGTGGACCTCGAGACGGTGCTCAAGGAGAGCGACGTCATCACGCTGCATTGTCCGCTCACGCCCGAGACCGAGAACATGATCGGCGCCAAAGAGCTGAAGATGATGAAGCCGACGTCGATCCTCATCAATACGGCGCGCGGCGGGCTCGTGGACGAGGCGGCGCTGGCCGAGGCGCTGAAGGTCGGCACCATTGCCGGCGCCGGTTTCGACGTGCTCACCAAGGAGCCGCCGAAGGAAGGCAACATCCTGCTCGATCTCGACATGCCGAACCTCATCGTTACGCCGCATGTGGCGTGGGCGAGCCGTGAGGCCATGCAGATCTTGGCCGATCAACTGATCGACAACATCGAGGCGTTCGTCGCGGAAAAACCGCAGAACGTCGTCGTTTAGCTTTTAGGGGCGACCGCCATGAAGAAACTGCTGTTCCTGTTCGATACCGACGAGATGCCGAGCGTGTTCGACACGGTCGTCGGCTATGACGGCGGCGCCGACCGCGTCACCGGCTATGCGAACGTGACGCCCGACAAAGTGGGCGCGCTGGTCGACGGCACCATCTACACCCGTGGCGGCAAGGACAAGCAGAACACCGCGATCTTCGTCGGCGGCGGCAACATGGCCAAGGGCGAGGCGCTGTTCGAGAAGGTGAAGAAGAGCTTCTTCGGCCCATTCCGCGTTTCGGTGATGCTCGATTCCAACGGCTCGAACACGACGGCCGCGGCCGGCGTGGCGCTGCTCGCCAAAGCGATGCCGCTCAAGGGCAAGAAGGCCGTGGTGCTTGCGGGCACGGGGCCGGTCGGCATGCGCGCCGCGGGCTTCCTCGGCATGGAAGGCGCTGACGTCACCATCACCTCGCGCACCAAGGAGCGCGCGGAGGAGGCCGCCAAGGTCATCGAGAAGCGCTTCGGCATCAAGGTTTCGGGTGCTGCGGGCGCCACGGATGAGGAGCGTGCCGCAGCCGTCAAGGACGCCAATATCGTCTATTCGGCCGGCGCCATCGGCGTGCAGTTGCTGCCCAAGTCCGCGTGGGAGAACAACCCAAATATCGAGCTTCTGGCCGACGTGAACGCGCAGCCCCCGCTCGGCGTTGAAGGTATCGAGGCGACCGACAAGGGCAAGGACTACAACGGCAAGCTCGCATTCGGCGCGCTCGGCATCGGCGGGCTGAAGCTCAAGCTGCACCGGGCCTGCATCGCCAAGCTGTTCGAGAGCTCCGAGGGCGTCTACGACGCGGAGGAGATCTATGCGCTCGCCAAAGAGATGGCCTAGATGACCGAGATCAAGGACACCGCGATCGAACCGTTCCTCGACGCGCTCGCATCGAGCGATGCGACGCCCGGCGGCGGCAGCGCGGCCGCGATCATGGGCGGCATGGGCGCGGCGCTGGTCAGCATGGTCTGCAACCTCACCATCGGCAAAAAGAAGTATGCCGAGGTCGAGGGCGAGATGAAGGAGCTTTTGGCCAAGGCCGAAGATTTGCGCCGTCGGCTGACCGGCATGATCCAGGAGGACGTGCGCGCCTTCGATACGGTGATGGCCGCCTACGGCATGCCGAAGGAGACGGACTCCGAGAAGGCGGCGCGCGGCGAGACCATCCAGGCGGCCCTGAAACAGGCCACCGAGGTGCCCTTGGGCTGCTGCCATCTGGCACGGGAGGTCATCGACCTGGCGTTGGCGGCGTCCGAAAAGGGCAACCTCAACGTGATTTCCGACGCCGGCGTTGGCGTGCTGTCGGCTTATGCTGCGCTGCGAAGTGCGGCGCTAAATGTCTACATCAATGCGAAAATGATCTCGGACAAGAGCTTTGTGGACGCTAAGCTGAGCGAATTGGAGAGTCTTCTTGACGGTGCAGAGGCCGCGACCGAGAAGGCATACGACATCGTAAAGGGCAAGGTGAGCTGAGGCCTTTCGGAACCGGCTCTCAAACAAACGATAGCCCGCCGAAGAGACTAGGAAGGGAGGAACGACGTGGACGTTCACGAGTATCAAGCGAAAGAACTTCTGGGTAGCTTCGGCGTACCGGTGCCGAAAGGCGCCGTGGCCTTTAGCCCCGATCAGGCCGTGTATGCGGCGACCGAGCTCGGCGGCTGGAGCTGGGCGGTCAAGGCGCAGATTCATGCAGGTGCGCGCGGGAAGGCCGGCGGCATTAAGATCTGCAAGACTTATCACGAGGTGCGCGAGGCGGCGCAGGCCATGCTCGGCAAGCGCCTGGTCACGCACCAGACCGGGCCCGAGGGCAAACCCGTGCAGCGCGTCTATATCGAGGCGGCCGAGCCCTTCGATCGCGAGCTGTATCTCGGCTATGTGCTCGACCGTAAGGCAGAGCGTATCCGGGTCATCGCCTCGCAGCAGGGCGGCATGGAGATCGAGGAGATCGCCAAGACCGATCCCGACGCCATCCTTCAGGTTATCGTCGAGCCGGCCGTTGGCCTTCAGGCCTTCCAGGCGCGCGAGATCGCCTTCCAGCTCGGCTTGAGCATCAAGCAGGCGCAGAGTGCCGTGTCGACGATCATGAACGCCTATCGTGCGTTCCGCGATTGCGACGCCCAGATGCTGGAGATCAATCCGCTGGTGGTGACCAAGGACGACCGCGTGCTGGCGCTCGACGCCAAGATGTCGTTCGACGACAACGCGCTGTTCCGCCGCCACAACGTGGCCGACATGCACGATCCTTCGCAGCAGGACCCGCGCGAAGCGCAGGCCGCGGAGCACAACCTCAACTATATCGGTCTCGATGGCGAGATCGGCTGCATCGTGAACGGTGCGGGCCTCGCCATGGCGACCATGGACATGATCAAGCACGCAGGCGGCGAGCCGGCGAACTTCCTCGACGTTGGCGGCGGCGCTTCGCCGGACCGCATCGAGACGGCGATGAAGCTCGTCGCGTCCGACGAAAATGTGAAAGCCATCCTGGTGAACATCTTCGCCGGCATCAATCGCTGCGACTGGGTGGCCAAGGGCGTGGTTCAGGCCTGCGGGAATCTGGACATCAAGGTGCCGCTCGTCGTGCGCCTCGCCGGCACCAATGTCGAGGAGGGCCGCAAGATCCTCGCCGAGAGCGGGCTCAAGCTGATCACCGCCGAGACCTTGGCCGAAGCGGCCGAGAAAGCGGTTGCGGCGTGCCAAGGCAAGCTGCAGGCGGCGTAAAGCAGGTCATCGGAGAGAAAACGTAATGAGCATTCTGATCGACGAAAAAACACCGGTGATCGTCCAGGGCATGACCGGCGACAAGGGCACCTTCCACGCGAAGGAGATGATCGAGTACGGCACCAACGTGGTCGGCGGCGTGACGCCGGGCAAGGGTGGCGGCCGGCATCTCGACCGCCCGCTGTTCAACACCGTGAAGGAAGCCGTCAAGGAGACGGGCGCGGAAGCGTCCATCACCTTCGTGGCGCCGGCCTTCTGCTCCGACGCCATCATGGAATCGGCGGACGCGGGCATTAAGCTCGTGTGCTCGATCACCGACGGCATCCCGGCGCAGGATATGATGCGGGTGAAGCGCTATCTGATGCGTTATCCGCGCGACCAGCGGACCATGATGGTCGGCCCGAACTGCGCGGGCATCATCAGCCCGGGCAAGGCCATGCTCGGCATCATGCCGGGGCATATCTATCTGCAAGGCAAGGTCGGCGTGATCTCGCGTTCCGGCACGCTTGGCTACGAGGCGGCCGCGCAGATGAAGGCGCACGACATCGGTATCTCCACGTCCGTCGGCATCGGCGGCGACCCCATCAACGGCTCGTCCTTCCTGGACCACCTCGCTTTGTTCGAGGAGGACCCGGAGACCGAAGCCGTGCTGATGATCGGCGAGATCGGCGGCCCGCAGGAAGCCGAGGCCTCCGCCTGGATCAAGGACAACATGTCGAAGCCGGTCATCGGCTTCGTCGCCGGCCTGACTGCGCCCAAGGGGCGCCGCATGGGCCATGCCGGCGCCATCATCTCGGCGGCCGGCGACAGCGCCGCCGAGAAGGCCGAGATCATGCGCTCGTGCGGGCTCACGGTTGCGCCCAATCCGAGCGAGTTCGGCTCGACCGTGGCGCAGGTGCTCGGGGCTTAAGGGAGGCGCCGGGCGGCGACGCCCGGCCGTTCCGAAGGCTAAAGGTTGCGAGTGGAGTCTGACGGCTCCACTGCGCCTCTCTTTGCGGCGGTGCTGGCGAAGGAATTAGGATGCCGGACATTCGGGGGACGCCCGGTCCGGCCACTCAAAACCGATCGGCGCGATCGGAGTGCCAGCGTTGTCATGAACGAGGAGCTGCAACAGTCGGAGCTTGAAGCCGAGGCGGGTGCGCCCGCGCTTATCGGCGGAACCTCGCCCAGGGATGCCGCCGATATCCTCTTCGACCTCCTTATGGACGTGGTCCGCCGCCACCAGCCCGAGATCGAGGCGGTGTTCGCCGGCGGCGCCAATATTTCCGACTTCTCGCCGGAGCTGATGGCCCGCGCGCTGCAGGCCCAAGGCATCTGGTTCCAGCTTCTGTCCATTGCCGATCAGAACGCGGCCATGCGTCGCCGCCGCCATATCGAGCGCGAGCGGGGACGCGAGTCCTTGCGCGGCACATTCGACCATGTGCTGTCCGAGGCGGTGCAAGACGGCATCGCGCCGAAAGAGATCGAGGATCTCTTACGATCTTTGCGCATCCGCCCGGTCATCACCGCGCATCCCACGGAGTCCAAGCGCGTCACGGTGCTGGAGAAGTACCGCAAGGTCTATCTCCTCCTGCGGGAGCTCGAGGGCGCGCGCTGGACGGAGCGGGAGCGGGCAGCGATCCTCGCCGACATCCGCGATCAGATCGAGCTCGTGTGGATGACCGGCGAGCTCCATCTGGAGAAGCCCACGGTCGAGCACGAAGTCTTGCGCGGGCTCCATTTCTTCGACGAGACGCTATTCGAAAAGGCGCCGGAGATGATGGCGCTGCTCGAGGGGGCGCTCAAGCGCAACTACCCGGACCAGGAGTTCGAGCTGCCGCCCTTCTTCCAGTTCGGCTCGTGGATCGGCGGTGACCGCGACGGCAATCCGCACGTCACCACGAGCGTGACCGGCTGGACGCTGCGCCAGAATGCGCTCGCCGCATTGCGTCACTACCGGGAGCGGATCGTGGCGCTCGCGCGCGTCCTGTCGATTACCGAACGCGCGCTGCCCGTGCCGCAAGGCTTCCGCAAGGAGCTGGGGCATGCGCTCAGCATGAGCGGCGAGCAGGAGATCATCGCCCAGCGCAATCCCGGCGAGCCCTACCGGCAGTTCCTCACCTGCATGCTGCGCAAGCTCGACGCCAGCATGCGCCGGGCGGAGGGTCAGGAGCTCGATCTTGGTACGCCGCATTACACCAGCGCCGATGAACTGATTCACGAACTGCGCCTGGTGGAGCGCGCGCTGGAAGAAACCAATAGCCACAGTATCGCCGCCGATCTGGTGCGCCCCGTGCGGCGCGCCGTGGAACTGTTCCGCTTCTCGACCGTGCGGCTCGATCTGCGCGAAAACACCACGCGCACGACCCAGGCTCTGCAATCCTTGTGGTGGGCGGGCGCCGGCCATGGGGAAGGCGATCCGCCGGAGCTCGGCAGCCGCGAATGGCGCACTTGGCTGTTACACGAGCTGGCGCGCCCGCTCACCACCGACCGTGTGATCGATGCGCTACCGGCGGAGACGACCGAGCTGATCGCCATGTTCGCCCAGGCAGCCGAAATCCGCCGCGGGCTCGACCGCGACGCCTTCGGCTCGTTCATTCTGTCGATGACGCGCTCGGTCGACGACATTCTCGGCGCCTATCTGCTTGCCAAGGAAGGCGGTCTATTCCTCGACACGGCTGGCACGGAGATCTGCGCCATGCCGATCGTGCCGCTGTTCGAGACCATCGACGATTTGCGCGCCGCGCCCGCCATCATGCGCGAGGCGCTCGCCATCCCGCTTATCCGCCGCTCCACCCATTGGCAGGGCGGTTTGCAAGAAGTAATGATCGGCTATTCCGACTCCAACAAGGACGGTGGCTTCGTGGCCTCCAACTGGGAGCTCGCCAAGGCGCAAGTCAGCCTTACCCATGTGGGCGAGGAAACGGGCACGGCGATCGCCTTCTTCCACGGCCGAGGCGGCTCGGTGTCGCGCGGCGGCGCGCCCACCGGACGCGCGATCGCGGCCCAGCCTGCCGGCTCCATCCGCGGCCGCTTCCGCGTCACCGAGCAGGGCGAGGTGGTCTCCTACAAATACGCCAATAAGGGCACGTCGCTCTATCAGATGGAGCTACTCGCCTCGTCCGTGCTGGAGCATGCCCTGAAGTCGGAGCGGGAGAGGGCGCTTCGGCCGAGCCGCGAATTCGACGACGCGATGGAGGCTTTGGCGGGCGCGTCCCGGGCCGCCTATACGGGGCTCATCACCCATCCGGACCTCGTCACCTATTTCCAGGCGGCGAGCCCGCTCGAAGAAATCTCGATGCTCAATATCGGCTCCCGGCCAGCGCGGCGCTTCGGCGCGAACTCGCTGAAGGACCTGCGGGCCATCCCTTGGGTGTTCGCCTGGGCCCAGAACCGGCATCTCATCACGGGCTGGTACGGGGTGGGCAGCGCCCTCCAAAGTATGCTTGAGGTCCGCGGCGACAAGGGCGCGGCGCTGCTTGACCGGATGTTCAAGGAGTCCCGGCTGTTCCGCCTGATCATCGACGAGGTGGAGAAGATCCTGGCCGTCGTGGATCTTGAAATCGCCAGCGATTACGCGGGGTTAGTCTCTGACGAGACGGTCCGCAAAACCATCTTCGCCTTGATCGAGAAGGAGCTTGCGCTCACCACCAAGATGGTGCTGAAAGTGTCCGGAAGCGCCTCGCCCGCGGAGCGCTTCCCGCAATTCCGCGCCTCTCTGGCCGAGAGGCTCCCCACCATAAACGAGGTCAACCGGGAGCAGGTCGAGCTGCTCCGCCGATTTAGAGCGAGCGACAACGACCAGGAGCGCGAAGCGTTCAAATCGGCATTGCTGCTTTCCATCAACACCGTTGCCGCCGGTCTCGGCGCGACAGGCTAAACCAGGAGGGACCGTAGAATGAGCTTTACCCTGATCCAGCAGGCGACTCCGCGTCTGCACCGTTCGGAGCTGGCCGTGCCGGGCTCCAACCCGTCGCTGTTCGAGAAGGCCGCCAAGGGCGGCGCCGACGTCATCTTCCTCGACCTCGAGGACGCCGTGGCCCCCGACGACAAGGAGCAGGCCCGCAAGAACATCATCCAGGGTCTCAACGAGATCGACTGGGGCAACAAGACCATGATGATCCGCATCAACGGTCTCGACACCCATTACGCCTACCGGGATGTCGTCGACGTGCTGGAGAATTGCCCGCGCCTCGACATGATCCTGATCCCGAAGGTCGGCGTGCCGCAGGACGTCTACGCCATCGACATGCTGGTCACGCAGATCGAGCAGTACAAGAAGTACGAGAAGAAGATCGGCCTTGAGCTCCTGATCGAGACGGCGCTCGGCATGGCCAATGTGGAGGCCATCGCCCAGTCGAGCCCGCGCGTCGAGGCCATGAGCTTCGGCGTCGCCGACTACGCGGCGTCGACCCGCGCACGCACCGTCGGCATTGGCGGCCCGCACCCCGATTACGGCGTCCTGACCGACAAGGACGATAGCGACAAGCGCGATTATCACTGGGGCGACCCCTGGCACTATGCGCTGAGCCGCATGATGGTGGCTTGCCGCGCCTATGGCTTGCGTCCGATCGACGGCCCGTTCGGCGATTTCTCCGATCCGGACGGCTATCTGGCCGCGGCCAAGCGCGGCGCGGTGCTCGGCTTCGAGGGCAAGTGGGCCATCCACCCCTCCCAGGTCGATCTCGCCAACCAGGTGTTCACGCCGTCCGAGGCCGAGGTGACCAAGGCCCAGCGCATCGTCGAGGCCATGAAGCAGGCGGCGAAAGAAGGTAAGGGCGCGGTGTCGCTCGACGGCCGCCTGATCGATATCGCCTCGATCCGCCAGGCCCAGGGCCTGCTCGACAAGGCCAAGGCCATGGGCATTTAGGCCCGGGCTTACACATTTCCCTCCGGCGAGCGCCGGGGATCGAAACGACGATGGCCGGGGTTCGCCCCGGCCATTTTGCTTTGCCTTCAGTCAATACGGCCGTGGGCTTCGAGCTCCGCTTTGATACGATCGGAAAATTCTGGATGGGCCGCGAGCACGGGGTTCAGCAAGGCGTCATTGATGGCATCGATGCCTTGTGCGACGCGGGGTGCAAAAGCCTGATAGTCATCAGAGGTTGCGCGGTCCTTCAAGAGCGCGAGCAACTCCTGGAGCTCTCTTGAGTTCCGAAACACAACTCGCACGATTTCCCACGCTAGTTCCTTTTCCATGATCATATTCCGCCTAGAGATTCCGTTGAAGACAGGCATTCATGCATTTGTGGAAGTCCCAGGTGTTGCGATCGCTACCGGCGCGCTGCCTGCGCTCAAGTAGCGGATAGCAGAGGTAGAGGCATTTTTGGAAGTTCAGAGGGTTTCCGGCAAGCCGCTGACGTCTTGCGAACGCGATGATCCCCGCAACATCTGCACTGCCACCGATCGCCGATTGATAGGATTCAGCGCTGCCGCTGGCCCGTCCTCCGCCAGCGTCCGTCCATTGACCGCCATCCGGGTTGCCGGCGGGTACGCGCGGTTGGTTGGGATCGAATTTCGCTTCGACAGCGCAAACGAGCTGGCGAAATGCTGCCTCGACGCTGCTTGCGTTGAGCAGCCAACTTAGACGGCGCAGGCTTGCCGGGATGTTGATAACAGGCACAGAGAGCCCTTTCTGGTCATCTTCAGTGTCGCCAGAATAAGGCCGCTTGGGGCTGCGGGGATAAGCGCGAGCCTGATCGACATCGCCTCTGCCAGACGCAGGCGCTGCTCGACAAGGCCAAGGCCATGGGCATTTAGGCTCGGGCTTACACATTTCCCTCCGGCGAGCGCCGGGGATCGAAACGACGATGGCCGGGGTCCGCCCCGGCCATTTTTGTTCGGTCGCGCGCCGCTAGCCGCCGGAATGCGACGGCGCTTGCCCGTCCTGATCTTTGCGCTGCCGCACCATGAGCAGGGCGAGGCCGCGTTCGAAATCCGATCCCGTGTCCAGCGTCACGCCAAGGGCCTGCGCTTGGCGCACAAATTCCTCAAGCCGATCTTGCGCGAGGGCCGCGCGCAAAGACAATTTCGTCTCGTCCATCTGTGACCTCCGCATCTGCCTCAGACTTACGCGGCGGATGTACCGATTTCGCGACGAGATCGTGATCATTGCTGGGCAGGGGGGCAGAAGGCAGGGCTTGCCCCGGCCATTTTTGTTGCGCAGTTTGCAGGCCTCTGAAGGGGATCCGGCACATGGCGAGTAGTGGCACGATTACGGGGGGATGTTTGTGCGGTGCAATACGATATCGAATTGAAGCCGAGCCCCGCGCCACGCGGGCCTGCTGGTGCCGCACCTGCCAGTATCTCGGCGCGGGCAACGCCACCGTCAACGTGTTCTTCCCGAGCGAGGCCATCGTCGTCGAAGGCGAGATCAAAGAGTATGCGAGCCGCGCCGACAGGGGCGACATGGTGACCCACGCCTTCTGTCCGGTCTGCGGCACGCCGGTGTTCACCCAGTCCGAGACGCGCCGCCAGGTCAAAGGCGTGCGCGCCGGCACGCTCGATAACCCCGAGCTTGGCAAGCCGCAGAAAATTTTATGGACGTTGGAGGCGCCGCGCTGGGCGCCGTTCGACCCGGCCGTGCCGCGAGAGGAGCGGCAATAGCCCGGATCTTTAGGCGCCGGGCTTGGCGTCCGTGTCGCTGCCGTCGGGCATGGGCGCATCGTCGGTCACGCCGAGCCCCGGCTCGTCGTCGGACCGCGCCAGCGTGGCGGTGGGCAGGAAGCTCAGCCCGTAGACCAGGCCGATCAGCACGGCCCCGGTCAATAATGACAATACCGAATACATCTCAAATCCCCTCCGTTGAGCCTGTTGTGCCAGAGGAACTGGGCGAGGCCGGGACGCAATCCCGGCTTTTTCTCGGCATTGCACGTTAGCGCTCGCCACGGCGCCGCCGCAAGCCTTGCGGCTTTATGAAGACTTGTGTGCAAACCGCCCGTCTTGCACCTTGCCGCGACGC
>NZ_JBPPND010000044.1:0-2052 GCF_051306395.1 Methyloceanibacter sp.
CTCTTATTTCGTCGAGTGGTCTGGCGGCGAGAAATCAAACCTATTTGTGAATGTGTTTTATTTAGCGGTCGGCAATGGCCTAGCCTGAACTTCTCCCAGTCGTGAAGAGCATCGGGGCTCCGACTCAGCGAAAGTTCTTCTGCGACAAAGCCTTGCGCTTGAGCAGGAGAGCTCCCCGATGCCGACACAGTGTAGCCAGGAAGAACTGGACCTTGGAAGCTCTGCCAAGCGCAAACTTGTGGGCGCTTTCGACGGCGGCGCCATTACGTCGAACGGTGGTGTCGTGTTGCTCGCGGCAGCTGACCGCTCGATCAAACTCACCGACCGGCTCGCCCGCTGCTTTACGGATCTCAGATTTACCGATGCCGTCACGCACTCGGTGGCCGATCTGCTGCGCCAGCGCATCTTTGGCATCGCGCTCGGCTACGAGGACCTGATCGATCACGACGCGCTGCGCCACGACCCGGCTCTCACCGCCGTGCTCGACAAGCCGGGCGGCCGGCTCGCCGGCAAGTCGACGTTGAACCGGTTGGAGCATGCCGGCAAGATCGGCCTCGACCGTCACCACAAGCTCGACCACGATGGCGGGGCCATCGAGCGGCTGTTCGTCGACATCTTTCTCGACGCTCATGCCGAACCACCGTCGCGCATCGTCCTCGATCTCGATGCTACCGATGATCCTCTCTATGGTGAGCAGGAAGGCCGGCACTTCCACGGCTATTACGACTGCTATTGTTACCTGCCGCTGTATATCTTCTGCGGTCGGCATCTGCTGGCCGCCAAGCTGCGCACATCCAGCGTCGATGCCGCCGACGGCAGCGTCGGCGAAGTGGCGCGCATCGTCGCCAAGATCCGTGCGCGTTGGCCCAGCACCACCGTCGTGATCCGCGCCGACAGCGGCTTCTGCCGCGACGACCTGATGACGTGGTGCGAGGCCAACGACGTGCAATACGTGCTGGGCCTTGCAGGCAACCGACGGCTCGTAGCCAGGATCGCGCCCGAAATGCGCAAAGCCCGGCGCAAGGCCAAGCGGACAAGCCAGCCGGCGCGCGTCTTCGCCGACTTTGACTATCGCACGCGCAAGAGCTGGAGCGCCAAACGGCGCGTGATCGGAAAAGCCGAATGGACGAAGGACGAGGCCAACCCGCGATTCATCGTGACCAACATACATGCCGCACATGGGCCGGCGCGCTTCCTTTACGAGGACGTGTACTGCCAGCGCGGCGAGATGGAGAACCGGCTGAAGGAATGCCAGGGCGATCTCTTTGCCGACCGGACGCCGGCGCCCACCATGCGCGCGAACCAGTTGCGCCTGTGGCTGTCGTCCTTTGCCTACGTCCTGATGTGCGCGGTGCGACGCATCGGGCTCGCCGGAACCAAGCTGGAAAAGGCGACCTGCGGCACCATCCGTCTCGCTTTGCTGAAGATCGGCGCGCTGGTCACGATCAGCGTCCGGCGCGTGAAGCTTGCCTTCGCATCGGCTTGCCCCATGCGTGACGTGTTCCTGCTGGCAGCGCGGCGATTGTGAGACGGCGCGGCTGCGCCGCATCTGAGCCCGAACGCCAACAAGAGAGGATCAGCGATGCGAGTGCCAAGGCCGCCCAACAGGCGGCAGCCTCACCGCTTGGTCAATCCTCGGCCAAGACCAGCCCGCGAAAACTATAGCCTGACCGCTCGCTCAAAGAGCCAGCCGGGAGAAAGCCGGGCTAGGCGGCCACGCATAGCGGCTCGGGCTTCGTCATCAGCGCGGACAGGTTATCGAGCGCATCGGACGCAAATTGTTCGATGTCGCTGCAATGCCAGTCCGGGTTCAAAGCGGTGGCGCCAGTTGCCGCGCGGCGCTTGATGCCTTCCAGCGTGTAAAGGGCTTCGTCGAGCGCCCTAAGAAGCTGGGGGATGTCATCGGCGGTCATCGTCATCGGGTCGTCCTCGCGGTTGTTGCACTGCATCAACGCGGGATGAGTGGAAAAGTTCGACCAGAACCGGAATCCGAACTGGCCTTGCTGTTGGTCTAAACTCCTGCTGCACCCACTCAACCTCAGGCCTTCTTGT